>PLEM01000165.1 GCA_003137035.1 Bryobacterales bacterium | reverse complement strand
CCGGCCGCTGGACATCGTGAACGAGCAGGCGCTGGTGAATGCGTTCGTGCTCGACATGGCCATGGGCGGCTCCACCAACACGATTCTGCACGCGCTGGCGCTGGCGCATTCGGCCGGCATCCCCTTCGACCTGGCTCGCCTGAACGAAATCTCCGCTTCGACGCCGAACATCTGTAAGGTGTCGCCCAGCCGCCCCGAGGTGCACGTCGAGGACGTCCACCGCGCCGGCGGAATCCCCGCCATTCTCAAGGAAGTGAACCGCAGGAAGAACACCGGGTTGAAGCTCGATGTCCCGACCGTCGCGGGCACGCTAAGCGACGCGGTGGCCAGCGCGCCGGATGCCGACGGCGACGTCATCCGCACAGTCGAAAAGCCGTTTTCCGAAACCGGTGGTCTGGCGGTTCTGTTCGGCAACCTGGCGCCGAAGGGAGCGGTGGTGAAGGTCGCCGGCGTCGATCCGAGCATGATGGAGTACCAGGGAAAGGCGCGCATCTACGAGTCGCAGGAGGACGCCCTCAGCGGCATCCTGGCCGGCCAGGTGAAGGACGGAGAGGTTGTGGTGATCCGCTACGAAGGCCCGCGCGGCGGCCCCGGCATGCAGGAGATGCTCTCGCCCACCGCGGCGCTGGTGGGCGCGGGCGTGCGCGCGGCGCTCATCACCGACGGCCGCTTCTCCGGCGGCACGCGCGGCCTGTGCATCGGCCACGTCGCGCCGGAAGCCGCGGCCGGCGGCCCCATCGCCGCCATTCGGGAAGGCGATACCATCTACATCAACGCCAAGACCTGCCGGCTGGAACTGAAGATTAAGGACGAGGAGATCCGCGAGCGCCTGGCCGCCCTGCCCCCCTTCGAACCCAAGGTCAAGCACGGCTGGCTGGCCCGCTACCTGCTGCACGTGACCAGCGCGGACACCGGGGCGGTATTCGACGTTTGAGCTTTCGCGCACGACCGAACAGGCCGACGCTGATCGGGAACTGAATCGAGCGGCACGCGCGCGAAGCCTCACCCGCCGAGTACCTCGATTCGGCTAGAGTACCAGGACTGACGTACTGGTACCACGCCGGCGTTCTTGGCCTTGCGGTTGTGAGGTTCCTCACGTAATATGGGAATGTTTTCGGATAACCCTGTCTCATGATGGTTGGAGGAGAAGTATCGGCATGAAAGACTCACGACTCGCAACACTCGCTATCCTAGGCGCCTTGCTTTTGAGCTTGCCTGCTTTTGCGGGCGACATCTTCACAGTCTTCGATCAGCCAACCGGCGTCTACCTGACGTCCACGACCAACTACGGCGGTGGAGATGGGTCCGGCAATACCATCTCATCCCTCGGCACGTTCAACTTCAGCAACCCACTGTCACAACGGAACGTCCCGAACAGTTGAGGCACGTGGAGTTGCCCCCCGGATACCGAGAGCTGCACTCCGAACGTACTCTTCAACGTCGGGAGCAGCCTCTTAACTCTTACCCTTACGGCACAGGACAATACCGCTGGATTTGAACTCGAACCGGATGATTTTGCGGTGGAGAGCGTCGGTGCGTCCTTTTACAACCAGTTGGGCGTATTGATTGCCACGATTACTCGGAGCCCAAATGGCAGCTCCGGCGCGTTGTTGTTTGCTCTGCAGGACAACACGCCTGGAAACTGGATCAGCCGCATCGACATCAACGACTCCACGGGGGATGATTTCGCCATAGCCCAACTGCGTCAGGGAAGTAGCGCCGTGCCAGAACCGGCCGGGATGTCCATCCTCGGCATGTTCCTTCTGGGCGCGCTGGGACTTTGTCGCAAGATGAAGCCGTAACCATTCGGACCGATTGAGTCGCCAATCGCTTTGGCCAGATGGCTTGGCCGCCTCGGGGTGGGAGGCAAGGCGCTCCAGAACGCCGGCATCCCACCGCGGAAGTGGGTAGTTCCCGCGTCCGCGAACGAGCGTCGAGAAAAGCGCTGGCTGCACTGTCAAGTCACTACCCGTGTGCGCCGCCACTCAGCTTACCCCAACCCCTGGCCGCCCGCCCGCTCACTTGCCCGAAGCGTACAGGTCGATCACCCGCTCGATGGCGCGGCGGCAAACGGCGCAGAAGCCGACCGAGTCGCGGCTGAACATGATGCAGTCGGTTTGTGGGCGGTAGTAGCCGCGCGATTCGTACATCGCTCCTTCGAAGGCCCCCACTTTGCCCGCGTTGGGTCCGGAGCTTAGCAGCTTGGTCTCCAGCTCCTTTTCCCGAAGGAACAGGGCTTCCATCTCCTGCTCGGGACGATGCTCGGCGCGGATGGCGCGGCGCTGCGTCTGGTACTGCTTCTGCGCGTCCTCGAAGGCCTCTTTGGGCCAGGGCGTGGCGAGCGGAGTGCCCGGCGCGATCAGGTCCGCCCACCGCGGGGCTTTCGGGTTGGCGGTCACATTGGGCTCCCAGGGTTCCAGGCGCTCGGTGGAAGGTCCGTAAGCCACGTCGGAAGTGTAATACTCGTCGGCCAGCCCGGCGAAGTGGTGCCCAAACTCGTGCACGAAGACGTAGGGCGAGAACTGGTTGTCCGAGGCCACCGTGGCGTACTGGTTGAAGATGCCCCCGCCGCCATAGGTGCGGCTGTTCACCACAATCTCGATGAACTCATACGGCGCCGCGGCCGCGATCTCGCGCAGCCGTTTGTTGGCGAACGTCAGGACGTAGCGCTCCGAGCCGAACGCGTCGTAACTCGCGCCCAACGGCGAGCGCCGGTAGAACCCATCCGAGGGCCGCGAGACGCCGCTCTGCTCGGCGGGCGTATCGATGGCCCACACGTTGAACGCGCTGCGCCTTTCCTTGAATGGGGAGGCGGCGAACAGCAACTCGGTCAACCGCCGCGCATCGTTGTGCCACTTATCCATCTCGGCGGCCGTGTAGCCGTCGCCGAGCAGCAGCAGGTCCACCTTGTCGCGCGGCTCCCCGTTCTTCATGACCGCCCAAACCTTGAACGCGGGCGGCGCGCTGCGATCCACCGTGGACGAGGCCGGATCCACCACCAGCGACCAGACCTCGCGAAATGCGTTCTGGCGATCCCGCTTTTTGACGACCACCTGCACCGGGCCCGCCGGCGCCGGGAAGCGCACGGACTCGCTGAACGCCCCCCATTGCGCTTTCGCCTCCGGCGTGGTTTCCCATTCCCCGTAGACGCTCGCGAACCCCCGCGAATACAGGAGTTGGTTGGTCTTCCGGTCGATGACCTCGAACAGGTATTTCCCCAGGTTGGTATCGTCGATGACGCGGTCGAGCCGCCCCGGCCATTCGCCCTCCAACGCCAGCCCGTCCAGAGCGAAATGTTCTTCGGTGGCGTTACCCGTGTGAATGTAGTCGAGCCGCATGGTGCGCGGCGTGGCCAGTGCAGCCGCCAGCAACAACACGTGAGCGATCAAGGGAGCCTCCCGTTACATCTTCTCGAATTTGAGGGCGGCCGAGTTGAGGCAGTAACGAAGACCCGTAGGTTTCGGGCCATCCTCGAAAACGTGCCCGAGATGCGCGCCGCACTTGCTGCACAGCGCCTCGGTGCGCCGCATGCCGTGACCGGTGTCGGTCTCGGTCCTGACGCTCTCCTGGTCCGCCGGAGCCGAGAAACTGGGCCAGCCGGTCCCTGATTCGAACTTGGTTTCCGAGGAGAACAGCGGCGTGCCGCAGCACACGCAGCGGTACAGGCCCGCGTCGTGCCGGTCCCAGTGTTCGCCCGTGAACGCCCGCTCGGTCCCCTTGCGCCGCGCGATTTCGAATTGTTCCGGCGTCAGCCGTCGCCGCCATTCGTCTTCCGGGAGTTCCAGTTTGTCGCCCATGAGTGTCTACCTGTACGGTAGCAAAGTCCGGGCGAGCGGCGGGTGGACTAAAGCAGGGGTGCGCGATGCCAAAGTGGAGAGCCAGAGAGAATCGGAGGGCGGGTTTCACCCCGCGCGGGGCTTGAGCCCCGCGGCGCCGCGGGTCTGAAGCCCCGCGCGGACTCAAAGTCCGCCCTCCATACGCTCACGGAGCCTTCCCGTCTACAGCGCCTTATAACAGGACCGCGCCGCGTTGCACTCGTACTTGTCCACCAGCTTGCCGTCCGGCCCCAGAACTAGCTGTGTCTTCAAACACCAGAAGATGTGGTCTCCTCCGCTGGGCGCCTCCTGCTCGGGATCGATGAGCAGGCCCTTCCAACGCAGATTCTCGCAACGGTCGCTGTCTTCCATGGCTACGCCCTCGCCTTTACCGCCTCCAGCAGCGCGCGCTTCACCGCCACTCGCGCCAACTGGACCTTGTAGGCGTTCCCGCCGAGCGGCGTCGCACCCTCGACTGCCGCCTTCCCGGCCGCTT
Organism: Bryobacterales bacterium; assembly: GCA_003137035.1. Lineage (GTDB taxonomy): Bacteria > Acidobacteriota > Terriglobia > Bryobacterales > Bryobacteraceae > Fen-330. Next base: position 12,591 of record PLEM01000165.1, on the reverse strand, counting down.
CCGCCACCGCCGCGTTTACCACCTTGCCAGCCAGCGACTTCTCAGACTCGGTCGCGCGCCACGGAGTTGGCGCCACATGGCCCAGCACGATCCGCGCGCTGACCACCAAGTTGCCCCTCATCTTAAGCGCCACCGAAGCGGCCGCAAGGGGCCAGTCCAGCGCCTCCTTCTGCCGCACTTCGTAGGTCGCATTCCGCACGCCCGCCCCCGGCGGCGCCAGGATCTCGGTCAGGATCTCGCCAGGCTGGAGCGCGTTCTCGCGACCCTTCTCGTCCCGCGGCGCCAGGAAGAACTTCTCCACCGGCAGCTCGCGGCTTCCCGCCGCCGACACCAGTTTCACCTTGGCCCCCAACGCCACCAGCGCCGGCCCGAAACTCGACGCGCTTACGAAGTACGCCGGGCCTTTGTTATCGAAGATGGCGTGGTAGCGGTTGTCGCCTTTCTCCACCAGGCTCTCCCCGCTCGGGCCTTTCGCCAGCAGCCCGTAGCCCAGGCGGAAGTACCAACAGCGCGGTCGCTGGCACAGGTCGCCGCCCACCGTCCCAATATTGCGGAGCTGCATGCTCGACACTCCCCGCGCGGCCTCGGCCAGCGAAGGATATTCCGCCAGCACTTCCGTGTTCGCCAGCAGCTCCGCCAGCGTGACCATCGCGCCGATGCGCAGCCCCGCCGCCGTCTTCTCGATCCCCCCCAGCTCCTTGATGCCCTTCAGACTCACCACTCGCTTGGGCGTTTGGATGTAGTCCTTCATCAGGCTCAGGAGGTCGGTCCCGCCCGCCAGAACGTTCGCGTCTTCCCAGCGCTTGCCGAGCAGGCCCAGCGCCTCCTGAACCGTGGCCGGATTCGCGTACTCGAAGGCTTCCATCAGGCGTTCCTCCCTTCCAGCGCCGCCAGCACTTTGTCGGGGGTCAATGGAACCACCGGCGGGCGTACCCCGATGGCGTTGGTCACCGCGTTGGCGATCGCGGCGATCCCGCCGATCACCGGCGGCTCGCCCAGCCCGATCACGCCCCGCTTATCGTGCTCCGGCTCGCGGTTCAGATGCACGATGATCTCCCCCACGTCGCCGATCCCGGTCAACTTATAGAACTCCATGTCCGCATTCAGAATCCGCCCCGTCACCGGATCCATTACACGCTCTTCGGTGAGCGCGGCGCTGATGCTGAGCAGGACCGCGCCGAAACACTGGCTCTCGGCCGTCTTCGGGTTGATGACCAGACCGCAGTCCTGTACCGCCACCACCCGGTTCATCTTGACGATGCCCGTTTCCGTGTCCACGCTCACGTCGGCGATCTGCACTCCGCCCACTCCCGAGCCGATCAACCCGCCCGGGCCGCGTTGCGCGTTCTCGCCCATCTCCGCGATGCTCTTCGTGCCCAGCTTCCGGCACGCCGCCTTCCAGGTCAGGTTCTTCGACGGGCTGCCCTTCACCTGGATCTTGCTGTCGGCGGCTTCGAGCTGGTCCGCCGGAACGCCGAGCGCCGGAGCCACTACTTCAAATAACTTGGCCAGCGCGTTCATGGTGGACTTGCGCGTCGAGGCCGACACGCCGCCCACCGTCGTGGAGCCGCCCGATGGTCCCGACGGCGGATACTTGTTGTCCCCGATCCGCACCTGGACGGCGGCCACCGGCAGCCCCAGCGTCTCCGCCGCCACCATCGCGATCACCGTGCGCGTCCCGGTACCCAGATCCTGGCTGCCCAGTTCCACCTTCACCGTGCCGTCCGGATTGATCGTCGTCAGGCACTTGCTCGGATGTCCCAGGCCTCCCCACGCGTTGAAGCCGATACCCAGCCCCCGCTTGACGCTGCCCGATCCGGACTGCCCCCGCGGATGCCATAGCCTGGCCCACTCCGCCAGCTCCGCGGCTTTCTTCAACTGCGCGCGATACGCCTCCGGCCCCGGAATCTTGCCCGCGTAATCCAGGTTCTTGTCGAAGAACGCTACCGGGTCCACGTTCAGCTTGGCGGCCAGATCCTCCATCGCGCAGCAGGTCACATAGGAGAGCTGCGGATTGTTCGGCGCGCGCCAGGCCCGCTCCTCGGCGGCATTCACGGACACCGAGGTGTGAGTCATCCGCTTATTCGGAACGCCGCGGAAGACGTAGGGAAGTTGGCCTGCGGGAAGACCGCCCCCGCCGACGCCGCCGGTCGCCCAGCTCTCCGACTGCCACACCGTCATCGTGCCGTCTTTCTTCCCGCCCAGCTTGATCTTGGCGAACAACGACGGCCGGTTTCCGGCAATCTGCAACTCCGTCGAGCGATCCAGGAACAGCTTTACGGCGCGGCCGCCGCTTTTCTTGGACAGGCGTGCGCCAAACTCGCCCCAGCGGTCGTGCCCGAACTTGCTGCCGAACCCTCCGCCCATCACGTCCATGTGCGTGTGCACGCTGGTAGCGGGAATCTCCAGAACCTTCGCCAGGTCGCCGCCAATGCCCGACAGGTTCTGCGTCGAGGGCCAGTACTCGAACTGATTTCCCTTCCACTCGATCACTTGTCCGTGCGACTCCAGGCAGCAGTGGTTGATCACCGGAATGCCGTAGAAGCCTTCCGAGACCGCGTCGGCGTCCTTGAACGCCTGGTCCGGGTCGCCGGTCACCTGCTCGCCGCTCGGCTTGGCGCGGCTGCCCGCTTTCGCGAGATCCCGCTCGCTGACCAAGTGCGGCAACACCTCGTACTCCACTTTGATCTTTCGCAGCGCGTCCCGGGCCAGATCTTCCGACGTCGCCGCCACCGCCGCCACTTCATAGCCGGCGTAATGGATCTCTTCGCCCGGCTTGGCCAGCAGCTCGACCGCCGTCACGCCGTTGCTCTTTTGGGCCGCGCCCGCATCGATGCTGGTGAGGCGCGCGTGCGCGTGGGGGCAGGTCAGCACCGCGCCATACAGCAGCCCCGGCCGCTGGATGTCGTATGAGTATTTCGCCGTTCCGGAGCTCTTGGCGTAGCCATCCAGGCGCGAGGTGCGCTTGCCGATCACCCGCCGTTTCTCGACAGCAGGCCAACTGTAATCGGGAGTGTCAGGCATGCGGTGCTCCTTTCATTTCCTTGGCGGCCTGCAACACCGCTTTCCGAACGCCCATGTAGGTTCCGCAGCGGCACAGGTTGCCGCCCAGCCCCGCCTTCACCTGCTCGTAGGAGGGATTCGGATTCTGCTCCAGAAACGCTTTGGCCGCCATCACGAATCCCGGAGTGCAGAAGCCGCACTGCTGCGCGTCGTGGTCCACGAACGCCTTGATCACCGGGTGAAACGTGCCGCCCTCCGAGAGACTCTCGATGGTCTGAATCTCCCTGCCTTGCGCCTCGATGGCCAGCACGTTGCACGCGTACACCGCCTTGCCGTCCAGCATCACCGTGCAGGCCCCGCAGACCCCGCGGTCGCACACTTTCTTGGCTCCGGTGTAACCCAGCCGGTCGCGCAGCGCGTCCAACAGGGTCACCCGCGGCTCGAGGCTGAGCTGGTGCACCTTGCCGTTCACTTTGAGCGTCACCGGCGCCGCACCGGGACCGACGACCTTGGCCCCCGGCGCTTGCGCCGCCGCCTCCCCCTCGAGCACGCCTGCGCTCAGCGCGCCGCTCCCCAAACCGACTCCGCGGATGAAACCGCGGCGCGAGAAACCGGCCCTGGACGTAGCTCTCTCCTCTGGTTCCTTCGTTCGACTCACGCCCGCCTCCTCTTCGTCCCTTCTGGAATCGATGTCTTGAATATAGCAAAGACGAAAGTGGGGTGGCCCCAAACCGTATCCTTGGCATCCGAAACTCCGATAGTGGGTCGGCTTGAAAAGCCTCAGCCGCTGCCCACTTCGGGACCTCAGGGGCGCCGGTGGAGTCTTCACCTGTCCGGGATCAATCGCGTCATACGGACAGCCGAACGGCGGTCGCCAACCGCCAAGTGGCGAATGGCTTCCTTCTGGATCCGTATCTCTCGACTCGGAAGATTCAGGTGCTCCCGGAGGCAGGCGGTTGGAGCAAGGTCCTGAAGTGTCTTGTTTCAGACCACGTCGTTACCATGGATCGTTTTCGAGACCGCTTTATGGTTCTGTTGATCGACTTCGATGGCAGCGAAGAGAGGCTGCAAGACGCCAAGGCCGGGATTCCGGAGCATTTGACCGAGCGTGTTTTTATTCTCGGTGCCTTAACCGACCCGGAAGCCCTGAAGAAGGCCAACCTGGGATCTTACGAGGAAATCGGTTTGGCGATGGCGCGGGATTGCCGTGACGAAGCTGACACGATTTGGGGGCACCAGCTCCTTAGACACAATGCAAGCGAGCTTGAGCGACTGCGCGTGCACGTGCGTCCAATCTTGTTCCCGTCCATTCCCTGAAGCTGACCGACTCCCGAAACTCCCGACCCCGGTCGCCTTATTGAACCGCCGGCAGCGCGCTCGGCACCCGCGCTACTTTCCCCTTCAGGGCTTCGTCGATCGAGATGTTGTTCACTTCCAGCGTCCGGCCCACCGCCTGGTCGAGCTGCACTTGCGCCTTGGCGGATACGCTCTCCGCCGCGACCTCGTTGGAGCGGGCCTGCGCCAGGTCGCGCTGGTATTGGATCACGAAGAAGATGGTCGAGGCGCCGAGCGCGTACTTCTTCTGCTCGGCATCCAGCACCTGCTCCGCCAGTTGGCGGGCCTTCACCGCCGCCTGGTAGGCCGCCTGCGCCTGCTGCACCGCGATTAGGGCGTTCCGCACGTCCACCCGGATGCTGTTGATCAGCCGCTGCTGGCTCAGCTCCTGCTGCCGCAGACTGATCTGGTCCATCACCATGTCGGCCCGGGCCGCGCGGTTGCGGAGCGGGACATTCAACTGGAATCCCAGCGAATAGTTGGGGAAGTTGCGCCTGAACACCTGCGACATGGCCGTGCCGAACCCGCCGATGAAGAACTGATCCGCGCCTCCGACCGGGGTCAGTTGGCCGGCCAGTCCGTTATTCTGCAAGGAAGCTTGCACATCCAGCGACGGCCACAACTCCTGTCTCGTTCCTTGCAGGCCGATCTTGGTGCTCTCGATGCCGATGCGACCCTGCGCCACTTCCGGACGGTTCTCGAGCGCGCGCGCAACCAGGTCCTGAGCCGGTTCGATTTGCGCCAAATCCGGAATCCGGATGCGATCCGTCGGAATGATGTGCGCTTCCGAGATGCTGGGGCTGGCCACGCCGGTCCGGCTCAGCGCGTTCTTGAGCAGAGTCTCCTGCTGGAGCACCTGGGTCTGTGCGTTCACCAGCGCCTGTTGGTTGGTCGCCATCTCGGACTCCGCGCGCACGATCTCGATCGGAGCCAGGGTGCCGATCTCGACCTGCTTCTTGTTGTCCTCGTAAAGTCTCTGCGACAGCGCCAGCGCCTGTTCCTTTACCTTCACGTTTTCCCCGAAGCTCACCAGGTCCCAATACGCCGCGATGATCTGCGCCACCGTGACAATCACTTGTTGCTTGAACGCCATGTCGGTGATCTTCTGGCTGTTGCGGGCGATGCGAATGTTCCGGGTGTTCACCGCGAGCCCGAATCCTTGCAGCAAGTGCTGAGTGACCGTCAGATTGAGGTTGGCGACGGAGTTTGGGTTGAGAAGGTTGTACAGGTTGTTGGAGGAAACCTTGGTGGTGTTCCAGCTCGCCGACACCGACGTGCCGGTCGCAAATCCCTGGCTGTAGCCGAAGCTCGAGGTTGTGCCGTTCACCACGACGCTGGTAGTGCCCGTGGTCACCGTGTTGGCCTGGGGGCTGGATTGGTGGAACCCGGCGTACAGGAAATAGACCGAGGGGTCGAAATTCGGGATGGAGGTCCCGGTCGCGGTAATGATCGTGCCCCCGGCGGAGGTGGTACCGGAACTCGAGGAGGCACTGGCGGTGCCCGCCACGTTGGTCACTCCCGCCTGGGAGAGCGCGCTGGTGGTCGCCGTCTGCACATTCGTGGGTACGCCGCGCAGCGGTCCGCCCGACTGGGCCCGCAGGACGTTCGCCGACGCGTTCATCCCCCCATAACGCTGGTAGGCGATGTCCAGGTTGTTCTCCAACGCCAGCGCGATCGCGTCCTGAAGTGAAAGGTAGATGTTACCCGCCCGCAGCAGCGACTCCAGCCGATTCGAGTTCGCCAGATCGACGGGCGCCAGCTCCTGGAACCGGTAGTTTCGGGTCAGACCCGAGAACCGCCCGCCGCCGTTGCTCTGGATGGCTGGGCCTTGCGCGCCCGCCATGGGCGCCAGAAGCAGAAGAACGCAGACTACGGCAATGCCGCGCTGGACTGAGATCATGGGGTCGCACCTCGATTCGGGTTCAGATGCCTCAAGCAATCTAAGACGCTCGGTTGCAGCCGTCTGTTCCCTGAATCTCCCATGGTATCGCAACGTTGGGCGGCGCCCCCCGTCCTGCTATAATCTTCCCGTCAGGGCAGTCGCAATCCTGATTTAAGGAGATCGCTTCGATGGCTACCTACGCTCCCCCACCGCCGCCGCCCCCGCCGGTTCCCAGGAAAACCAGCCCGGTGGTCTGGGTTCTGCTGGGCTGTGCGGGATTCATTCTGCTCATCGGCATCGCCGCCATGGTCGCCCTTTCCTATGGCTGGCACGTGTTCCAGAAGAATCCCGCCGCAGCCATCGCCAGGCTCGCGCTGGCCGCCAATCCCAACGCCGAAGTGATATCGGTGGACGAGGGCCGTGGCAAGGTTGTGATCCGCGACAAGAGAACCGGAAAGACCGTCACCCTGAACCTCGAAGACGTCAAGGGAGGCAGAATCTCGTTCGAGGGCGAAGGCGGCGAGAGGGTCACCGTCGAGGGCCAGGGGGAATCCGGGAGCATGAAGGTCCAGTCCTCCGAGGGCTCCGCCACGTTCGGCGCCGGCGGTCCCCTCAAGCTGCCCTCCTGGTTCCCAGTCTATTCCGGCGTGACGCCGCGCGGCACCTACTCGTTTTCCGACAGCGCCAGCGACGCCGCCGGTTTTCAGTTCAGCACGAATGACGCCCCCGCGCAGGTGCTCCAGTTTTACGAAGCCGGACTCAAGGGCGCCGGCCTGAAGGTCTCCACCCTGAAGCAGGACAGCGGTGGCATGGTGACCGGCCAGGACGAGGGCGAGCAGCGCCAGGCTATGGTTACGGTTTCCGTCGCCGATGGCGCCACCCAGGTGACCGGCACCGTCAAGTCCAAGAAGTAGCCTGGATGCTGCGCCTTATGCGGGACGCCGCATGGATGGCCGGTTCAGGCCAGCCTTGAGCGCCTCCGGCGGGAACGGCTTAAGCAGTGCGATCGCGCCCTTCTCGAACTGTTCCTCCGCAAAGCCGGACATGTAGATCACACCGATATGCGGGTGCATGCGGACCACCGCGGAAGCCAGTTCGCGACCTCCTATCCCAGGCATGCGGATATCGGTCACGAGCACGCGAATCTTGGGGCCGTGCTCCCGCGCCAGCGCGAGGGCCTCAGACCCGTCGTGCGCTCGGATCACGGTGTGCCCGTCCCGTTCGAGAAGGCGGCACACAAACACCAGAAGCGGCGCCTTGTCGCGGGGGAGGGGATCGAGCGCCGTCCGGATGAGGACCGCGGCAGCTACTGCCAGTACGGCAACCGCGTAGCCTTTGACGCCGGAGCGGGCCAGACCGGAATCGAGAGGGACTTCAGGAGAGCGTTCCGCGGTGGGTATCGGGCGTCCCTCGTGGGCTTCCGCTTATCGATCTGGGACGGAGCCTCATATATTAAGTACTAGCCGGGGTTCGCGTTTTGTACTCCTGGGTCCGCGTCAGTGTACACCCTGCCGCCTTGGCGCTTCCCAATGTCCCTGGAGCCGCTGAATCCGACAAAGATTAATGTTAACTCATCTTGACGCGCGATACTGCCCCCGCATAATGAAGCTAAAGCAAAGAAGCCCCGGGTTTTGGGAACTCGGGGCTTCACTCAGAGGGGCTGGCGACAGGCTGGGTCCCGTCGCCGGGGATGCTAATAAGTCAATGACGACTTATGTTTGACCTTATCCCTGCAATACGCTTGCCAAACCCTAAACCCAAGAAAACTCGCCACCATACACTCTGTCTCTGACCCACTTGCGCGTTTTCCCTCACCCACGCCCCGTCGTTACACCCACTCGCACTCGCGGCGCAGCGATTCGATCGGGTCCAGCCGCGCCGCCCGGATGATATAGTAAGCTCTTGTGAACCTTCTCACCAACCCGGTCCTGGACCTCTTCCACGAAACCGGCGCCTATCTCCGCGGCCATTTCCGCCTCACCAGCGGTCTGCACAGCCCCGAGTACCTGCAGTGCGCGCTGGTGCTCCAGCATCCCCGGCACGCCGAGCAGCTCGGGTCTCTGCTCGCCTCCGCCTTGCGCTCGCTCGTTCCCGGCCTCGAGGCGAAAACGGTAGTCTCTCCCGCACTGGGCGGCGTGGTCATCGGCCACGAAGTGGCGCGCGCTCTCGGCGCCCGCGCCATCTTCACCGAGCGTGACCCTGCCGGCAAAATGATCCTGCGCCGCGGTTTCTCGGTCGAACCGGCGGAGTCAGTCGTGGTCGTCGAGGACGTGGTCACCACCGGCGGCAGTACCCGCGAAGTGGTCGAGTGCCTGCTCGCCGCCGGAGCCCGCGTCCTGGCGGCCGGTTCCATCATCGACCGCAGCGGCGGGCACGCCGAGGTCGGAGCGCCCCGGGTCTCGCTCGTCACTCTCACCGTGGTCACCTATCCCCCGGATCACTGCCCGCTCTGCGAGCAGGGGGTCCCGGTGGCCAAGCCGGGCTCCCGCCCCGCGCCGGTCGCCTGATGCGCCGCATCAAGATCACGCTCGCTTACGACGGGACGGACTACCATGGCTGGCAGGTGCAGCCCGCCCTCTCCACCATCCAGGGCACGCTCCAGGACGTTCTCGGAGAGATCGAGGGCCAGCCCGTGCACGTCGAAGGCTCCGGCCGCACCGACGCCGGTGTCCACGCCCTCGCGCAGGTGGCCGCCTTCTCGCTCTCGAACCCCATCCCGCCCGAGAACCTCAAGCGGGCCATGAACCGCCTGCTGCCGGGAGCCATTCGCATTTTCGCGGCCGAGGAAGTGGACGCCGCCTTCAACCCCCGCTACGATGCGCGCGCGAAGACTTACGAGTACCGCATCTTCCGCGGCGAAGTCTGTCCCCCCATCGAGCGGCGCTACGTCTATCACTATCCTTATCCCCTCGACCTGGTCCGCCTCTTCGACGCCGCGCCCCTCTTCGCGGGCGAGCACGATTTCTCCGCGTTCGCCGCCGCCGACGATCGCGACCGCGAGGGGGCATCGAAGGTTCGCACTATTTTCTCTTCGCGCGCCGAATTAGCGGGGGATCGCCTGCTGTATCGCGTCCGCGGCAGCGGATTCCTCAAGCACATGGTTCGCAACCTCGTCGGCACGCTGCTTGAGATCGGCAAAGGCAACCTGGCCGCGGACAGCTTTGAAGCTCTGAAATCCGGCCCCACCGCCCCCGCCCGAGGTCTATTCTTGGAAGATGTCGAGTATTAATATGACTGAGCTCCTGTCTGTTCTTCTCCTGTGCGCTGCCGCTCCCAATCTGGGCGTGTTCGAGAATGCCACCGACGTGGGTGTGACTCCGCGCGCCGGTGCTGTGGAATTCGACGCCGCCAGCGCGGAGTATCGTGTGACTGGTGGCGGCGCGAACATCTGGGGCGCTGAAGATGCCTTCCACTTCGTCTGGAAGCGCGTGTCGGGCGACTTTGTCCTCGCCGCGGACGTGAAGTTCCTGGGAGCAGGCGCGGTGGCGCACCGCAAGGCAGCGCTGATGTTCCGACAGGGGCTCGAACCCGACGCCCCGTACGCCGACGTGGCGCTGCATGGCGACGGCCTCACCTCGCTGCAATTCCGCCCTGCCGCCGGCGCTCCCACCCAGGAGATCCAGCTTGCGCAGAAGGCGCCGGCGCGAATCCGTATCGAGCGGCGCGGCGACCGCTTCACGGTATTTGCCGGCGACGAATCGCGCACGGCGACCGTGGCTCTCAAGGACCCGGTGTACGCCGGGCTCGCAATGTGCTCCCACGACGCGAGCGTTTTGGAGACTGCGGTATTCTCAAATGTGATCGCCCAACCGCCCGCCCCAAGAATCCGCAGCAAGCTCTCGGTATACGACCTGAAATCCGGACAGACCGAAGTGATCTACACGGCCGACCGTGTCTTCGAGGCCCCCAACTGGTCCGCCGACGGCACGTATCTGCTGATCAATTCCGATGGCGCGCTGTGGCGCCTGCCTCTCGATAAGAAACCGGTCGAACTCCAAAAGATCGATCTCGGCCAGGTCGCCGGCTGCAATAACGACCACGGCTTCACCCGCGACGGCAAGCGGCTGGCCATCTCCGCGCGCGGCGCGACGCCCGCCTCGCAGATCTACGTCTCCGCGTCCGATGGCTCCGGGGTGCGCCTCATCACGCCCAAGTACCCCAGCTACTTCCACGGATGGTCGCCGGACGGGCGCTGGCTGGCCTTCGTGGGCCAGCGCGAAGGAGTCTTCAACCTCTATCGCATCCTCGCCGACGGCAGCGGGGAAGAACAGCGGCTCACTTCGCAGCGCGCCAACGACGACGGTCCCGAGTATTCGCCCGACGGCAAATGGATCTACTTCAACTCCGACCGCGCGGGCACTTGGGACATCTGGAGGATGCCCGCCGATGGCGCCGGGCCGGGCGATTCCAAAGCTCAACGCGTCACCAGCGACGATCTCGAGGACTGGTTCCCGCACTTCTCGCCCGATGGCAAGTGGATGGTCTTCCTCTCGTTCAAAAAGGGAACGCAAGGCCACCCGCCCAACCAGGACGGCGTGGTGCTGCGCCTGATGCGGATGCCCGCCCCGTCCCCGATCCGCGTTCTGACCACTCTGTTCGGCGGCCAGGGCACCATCAACGTCAACTCCTGGTCCCCCGACTCGACCAAGTTCGCCTTCGTCACCTACGAAATAAACCAGTGACAGTACACTCAATCACCGATTTCGCCAGTCATCTTTAACATGCCGGCTTCGGCGCGGCGATCGGGCGCAGGCTGTAGCCGCTCTCCTCCGATGGCGTTAGTCGAGCCGGGCGCTGGCCCGCCGGGGACCATGATCGCCAGGACATCCGCGCTCGCCGCGCGAACCTTTGGCAGCCAGGATTCCGGAACCGCGTCCGCTGCGCAGCTCAGACACTTGCCGGGGGCTTTCCGGCCGGAGGGTCCCCGCGCCGTGCGCGTTTGGAGTCGTACATCAGCCGGTCGGCCTCGGCCAGGCTCTCGCGCAGCGGGCGGCCCGTGGTCGACGCGATGCCCCAACTGAACCGGACCGTGGTCTGACCGTGGTGCCGGATGTGGAAGGTCCTCAGCCGCTCCTCGATCCCGGCCATCCGCGACTCCACCAGCGCCCTTTCGCAAGTGCGGAAGAAGAGCACGAACTCGTCGCCGCCCCAGCGGAAGGCCAGGTCCTCGTCCCGGACCGAGTTGCTGATCAGGTGCCCCACTCCGTGCAGGATCTCGTCCCCCACCAGGTGCCCGAACTGCTCGTTCAGCACCTTGAAGTCGTCCATGTCGCAGACCACCACCAGCCCCTCGAACCCGTGCTCCTCGTCGATCCAGCGCGACAGCGCCGAGCGGTTCATCAGCCCGGTGAGCGGATCGTGATCGATCTGCCCCGCCGCCGCCTTCCGTAACCGCGCCAACTCCTCGTTCAGCACGCGGAGCTGCTGCTTCTGGTTCTCCAGCCGCACCGCGATCACCACCAGCGCCAGCGCGAAGGCAACTTGCAGCGGCGCGTACAACACTACCGCGGCCCGCTCGGTAGATGTCAGGTAGCGCAGTGCGATCATGGAAAGCGCCCCGCGTCCCAGCCACAGCAACAGCCAGAACAGCAGGCTCTTCCGGGTAAGCGAGCGGCGAAGGTAGTAGAGCACCCCGCAGAACAGCAGGGTGACCAGCAACTCCACGATGACCGAAAGCAGCCAGGGTGACATGGTCTAGTGACTGCGCTCCACCTCGTACCGCCGCACGGAAACCGCCCTCCCGGTGGCTTCGTCCGCCTGCACCAGCACAGAATGCAATTCTACCTTACCGCGAGCCGCCTCCATACGTACCGGCAGCCCGGTCAGGAACCGCCGCAGGACGATGCCCTTCTCGACGCCGATAATCGAGTCGTACGGCCCGGTCATCCCCGCGTCGGTCTGGTATGCCGTCCCGCCCGGCAGGATGCGCGTGTCGGCGGTCGGAATGTGCGTATGCGACCCGATCACCGCCGAGACCCGCCCATCCAGGTACCACCCCATTGCCATCTTCTCGCTGGTGATCTCGGCGTGAAAATCCACCAGCCGGACCTTCACCGCCGGATCCAGCGCGGCGAGGATCTCGTCGGCCTTGCGGAACGGGTCGTCGATGGCCAGCATGTGCGTGCGGCCCTGGAGATTGATGACCGCCGCCTCCACCCCGTTTCGCGCCCGGCCCACGTGCACCCCGCTTCCCGGACTCTGCCCGGGGTAGTTGGCCGGCCGCAACAGCCGCGGCTGCCGGTCCAGGTAGTCGTAGATCTCCCGCTTGTCCCAGATGTGGTTGCCGGAGGTGATCACATCGACGCCTGACTTGAACATCGCCTCGGCCAGAGAGGCCGTCAGGCCCATACCGCCGGCCACGTTCTCGCCGT
>PLEM01000449.1:10214-22111 GCA_003137035.1 Bryobacterales bacterium | reverse complement strand
GAATTCTAATTGTCGCCGAACACCGAGGATCGTTTTGCCTGTCCTCCACAATCACCTCTGCCTAGCCAGCATATCAGCGGACGGGGAGAGCCGGCTGATCGGGGGCGGCTTCAGCCTGAAGCGGGCCCTACGCGGATGGGTAGAACTGGGGGCAGGATTGGCGGAGCTGGAGTTCATGGAGGGCGGCCAGGGAGTCTTCGATCGGTTCATCCTCCGGCCAGAAGTCGCCACTTGGAGAATATGCGGATGAGTTCTTCACCGGACAGCGCTCGCAGTCTGGGCATCAGGCGACGGCTGGGAGCTCCATAGTGGCGAGGATGGTCGGGTTCTCAGCGAAGCCCAGTTCGGCGAGGTCTTCGCCGTCCAGGTGGAGCGAAATGGCTTCGAGGATGTTGGAGGCTAGTTGATCCAACGTCGGCGCTTCGGTCACGACGGGCAGGTCGAGACACTCCGCGACGTACTGCTTCTCGCCACGGAAGAGGGACTTGCAGAATTCCNNCGGAAACGGAGCGCTGATTCTCGACGGGTTACCGAGCCGCGCGCGTCAGCAAGCGGACCTTCTCATGGCGTCAACCTACCCACACTGTAGCGGTTTGAGCGGTGACGCGCAACCGCGGCAGCGGCGGGAACGTTGCGACTGTCACCGGGTCAGGCCGCGGTACGCCTGGTAGGCCTGAGCCGGGGAGAGGATCAGAGTGGCTCCTAAGACGATCTTCGACGCTGGCAGGGCGAACTCCGGGCGGCCTCGAGACAGGAAATAGGCGTGCACGGAGAACGCGAAGATTCCGGAGGCTGCCATCACGAGGGCGAACACGTGTCCCGCACGCTTCCCCTGCGTCAACTGGTGTAAACCCACGAGTATGGCGAGCGCCATGAGGAAGTTGACCGCCAGAAACGACTGGATGCCACCCCCGCTGCCGAACAGGTCCCATTCCTTCCAGTAGGCGGAATCGATCTCGTGGGTCAGGAGGATCGCCCCGTTCAGAAGATACAGGCTGACAGCAGGTGAAGGTCCGCTCATGAGGGCCGGGTTTCATTATAGCCCGCACTTCTATTTGGGCACTCCGGGATCTTAGCCGGCCGGGCACGCGCGGGGGAGGTTGGCTGGGCGGTTACGAGGTTGTGGCGATCCGGGGGGCGGCGCCTGTTTACTGCGCCGCCGCCCGGTCTGTGCTGTCCCAAGCCGCCGACAGGACGTTCATCAAGAGCTTTCGCCTTTGAATTACTCTTCGACCGGGTGGAAGGGAATGTGAATTAAAAATGCACGCGCAATTCGGAGAAGCGGTTGAGGACGATCAGGCGGGCTCCATCGCGGGAGATTTCCTCGTGTTCGAGGGACCAGGTGCGGGGGTGGGGGATGTACACGGCTCCGAGTCCCAGCTCGAGGGCGGGATTGATGTCGGAACGGGGCGAATTGCCGATCATCCAGGAACGCGCGGGGTCGAGATCGCGGGCGCGCAGCAGCTCGGCGTAGGAATCGAGGTCCTTCTCCTTGACGATGGCGGTGTGGACGAAATGGCGGGCGAGGCCGGAGCGGTCGATCTTGAGCATCTGCTCGTCGGGGTGGCCCTTGGTGAAGAGCAGCAGCTCGTGGCGGCCGGAGAGGTAATCGAGGGTCTCCGCGACGCCCTCCATAAGCTCGACGGGCTGATCGAGGATGCGCTCGGCGAAGGACATGACGCGGTCCAGGTCGCCGCTCGAGATGGCGCGCTCGGCGAGGTGCTGGTAACACTGGCGGAGGTTGCGCCCGAAGTTGAGTGCGCCGTAACCGTGGATCTTCTTGTTGACCAGCTCGATTTCATCCAGCACGGCGCGGATTTCCGAGGGGGCGAGCGTGGAGTGGGCCAGGAATTCGACGAACTGGTCGAAGGCGTCCTCGAAGTAGACGTTGTTCTCCCACAGCGTGTCGTCGGCGTCGAAGATGAGGTGGAGGCGTTGGGTCATGCGCGGTCGGGGAAGCGGGAGCTGCTGTGGCCGTTGAGCGGTTGCACGCGCTTGAGAGCGGTGATGAGGCGTTGCCGCGGGAGGTAGCCGCCGCAGAACTCGACCAGTTCGCGCAGGCGCTCGGATTCGGAGCGAAGATGCAGCAGGCGCTGGCGAAACTCGAGGTCCTCGATGGTCTGGGAGAACTGGAAGCTGGGCTGGGGGTCCAGGAGCTCGGCCTCCGGGGCGGAATCGTCGAGCGCGCGGAGCGCCTGGTAGACGTCGAGCGCGCGCTTGCGGACCTCGGCGGGGAGTTCGGCGGCGGGTTCATCGTCGTCGAAGAATTCGACAGAGGCGCGCAAATAGGACTTCTCGTCGTTGAGGAGCAGAATCTCGAAGCGGCGGCGGCCGGCGGTCAGGATGTCGAGGCGGCCGTCGGGATAGCGCTCGAGGACCTTCTCGACGACCGCCGTGCAGCCGGTGCTGGCGATGGATTTCTCCTTGGCCAGGACCACGCCGAACTCGGAGCGGCCGGAGAGAACTTCGCCGATCAGTTCCTTGTATCGATCCTCGAAGATGTGCAGCCGGAGCGCGGTGCGGGGGAACAAAACCAGAGGGAGCGGGAACAGCGGCAAGAGCCCCTGCTGCATGGTACTATTATGGCTCAACGCCGCCTGTAGACGGCTGGCGCGTATGGACATCAGCGGCAAAGTCGTGTTGATTACCGGGGCCTCGCAGGGGATCGGGGCGGCCTGCGCCGAGGTTTTCCGGAAGCGCGGCGCGAGGCTGTCGCTGGCGGCGCGCACGGAAGCGCGGCTTCGGGAAATCTCGCGGGGAGAGGCCGTCGAGACCGCGGGCGACCTGACGGATGGCGAGGTGCGGAGGCGCGTGGTCGAGCGCACGCTGGAGCGGTTCGGACGCGTGGACATCCTGATCAACAACGCGGGGGTGGGGTTGTACGCCCCGGCGACGCAGGCTCCGCTCGAAACGGTGCGGCGCATGTTCGAGCTGAACGTTTTCGCGGCCCTGGAATTGGCGCAACTGGTGGCGCCGGGGATGAAAGAGCGGTCCCAGGGCGCGATCGTGATGGTGAGCTCGATCGCGGGCCGGATGACGCTGCCCTGGCTGAGCCTCTACTCGGCGTCCAAGGCGGCCCTGGACTCGGTGGCGGACGCGCTGCGGATCGAGTTGAAACCGCACGGGGTCCAGGTGACGACGGTGGCTCCGGGGTACGTGACGACCGGATTTCAGGGACACGCGCTGACCGGCCAGCCTCCGGCGGGACTGGCGCGCTACCAGCGGTACGCGATTTCGCCCGAGCAGTGCGCCGAGGCGATCGCCAGAGGTGTGGAACGCAACGCGCGGACGGTGATGGCGCCGCGCAGTGGATGGATTGCGGTGGCGGCGGCGCGGTTGTTCCCGAGGCTGGTGGACCGGCAACTGGCGCGCATAAACCATAACCTGGAGCGGGGCGCATGATCCTGAAGCTGGTACGAACCCCCGGGATCTTCCTGGTAGGCTTCATGGCCTCCGGGAAGACCACGGTTGGCAAGCTGCTGGCCGATCGGCTGGGGTGGAGCTTCGTCGATCTCGACGAGGAAATCGAGGCGGAGCAGAAGACCTCGATTCCGCAGATCTTCGACCAGTACGGCGAAGAGCATTTCAGGAAGCTGGAAACCGAGGCGATCCGGAAGCGGACGCGGATGGTGCGGAGCGGGCGGCCGATGGTGGTGGCGCTGGGCGGGGGCGCGTTCGCCTGGCCGGGAAATTTGCAGCTACTCCAGGACCATGGCGTGACGGTGTGGCTGGATTGCCCGCTGGAGATGGCGCGGCGGCGGGTGGAAGCGAGCTCGGACCGGCCACTGGCGCGCGATCCGAAGCAGTTCGGCGAGTTGTTCGAAGCGCGGCGGCCATACTATGCGCGGGCGGATTACCGCATCGAGGTGGCGAGCGACGATCCCGCGGTGGCGACCGAGGCGATCTGCGCATTGCCGATTTTCAAATGAGCCTGAGAAAGAAAGCATTGGCGGTGTTTCGGGCGGCGCTCGAGGCGGCGGACCCGGGGGCAGCCGTGCGGCGCAGCGTTCGCGTGCGGGGGAACACACTCTTAGCCGGGCGGCGCCGCTATTCCCTCAACCAGTTCGAGAACATTTGGGTGGTGGGCGCCGGCAAGGCCAGCGCGGCCATGGCGCGCGCGGTGGAAAGGTTGCTGGGCGCGCGCATTCGGGGCGGCCTGATCAACGTCAAGGACGGGTACCTGGCGCGGCTGCGGCGGATCGAGTTGAACGAGTGCGGGCACCCGGTGCCGGATGCGCGCGGCGTGGCCGGGGCCCAACGCATTGCCGAAATCGCGCGGGGAGCGGGAGCCCGCGACCTGGTGGTGTGCCTGATCTCGGGGGGAGCTTCGGCGCTGATGCCGATGCCCGCGCCGCCGGTGACCCTCGAAGAGAAGCAGGCGACCACGAAACTGCTGCTGGCCTGCGGGGCGAACATCCACGAGATCAACGCCGTCCGGAAACACATCTCCCTGATCAAGGGCGGACAACTGGCGCGCCTGGCCTGTCCGGCCGAGGTGTTGTCGCTGCTGCTGTCCGATGTGATCGGCGACGATCTGGATGTGATTGGCTCGGGGCCGACGGCTCCCGATGCGTCCACCTTCGCGGGCGCCCGGGCGATTCTGGAGAAGTACGGGCTGTGGGAGCGGATTCCAGCGGCGGCGCGCGAGCGCATCGAGGGCGGGGGCCGCGGGGAGATTGCGGAGACTCCGAAGCCGGGCGACCCGGTGTTCGAGCGCACTACGAACCTGGTGGTCGGGAGCAACCGGCTGGCGGTGGATGCGGCGGCCCGGAAGGCTCGTGAACTGGGACTGCGGCCGCTGGTGCTGTCCACCCTTATCGAGGGGGAGACGCGGGACGTGGCCCGGATGCACGCGGCGATCGCGCGGGAGATCCTGGCATCGGGGCGGCCAGCCAAGCCGCCGGTGTGCCTGATCTCGGGCGGCGAAACCACGGTCACCTTACGCGGGAGCGGCCTGGGCGGTAGGAACCAGGAATTCGCACTGGCCGCGGCCATCGACCTGGCAGGCAGCGATGGCGTGGTGGTGCTGAGCGGCGGCACGGACGGCACCGACGGCCCGACGGACGCCGCCGGGGCCATCGCGGACGGAGCGACGCTCGGGCGCGCCGAAGGGCTGGGCCTGGACGCGCGGCGGAGCCTGGCGGAGAACGATTCGTATCACTTCTTCGAAGCTTTGGGGGACCTAATGAAAACGGGCCCCACCGGCACCAACGTGATGGATGTCAGGCTGGTGCTGGTGGGGTGAGGTGGTTAGTGCTTCTCGATCTCGATTGAGGTGACTCCCGGAGCTTTGGGGGGCTTGGGCGGACGCGGGGGCGGGGGCGGGCCGCCGGCATCCTTGCGGATGGTGACCGTGCCACGGTCGGTGGCAACGGTGATGGCGGGGCCTTGGCCGGCGCCGCCGGAGATGCTTCCGCCGGACTCGTGACGCCGGTCGTTCTCATACCCGGTCTTGAGGGGGGCGCCGAATTCGTTGTTCAGGTCGCCGCGGTTGGTGGTGGCCTTCAAGTCGAATTTCGCCGATTCGGGCAGCGCCAGGTCGATCTGGCCGGAGTGGGTGTGCGCGTCGATCTTGGCCAGCGGCGTCTGAGCGGGACGCAGAGTGATGTCGCCGCGATCCAGGGATAACTCGAGGATCTGGGTGAACTGCTCGAGTTGCACGTCGCGGGAGCGGTTGGAAGTCAGCCGGATGGGGCCGACCAGGTTCGTGCCGTTGAGCGAGCCCAAGTCCAGGTGAATCTGGCCGGGCACCTTCTCGACCTTCAAATCGGTTTGCGGGCTCTGGAACTTCAACTGCTTCGCGCAGTCGCGGAACTGGAGGTCGCCGGAGTAGGAACCGTCGATGGTGACTTCGCCGCCCATGGTGTCCAGCTCGACATCGCGGCCGCGGCCGCTCTGGAGCTCGAAGTTGCCCTTGACGCTTCCGGCGCGGACCAGCTCGCTCTTGCGCAGGTCCAGGTGGACGCTGGAGGCGATGTTCTGGAGGCGTACGCTGGCTTCGTCGCTGGAAACCTCGATGGGACCGTTGAGGTCGCTGATGTCGAGGTCGCCCTTCCGCCCGCGGATTTCTACGCTGGCGGTGCGGGGGACGGTCAGCTCGAGGTCGGTGGAGATGCGATCGTCCCCGGTGAGGCGGTCCTGATTGGTGCGGACCACCACCTGGTCGCCCTGGGTGGAGATTTCAACGGGGGTCTGCTTTTGGGCGTTGTTGGCGTCGGTCTCCTGGAGGGAGCGGATGGTCTTGCGACCGCTCACCTTGATTTCCAGGGCGTCGGCGCCGACGATGTGGACGCCTCCCCGCAGGTTTTCGACCAGGATGCGGGCGGCCTTGGGAGCGGGCGCGGTCTGTTCCGGGATGGCGAAATCGTAAGGATGGCCGAAGATTTCGACGCGGTTGCCGGTAAAGAAGCCCCACTGCTGCCAGGGCCGGTGGCGGTTGACGACGTAAAGGAATGATCCCATCATGCAGATGAGAACCACCAGCGTCCACTCGCCGGAAGAAACACCGGCGCGGGGCAGCTCTCTGCCTTGCGCGGCCCACAGCAGGATCTCGGCGAGGCGCAACACGCCCCAACCGATCAGCACGAAGGGCCAGAAGCGGGCGGCCAGATCGAAGAGCGGAAGATCCGGCCGCAAGCTGCTAATCAGGAACCATACGCCGATCAGGATGACCAGCAGCGGTCCAACCAGCGAACCTCTTCGTCTCATGCGGCGCCTCCTGCAGGCGAGCCTGGCCCGGTGTCGCCCTCGGGCGCGATGCGCTCGAGCAACCAGAGCGCGCCGGCCACGATGAGCAGGATGGGCCAGGTCCGCGAGAACGAGTACGAGCCAAAGTAGTCCACGGCAAAAAGCGTTCCCAGGGTGATCAGCAGGATGGGTCCGCGGATCGCCCGGACGAGCGACCTAGCGCTGTTCATTGTGGGCCTCCCCTTCGGGGCTGCCATAGCTGGCCAGGCGGCAATAGAGCATGTAGGCTCCCAGGACGATCAGGATGACCGGCCAGAAGCGAATGACCTGCCGGAATTCCAGGTACCCCAGATTGGTGAGCAGGAACAACCCACCCAGCGCGATGAGCAGCACGGGGCCGACGGGCAGGCCGGGCCTGCGGGACTTCAACGGGAGAATGCTGGAGAACTCATCGACCTGCTGGCCGGCCTGGCGCTTGCTGGCGGTATGGAACGCCTCGAACGGCATGTAGAAGTACCAGATCGCGATCAGAAGTCCGAACAACGGCTCATATCCATCCGCGGCGCCGGAGCTGACCAGGCTGATCAGCAGGCCGAAGATAACGACGTGAACGACCCCTTTGGCGTATTGCGCGTTGTAGATGGCGCCGACGCCGGGGATCAGACCGAGCACAAAGGCGAGGCCGGGCGAAGTGCCGGACGCCATCGGCGCCGGAGGAGGCGGTACGACCGGTTGGGGCATGTGTTCTTCGCACACCACCGTCCCCTGGACGGAACGCTGGCAGGCCTGGCAAAGAGGCCGGCCGCAAGTTCGGCAGAATGCCACCGCCGCAACATCGGGATGTTTGAAGCAATTCATGGCCTTCTTCTCCTTTTCCTCTACTTCGTGTTACGCACTTCCGGCCCGTTTGTTCCACCGCGGGCCTTGGCCGCGGGACGTGTGGCTTCCGGTGTCTTCTCGGACGGAGCGGCCTGCTGCTCCTCCGCGCCACCGGAGCGGCCTTTCAACTCTTGTTCCTTCTGGGTCCATTCCCGGAGCTGCGTCTGAACCTCGTAAACCAGGCGCAGATTCTCGTAGAACTTCACCGCGCGCTGGTAACCGCGATAGACCTGCTCGTCGATCCGGCGCCAGATAACGGCGGGCTTGAGATCCGCGGCCTTCAACTGCCCCGGCGAAATGCCGGCGAAACGCGCCAGCAGAGAGAAGGAGAGGATGGTCATGGCGAAGCCCATGGCAAAGCGCGGTTGCAGCACCGGCTGGAGCCATCCGCGGATCAGCTTGCGGATTCCGCCGGACTGCCGGGCCCGGGCCTGGTGCCCGGAGGGGAGCTCGAACAGGATGCGGGTGAGCAGCTCCGGAGGAGGCTCGACCGCGGCCGCGCGCTCCATGAAGCCGACCGCGGCCTGGACGTCGCGCGCCATTTCCGCACAGGCGGCGCACTGCGCCAGGTGGCGTTCCAGATCGGCTTTCAGGTCCGCGGCCAGCGTGCCGTCGACGTAGTCGCAGAGCAGGATTTCCAGTTCGGCGCAGTTCATACCAGCACCTTCTGTCTGCGAAGGATGCGCGCCAGTTCGGCTCGGCCGCGGTTCAGCCTGGACTTCACGGTGCCCTCCGGCACCTTGAGTACCTGGGCGATTTCCCTGTATTCCAGCTCCTCCAGGTCGCGGAGGATGACGGTCTCGCGCAGTTCGGGGGAAAGCTTCCCGAGGGCCCCTTGGAGGATTTCGCTGGCCTCGCGGCCGGCGAGCAATCCGTCGGTCCGCGCGGCGGCGGTCCCGCGCTCTTCCAGGACCGGGAGCTGGTCTTCGATGGAATCGGTGGCGCGCTCGAGACGGGTGCGGCGATAGTGATCGATCAGCAGGTTGCGGGTGAGGCGCGCCAGCCAGACCACAAAGCACCCCTCGCCGGAGCGGAAGCTCTTGAGGGAGCGGAACACGCGCAGGAAAACTTCCTGGGTGAGGTCCTGGGCTTCGGAGTCCCTTCCCGTGAACCGGTAGCAGAGCGCGTAGACACGGCGGGAGTGGGTCTTGACCATGTCCTCCCAAGCCGCGTCGTCTCCCTTGAGGCAACGCTCAACGAGAGTGGAATCCGGATCCACGGTGTTTCCCAATCTCCTCACGTATCCGGCCAGAGCCGGTCTGCAAGCGGCGGCAACGGAGCGTACGGTTCCCCAGGCGCGTACCGGCGCCGTCCCCGGTCCCCCGGGGAAGAAGCGCGGTATCGTGGATGCAACGGCCGCCATGGGTTTGCCTCGCACTTTCAGCCTTTCGCGGCGCCTGCCCCCCACCCGTTGGGGAGGGGCGTCTCTTTTCAGGCTTCCAACTAGAAGAACGAGGCATTATGATAAGAAGTTCGCTCGAATCCACGCCCGCCGGCATGCAAGGTTCCATTCTAGCCCGTTTTGGGGGATGGACGAGGTATGAACACGCACTCGGACCGCAACAAACCCGGACGCCTGGGAAAGTGGAAGTGGCAGTTCGCGCTGCTGCTGGCCGCCGCGGCCGGGTTCCTGGGCTGGTGGCTGCACGCGCGCTGGCGCGAGATGCCCTTTCAGTGGGGGGCCTTCACTGCCAGTTTTCTCCACATGGACTGGAGGTGGTTGCTGGGCGCGACGGCGGTCTCCCTCCTGACCTACTACGGGAGGGCGCTGCGCTGGGGGGTGATGCTGCGGCCCCTGGTGCCCGTTCCGAACCACTGGCGGCTGTTTAAGGCGACGGCCATTGGCTTTGCGGCGGTGGTGCTGCTGGGACGTCCCGGGGAGTTTGTGCGACCCTACCTGATATCGCTGAAGGAGCGGGTGCCCTTTACATCGCAACTGGCTGCCTGGTTCCTGGAACGGATCTGCGACCTCCTGGCGGTGCTGGTGATCTTCGGATTTGCCCTGGCGCAGTTCGATCCCACCCGCACGCATGTAGGACCAAAGCTCCAGTGGGTGCTTGGGGTGGGTGGCTATGTGCTCGGGCTGATGGGGGCGATTTCCCTGATTGTGCTGGTGATGTTGAGCCGGTTCTCCGACACGATGCGACGACGGCTAGTGCAGGGTCTGGGCTTCCTGCCGCCCCGCCACCACCACCAGGTCGAGCGCATGGTGAACGCCTTTCTGGATGGCGCCTCCGCGACCAAGTCGCAAAGTTCCGTGCTCTGGCTGATGTGTTACACGGCGCTGGAGTGGACCCTGATCGTGCTGTCCTTTGTCTGCTTGTTCCGAGCCTTTCCTGGGACTGCCGGATTCGCGCTGCGGGACATCCTTGTTTTCATGGGCTTTGTAGCCTTCGGGAGCATCCTTCAGATCCCTGGGGTGGGCGGCGGGGTGCAGATCGTTTCGATCATTGTTCTGACGGAGATGTACGGCGCCAAGGTGGAGCTGGCCACTAGCGTGGCGGTGATGATCTGGGCTGTTACAGTTGTAGTAATTGTGCCTTTCGGGCTCGCCCTGGCCTTCCACGAGGGTTTGAACTGGAAGCGCTTGAGGCAACTCGAGGAGGAAGCGGTCGCCAGCGCCGAGGATGACGCCGGGGAGGCCGAGCCTCCAGGAGGTTTTCCCGCATGACTTGCCCATTTTGCGGCCACTTGCAGGATAAGGTGGTAGATTCGCGCGAAAGCAAAGAGGGGGATGTGATCCGGAGGCGCCGCGAGTGTCTGGCCTGTGAGCGCCGTTTTACAACCTACGAGCGGATCGACGAAGTTCCCTACATGGTGGTCAAGAAGGATGGCCGGCGGGAGAAGTTCGACCGTCAGAAGGTGTTGGCGGGGCTGCTGAAGGCCTGTGAGAAGCGGCCGGTGGCGATGGGGAAGCTGGCGGAGATCGTCGATGAGGTGGAGCGCCGACTGCTGGAGAGCGGTGACCGGGAGCTGTCTACTACCGCAATAGGAGAATTACTCATGGAGCGGCTCCGCAACCTGGACAAGATCGCCTATGTCCGTTTTGCCTCGGTCTATCGGGATTTCCAGGACGAGGAAGCCTTCTTTAACGAGCTGAAGACGCTGATCCGGCAGAAGCGGGGATAACGCAGGGCGGTCCCCCTGGACCGCGCCAGACCCCCTGGTCCGGCCTTTGCCTGCAACATTGGGAGGGCCCGACGAGGGCGTCGGTCCGCGGACCGGGGGTCCGCCCCACTCGGGCTGAGAAAAGCCTGGCGGGGGTGGCACTGAATAGTGTAGCCGCCGACGCCCTGATTTTGATGTAACCAAAAGCGTTCAGAAACATCTTCAAGAATAGGGCTTAACTTCTTGGAAGATCAATGATATGATCGAAGACGGCGTCGAACGCCGCAGGTGCGACCATCGCGACGGGAAGAGGCCGACCATCACACGCTGGAAATTTGCCCCGGAACAAGTTCAACGTTTGACTTGGTTCATTCGGGGAGGTGAGTCAACAAAGTGGACCAATTCGAAGATCAGTTTCTAACTGACAGTCACGAACCTTTGGCCCTTCCTTTCGACGAGGAGGCGGCCAAGTTTTTCGATGCCGAGGCCGAGGATTTCCACTCGGTTCAGCAGGCCGAGGAGTCGATCTACACCGACGACCCGGTACGCGTGTATCTACGGGAGATGGGCGCGGTTCCCCTGTTGACCCGGGAGGGGGAAGTGGACCTGGCGCGCCGGATGGAGCGCGGCAAGCTTCGGATGCAGAAGGCGATCAGCCGCTCGGCGCTGGTCCAACTGGCCGTGGCGAGCCTCGCCGAGCAGATCAAGCGGAACGAAGAAGAGCTTGGAAATGTGGCAGATCTGGGGGATGTCGAGGAAGGCAGTCCAGCCGACGACACGCGCCAGATCGAGGTTCGGCAGTTGTTCGCGGACGTAGCCGCGCTCCACCGGAGGCGGCAGCAGTTGGCGGAGAAGCTGGAAACCATCCCGCTGACCAACAAGAAGGCGCGGAAGAAGTGCGCCGGGAAGCTGGCCCGTTCGAAAGTGGAGACTTCCCAGGCCATCCGCAAGGTCCCGTTCCTGCTGCCGAAGTGGAAGGTGTTCAGCAAGGAAATCGAGCGGGCGGTGGAGGAACTCGGGCAGTTCGAGGCGGAGCTCAAGCGCATCCAGGAACGGAACGGACAAGCCAGCCAGCCTAGAATCAAGGAGTTGCGCCGGGAGATCCGGAAGCGCGAGGCGGTGGCGGGTGCCAGCCTGGAGGATTTGAAGCACACGCTGGCGGTGATCCGCCATGGGGAAATCGAGGCTGAGCGCGCCAAGAAGGACCTGGTGGAAGCCAACCT
>PLEM01000449.1:0-10191 GCA_003137035.1 Bryobacterales bacterium | reverse complement strand
CGCATCCCGGTGCACATGAACGAGAGCATGAACAAGTTCCTGCGTGCCAACCGGGAGTTGGAGAAGGAACTGGGGCGCGCCCCGACCAATGAAGAGATCGGCCGGAGGATGGACATTTCGGTCGAGAAGGTGCAGAAGTTGAAGACCATATCGCGCGACCCGGTGTCCCTGGAGACGCCCGTGGGGCGGGACGGCGAGTCGGCGCTGGGCGATCTGATCGAGGACCGTTGGGTGGGTTCGCCGGTGGATTCGGTGATTGAGTCCAACGTGCGCGACGAGACCGCCAACATCCTGAAGACGCTCTCGCCGAAGGAAGAGAAGGTGATCCGGCTGCGGTTCGGAATCGGGTGCGAACGCGAGCACACGCTCGAGGAGATCGGGCAGGAGTTCGACGTTACGCGCGAGAGAATCCGCCAGATCGAAGCGAAGGCTTTACGGCAATTGCGCTCGCCGGAGCGGGCCAGGCATTTGCGGGCTCTGCTGGCCGCGCGCTAGAGATTGAAAGTCTGCCACTCCGAAGGCCGGGGTCTTGGCGCCCCGGCCTTTTTTGTGCGCGCGCGTCCCGGCCCACAGGCTGAAGGCCTGTGCCACAGTAAGCGGCTGCGATCCCCGGTGGCACAGGCATTCAGCCTGTGGAAGAGACTACTTCGATTGCTCTTTGAAGACCCGGTCGATGAAAGCTTCGCGGTTGCCCTGGGTCCAGGCGGCCTGAATCTCGGCTTCCGGGACGCCGGCGACGCGGCCCAGGAGTAGGAAAGCGGGCAGGGCGTGATCGAGGGTTTTCCAGCGGGCCATTTCCGCGAGTGAGGGCAGGGCGGTTTCCCGGATTTGATCCAGGACGTAAGGCCTGCGCTGCTCGGTGAGCGACACCAGGGCCGCGGCGGCGCGAGTGCGATCGCTCCACACCAGCGAGTTCAGCATCTGGATGAACCAGGTGGGCTCCACCCGGATACCCAGCTCCTTGTCGAGCGCGCCCAGAACGGCAATCGCGGCGAGCGAGCGCATGGCGCTGGCGCGCACGCTCTCGTCGGGGTCCCGCATGGCCGACTGAAGGTCGTCGACCACCAGACGTTTGGTGGGGGCGTAGCCGATGACGCAGGCGGCGGCGGCGCGCTGGGAGGCGTCCCCGGACTCCCGCAGGACCTGGCGGATGCGGTCCAGGTGATCGGCCGCCAGGAATTGGAGGCGTTCCTGGATGGCGCGCACGGCTGGGTCGCTGGACAGCGCGTGGCCGTGGAGGAGGCTCTCGGAGACGGGCCCGTCGCGGGCGGCGCGCTCCAGGGCGGCGAGCAGGAAGCGGTAGGAATCGGAGACCGGCTCGGGCAGGGTAGCGTCTCCGGAGGGCTCCGGCTTGAATTCGAAGTGGGGAGCCTCCTTCTCCTCGATCCCCACGTAGAGAATGACGCGGTCGCCTTCGCAGCAGACCGCATCGAGGCGTGCATGCACCACGCCCGCGACGTGTTCCAGGCGTTCTTCCAGAGCGCCCTTGGAGGCGGGAAGAGGATCGCCCTCGCGCACGGCGAGCGCTTCGCGCAGGCGCTTCTCGGACACATGCCGCAGGCCGTGGAAGTCGATCACCCCGATCCGGGGCGCCTGGACGGCCAGCAACCCGGGCGCCAGGAGGCACAGCGCAAGAAACGAGCGCATCCCTCTTAGACGCGCCCGGGCGGTCACTCGGCTACGCCTGTTTTTCGGCGATCGGCCCGATAATGGGAAGCACCCACTTCTGGTTCTGGTAAGCCTTCACCATCAGCATGACCCAGAGAATCACGAACGGCAGCAGAACCACCCAGTACAGCAGGCCTATCAGGGACCAGAGACTGTAGGGCAGTATCTGGA
This sequence comes from Bryobacterales bacterium, assembly GCA_003137035.1. Lineage (GTDB taxonomy): Bacteria > Acidobacteriota > Terriglobia > Bryobacterales > Bryobacteraceae > Fen-330. The sequence continues at coordinate 8,352 of PLEM01000449.1, read as the reverse complement.
GCATGATCCTGAACAGGATGCTGAGGACGATGTAAACCGCAATCCAGGCCACGTTGAGGAAAATGGACTGGAAGGCGTGGAACCGAATCGTCCGGTTCTTGTTGTAAGGCTCCAAAACCAGGAACAGGATGCCCGTGATGAGTCCGGCCAGGTAGCAGAGGGCGGCAGCGGCGTTTTCGGTGAGGCCCTCGCCTGTCGCGGCCGGCGGCTGGCCGGGCTGCTGGTAGTACGGAGGTGGTTGGCCGGGTTGCTGGTAGTAGGCGCCAGGAGGCGGCGGCGCAGCCGACGGCTGGTAGTGCTGGCCGGGCGGCGGCGGAGCCGGCTGCTGATAAGACGGAGGCGGCGGCGGAGGCGGGGCTGCCGCGCGCGGAGGGGCAGCGCCGATCGGTGTTCCACACTTCTGGCAAAACTGGCCGTCGACTTGCGAACCGCAGTTGCTGCAAAAGGACATGTTTCCTCCCGAAGGTCCAACTCTACTTCAAGGCCTGGAATTTGGCAAGGGGGCAGCGCAGCCCCCGAAACGGGGAGGCGGGAAGGCGCCGCATGCCTGCCGGCGCCCCACGACTCACCGGCGGCTGTTGCGGGCTATTTCTCCCGTGTTCTCCGCGATACGGAACAGAACGATCATGACCTCCAGCCACATCCGAGCCAGCAGCAGGTACAGGAAAGCGGCGACGGGCGCGAGAACCACAAACAGGATGCCCGTCGATCCCATCTGCAGGCCCATGTAGATCATACCCAGGACCCCCAGGACGATCAGGATCATAAACAGCACGTACAGGAACTTGATGATCTTGGGCGCGACGAAGCTGGTGAAGGACAAATCGAACAGCGAGCCCCAAAACCCCTTGGATGGCTGGCTCGGCTGGGCGAAGGATGGCGCCGGCGGGGCCGGCGGGGCGTAAGAAGGCGGCGGGGCCGCATAGCTGGGTGGGGGTGGCGGTGGGGGCGCGAAGCTCGGTGGGGGTGGCGGAGGAGGTGGCGGANNGCCGGGTGGGCCGGGGCCTGGCCAACCGGAGTTCCGCATCTCCCGCAGAACTGGCCTTCAAATGGGGAACCGCAATTCTTGCAAAACTGCATAAATGCCTCCCGTCTCTCGAACCTGGGTTTGATCGGACATCCAACTCTTGAAAACAGAGGTCCGGCCACTGAATGTACCAGAATCCGCGCTCCACGTCCAAGAGATTTTTGCGCGGGCTTCCAGAGGAGGTTCCGAGGAGCGGGGCTAAGGCCCCACGCGGGCTGAAGCCCACCCTCCTGGCGAAGTAGAATTCAGATGGCTTTCCCGTTGGCCGATATGGTATAGTGGGGGCGAGGTAAACTCGGCGGGTCTTCGACCTGTCGCTCCCCAGCGCCTCGGTATTTCCGCAGACTCCCATCGGTGATCCTGGGCTTGCTGTAGGTGGGGTCATGTCTGTCTGGGCCGGGAAGGCCTTCCGTCAAACGCGGGGTTACCGCGAAGCAGCCGCCCGCTGATCCGAGAAAAAAGACTCCAAAGGAGTGCTGAGTCTTCCATGGACGACGATCGCAGATACAGACAACGGGGCTATATGGACTCCGACCGCGACAACCAGGGCCGGAGGACGGATGAGAGACCGCGGCTGGGTCCACGCCCACCTATCGATGTAACGGGCCCCAGACTCCCGCGGCTGGTTCAGACGGTGGTGGCGTCGCGGTGTTACAGTTGCGCCACAACCCTGCCCAACGGAACCGACTTCAAGAGCACTTGCCCGAAGTGCAACGTGGCCCTGCACTGCTGCAAGCAGTGCGCGCACTTCGAGCCGTCCACGCGATTCCAGTGCCTGAAGCCGGTGCCGGCGCGCATCGTGGTCAAGGATCAGGCCAACGAATGCGCCTTGTTCGAAGCGCGGGTCACGGTGGCCCGGGATGCGACTTCGTCCAATTCGACGACGGCTTCGACTCCCGCGCCCCGCAACTCTTCCGACGCCCGGGCCGCGTTCGACAACCTCTTCAAGAAGCCGTAGCCCGCGAGGCGGGCCCGCTCCCACGGTCGCGGTTCTGTGCGGCCACGCGACCCGGAGCGCTGAGCCCGGCCGGGGTCATGTATACTGCCCAAGGAGGATCAAGGATGGGCGCGGCGCGCAGTATACTCTTCATGATTCTAGGTATCGTATTGCTGGCGCTCTCTGCCAGCGGGTCGATTGAAATGGGGCCGATGGGATACGTGGGGTCCATTGCCTGTGTGGGCTTCGGGGCGGTCGCGTTGTACAAGCTGCGGATGGCCTCCCGGGCGCTCAAGAGCGAATTGCTCCAGGATCCCAGAGTGGTCGGGTTCTATCAGAACACGCAAGCCGCCTGGGCTTCGGGCGAGCTCGCGGAACTCAACAAGTCGTTTCAGGGCGAAGGCCAGGTCTCTTACGACCGGTTCGTGAAGAAGTACCGGCCGATCGATGGGGGCGCGCTCCAAGTGATGTTCACTCAGTTTCCTCCCATGCCGCGGGAGTACCTGGTGGGCGTGGGCGACACGGATTCGACGACCAACCGCGGGTGGTTTGTCCTGACCAACCAAAGGCTCATCTTGAAGGACGCCACAGCCGGGCTGTTTCGAGAGTTCCATCTGGCGGACATCGACAGCTTCGAAGCGAAAGGAACCTGGACCAAGACCATCGCGTTTCGGATGAAATCCGGCGGCGTCACGACGGTGGAGAAGCTCGAGATATTTCCACGCGCCGAGTTCCTCAGCCGCTTGATTTCACGGTCAGGATCGCCCGGCGCGGCCGTTCTTTAGCCCGGTTCCCCCGCTGCAAGGCTGGCCGCGGCCTCGGCTTGCCTGCGCAGCCTCAGCGAGTCGAGGGGCGCCGAGAGAGCCGCGAACGTGGTTCTGGTCTCGACGATCCCTGTTTCCAGCACCCCGTTGACCTGGTCGTGGCGCAGGCCGAGCACCGGAAAGCAATCCAGAACCAGCCGATTCACCCGCGCCGCCGAGCCCTCCGGATCGCGCCGGTACACCGCCGTGGTCAGAGCGTGGCTGAACGCGGTGGCCGCCCTCAGGACTGCCAGTTCGGTGTCGTCCGCTCCCTTGTGCAGCGGGCCCCCGGCGCCCATGCACTGGGCGACACGATCCGGCAGTTCCCACTGTTTCGCCGTAGCCTGTCCGAGTTCCTCGAAGGTGAAGTGCAACACTTGTAGGCACACCCCCCTCTGCCCCAGGCTACTCCCCTTCATCTCCAAGAGGACCTCGGCGTACTGGCGCGGGAAGTAGCTGGCGATCAACAGTTCCCCCAGGTTGCGGAACATCCCGCAGAGGTAAGCCTCCTCGGGCCGGGGGTAGTTGACGGCGACGGCGACGGCGCGGGTCTGGCTCGCGGTCAGCAGCGACAGCAACATCAGCTCTTTCAGCCCGGGCGAGATCTTGCCGCCGGGCTCATACAAAGCGGCGCCGCCGGCCAGGCCGCGGATGGACTCGGTACCCAGCAACGCGATGGATTGCGCCACGCTCACCACCGGCCTCCCGAAGCGATGGCTGGACTCCGAATTCGCCATCTGCAGCACCCGCAGGGTCAGGCTGTAGTCCCGCAGCACCATGCTGGTGAGCCGTTGCAGGGAAGCGCCCTCGTCGTCGATCGCCGTCATCACCGCCTGGATGTGGTGCGAGAAAGCCGGAAACTCGGGCTGGCTGGCGATGGTCTTCAGGCAGGCTGCGATGCGTTGCTCTCTGGTCGGCTCTTCGATCACCGGGACGCTCCGCGAGTGGACGCGGGGGGCGGGGACTGGTCCCACCGACCCTCATCCCCTATTCGCCCAATCCGGTGGTTTTCTTTAGAGGCTGCTGAAGAAGTCCCCGGGCAAGCTGAAGCATGCCGCACGTAGGACATGCTTCAGCTTGTCCTCCTCGAGCGTTCAGAAGGACTATTTCAGCAGCCTCTTTAGCGCGTTGGGGAGTCCCCGCAGGCTCATTGCGGGAACAGTTCGGCGAGCAGCTCCTGGCGGCAGAGGTAGTTGGGGATAATGAAGTCCGCGCCCACCCCGATGAGCCGCTTCCGCTTCCACTCATCCACGGCCAGGCACTCGGGCTCGGCCGTTGCCACGCCCACGGCCACCCCACCCACTTCCTTCACGTTTTCGATTTCGACGTATCCATCCCCAAAGCCCAGAAACGCCGGCCCTGCGCACTCCGCGGAGGCGATGAGCCGCTGGATCAGGATCTTCTTCGAGAAGCTCTTGTAGTCGTCCAGGGCGCCGTAGACCCGGCCGTCGAAGTACTGGCTGACGCCCACCAGGTCCGCTTCCTCGCGCATGTAGGGCTGATCCGTGCCGCTGGCCAGGTACATCTTGAGGCCGCGCTCCTTCAGCGTCTCGAGCAGTTGCCGCGCGCCCGGTACCACGTACTTATCGGGCGGCGCCTGGCCGCGGCGCAGTTCCTCGAGCCGGTGGGCGATCTTGGCGTGGAGCAGGTCCAGGTACATCCGCTTGTAGGCCAGAGCGTCGAGTGGCTTCCCGCCGCGCAGCTCCACCTGGTTGGCCAGCTCGATCATCTGGTACATGGTCTGCTTGCCGGTGAGCCGCGCGATGAAATCCACCACCAGCGCGCGCAGGCTTTCCTCGCTTTCGCCGGTTTTCAAATCCAGCAGGATCTCGAGCATCATCGGCACCATCACATCCATCCACCCGGCCCGAATCAGCGATATGGTGCCGTCGAAATCGAAGAGGACCACCCGGGCCTGCCGGGCCGACACACCTGGGCGCACGCGTTCAACCATTCCTCCTATTCTAAGGGAGCGGATGCGCCGTTTCAGGAGCGGGGACTTGACCATATTCCGTCCGTTACAGCCGCGCACCGGCCGGGCGCCACCGCTCCCTCGCGGTCGCGGTTCGGTTTGGAGCCGAAACCGCGCCGCAACCGCCTTGAGCTTCGGCGCCAACCTGCCGTTTCGTTCAGAATGTGAGAAGGTGAGACTGCGCTTCGAAGCACTCACGGCAGAGCGCTGGCCGGACCTGGAACAGCTTTTCGGAAGCAAGGGCGCTTGCGGCGGATGCTGGTGCATGGCATGGCGCAAGCAGCGCGCCGACTTCGTGAAGGACAAGGGGGAAGCGAATCGGGCCAGCCTGAAGGCGCTGGTTGACGCGGGCAGCGAGCCGGGCATTCTGGTTTATGATGGCGATGTCCCGGTGGGCTGGTGCGCGGTGGCGCCCCGGGAAGCTTACGTCTTCCTGGAGCGCTCGCGCGTCCTGCGCCGGTTGGACGATGCGCCAGTCTGGTCGGTGTCGTGCCTGTTTGTGGCCCGCGGGTACCGGAACCGGGGCGTGTCCGCCGGGCTGCTGAGGGCGGCCACGGAATTCGTCCGGGCGCGCGGCGGGCGGGTGGTGGAGGGCTATCCGCTGGAGCCGAAGAAAGGGCGCCTCCCGGCACCCTTCGTCTGGACGGGCCTGCTCGGCGCGTTCCTGAAGGCGGGTTTCCACGAGATGCCGCGCTGGTCGGAGAGTCGCCCGATCGTCCGCTATGAGATCCAACGCTAGAACTCGACGCTGAGGCCCACGCTCGGGATGATCGGCAGAAACGTCCCCCGACCGGCCTCGACGAACCCGTACGGGCGAACGTAGTCGGGCGCGAATCCCCAAAACTGGTAGTTGGAATGATTCGTCAGGTTCGTGATTTCCGCGTATAGGGTGGTCTTGGAGCGCTTGCGGTAGAACGCCTTGTTCACTCGCGTGTCGAGCCGGAAGTATGGCGGAATCCGGATTTCGTTGCGCGCGCCGACGATAGGCAGGTAGGCATTTCCCTGGATGATCGGCTTGCCGAGGTAGCCAACCACGGGAAAATTGCTGCCGTACCTGGCGCTGGCGCTCACGTTGATGGTCTTGCTCAAGCGGTAGCTGCCAAATACGTTCACCGTATGGCGCTGGTCGAAATCGCTCCAGAAGTGCGCGTTGGTGGCCGTGTCCACGAAGCGCGCGTAGCCCAGCGCATACGAGACCCAACCGGTTAGCCGGTTGGCGCTGCGCCGCTGCAGGGTGAACTCGATCCCGCGCGAGTAACCGTTGAGCGAGTTGGCGAGGATAGGGCCGAGTTGCGGGTACAGAATGGGGCCTGCCGGACCGGCGGCGCGGAACTGGCTCGCGGCGGAGTAGATTCCGTCCCGTATGCGGCGGTCGTAGGCCTCGACACGCACTCGAATCCGATCGCCCAGAGACTGCTCGAGCGCCGCGGACAGGTGGGTGGATCGCTCGGCCCGCAGCGTGGGCGTGCCGAATTGGCCGTACAACTCGACCAGATCGGGGAAACGGGAGTACTGGCCGGCCGCCAGGGTCAGCTTGGCGCCGCGGAGCGGTGATACGGACAGGCTGAGTCTGGGAAGGAAGACGCTCTGACCGGTCTGGCTGAAATGGTCCCAGCGCCCGCCCAACACCATGGTCAGGCGCTTGTCGGCCAAGGAAACCGTGTCCTGGACGTACGCTCCTGGCTGGGAGACGGTTCGCGAGAACAGCGCACTTTGAATCAGGGTGTTGGAGAACTGCTGCGCGGCATAGTTCCAGGGCTCGTTCTTCAGAAAGTCGCGATCGAGCCGCCGGAGGATCACCCCCGCCTGGAACTTGTTCCAGCCCCCCGTCTGGTGCGTCAAATCCTCCCGGAAACCGATCTCACTGCCGCTGGAGCGCTCCAGCAGGTCCTGCGCGAGATCCTTGTCCCGTTCGGAATCGGTGGAGGAGTAGACCTGAGCTTGCGAAAGAGTGGCGGCATTCGACCAGGTCCAGCGGAGGCTGGCCAATTCGCTGCGGCTGTTTCCATCCTTCAGCCCGTCGGTGCCAAAAACACTCTTGGTGTCTTTGGAGATTGCCATCGCGCCGTGGATGGCGCTCAGCGAAACCCGGTTGTGCTCGGTGGGACTGTAGGTCAGGTTGCCGCGCACGTCATAGAAGCTCACTCCCAGGCCGCTGCTGCGTCCCATAATCAGGCTGACGTAGTCCTTACGGGCCGAGACCAGCCAGGTGGCCTTTTTCGAAGCGCCCAGCGGCCCTTCCGCGCTGGCTGAGGCTGCCACCAGGCTCACGTCGAAGCGATAGGTGACGCGTTCGGCGTTTCCCTCGCGGCTCTGCACGTCCAGAATGGAGCCCGTGAAATCGCCGTACTGCGCCGGGAAGTTCCCGCTGAGCAGAGCCATCGAGCCCACAAACCCGCTATCCAGGAGGCCGATCGAGAAGCCGTCGCCCCGGTCGTCGAGTATGCCGTGGAACGGGGCGGTCATCAGCGCCCCATCCACGAACACCCCGATATCCGCCGGCCCGGAGCCGCGAACGGAAAACTGAGCGTACCAGTCGTTGTCGGCGGCTACTCCGGGCATGGACTGGACCGCGCGAATCGGATCGTCGAGCATCACCGAGGAGAGGTTCTTCAGTTCCGTGCCGTTGATCGAGTGCTCGACCGGAGCTTCCGGCTGCACTGGCGCGAACGGTCCGGAAGTCACCGTCATCCGCTCGCTGTGCTTGAGCGCCTCCTGGCCGAGGAGAAGCTCCAGTTCCTTCGGCTCTCCGGCCCCCACCTGGATACGCTGCTTCAGCAGGCCGTAGTCAATCGTGCTGACGTAGAGCTCGGCGTCGCCTGGGGCGACGTTAGAGAGCTCGAATCTGCCGTTCTCGTCCGTTACTGTTTGGAGATTCTGGCCGCGGATCGAGACCAGAGCCTTGGCAATCGGTTCTCCCGTCTTGAAGTCGATCACTCTTCCCCTCAGGGTAATCGAGTGTGCGCCGCCTTGCGCCGCGTAGACCGTACCGGCGGCGCATAACAGAATGATTGCCAGCAGCTTACTCATGGTCAGCCTCTGATGTTTCAGCATGAGAACCTATGGCGCGACGGTCAGGTTTACCGGCGGGCTCGATACGCCATTCACCGTAACAACGAGCGGCTGAACGCCCGCTGTCAGGCCCGGCGGAATCGTGAAATTGATTTGAGTTCCGAGCAGCCCGCTGGGGATGCCAATGAACTGTATGGCGGCCTGCAATCCCCCGACAGTGACCGTCACCGGGAGCACGGGCTTGGGCAATTGGTCCAGCGGAGTAGTGCTTGGGGCCGTGCGGTTGGTGCCGAAGAAAGGCGAAACGTCGCCCTCTCCGGTCATGAACAGGGGAAGCGTGTCGCCGAGCCGCCCGCGCGCCGTGGGAACCAGCGTGCCTTCCCACGCGAAGATACCGGGAGCCGAGGGCGCGATTGCGAACTCGAGGAAGGCGACTTGTCCATTGACGTCGACCCCTACGATCGCTGGACCGGCCCCAGCCGCATAGGGAACCTGAATGTTCAGTTGTCCCGGGGAAACGTAGAGCAGAGGAGCCGCCACGCCATTGATCGTGGCGGAAACGCCGTTCATCTGGAGCGGTAGGGGAATGCCGGAGGGCCAG
>PLEM01000479.1 GCA_003137035.1 Bryobacterales bacterium | reverse complement strand
GTGCCTACAAAATGATAGAAGCCCGTGAGGTATACGTCGGCGGCCAGAAGGTCCGTGAGGCGGTAAGCCGAGGCATCAACTCCAATGGCGTGAAGTTCTACCTGGCGGACCACCCTGACGAAGAGCGCATGTTCAATACGGGGCATCAGGACGTGGCATACCGCCACTTTCTGGACTGGCTCGGCGGCTTGCTCTCTGACGAAATCGGAGTGCTCTTCAACCCCAACGACCCAGCCAACCGCCTGTACCCTAGGCAGAAGACGCTTGATGAAGTGCTGGACCTGCTGAACGGCGGCGGCATCAAGGCCGAGGAAGCCGAGTTGCGGGAGGAATGGCCGAGGATGTGGTCGCAGGACGAAACCATCGGCTGGGTCTACCAGTATTTTACGCCCAACGAACTGCGGGATCAGGCCCGGAAAGAAAGTCAATCTCCCCGCAACTCGTACGAACTTGCCTTCCGCAATCAATTCTTCACGCCCCGTTACGTGGTCGAGTTCTTGACCGACAACACGCTGGGTCGGATCTGGTACGAGATGCAAAAAGGGAACACCACGCTAAAGGACTCGTGCCGGTACATGGTCAGTCGCCCGAGTGAGATGTTCCTCAGCGAAGGGGTGCAATCGCCGAAGGATTCTGCCGAGGGGCGAGACGATCTTTCGCAGGAAGAACTTCTAAAGCTCCCTGTCCGCATCCCGCATCGTCCGAAGAAGGACCCACGGGAACTGAGAATTCTGGACCCGGCCTGCGGTAGCGGCCACTTCCTGCTGTACTGCTTCGACCTCTTGCTCACGATTTATGAGGAAGCGTACTTTGATCCCGACCTCGGTCCGGCGCTCCACAAGGACTATCCGACGCTCGAAGATTTGCGGAGGGACGCTCCCCGGTTAATCCTTTCTCACAATCTGCACGGTATCGACATTGACGAGAGGGCCAGCCAGATTGCCGCCCTAGCCCTGTGGCTCCGTTGCCAGCGGGCCTATAAGGACATGGGGCTGAAGAAGGACCGCCCCAAGATCACTCGCTCGAACATCGTCTGTGCGGAGCCGATGCCCGGTGAGGAGCAGATGCTCAAGGAATTCGTCGGTCAGCTTGAGCCAAGACTCCTCGGCCAACTAGTCGAAGTCGTCTTCGACAAAATGGCATTGGCCGGGGAAGCTGGGTCGCTGCTCAAGATCGACGAGGAACTTCGGGGCGCAGTATCTGAAGCAAAGAGGCAGTGGCTCGCAGGGCCAATCTCGATCCAGCGCAACCTCTTTGGCGACGACAAGCCCGTGGCGCAGCAGCAACGGTTCGACTTTTCAGGGATCAGTGACGCCAAGTTCTTTGAGCAGGCTGAAGCAAAAGTCGTTGACGCCTTGAGGAGCTACGCCGAAAAGGCCCACAATGGTCAGCGACTCCAACGGCAACTCTTCACCGAGGACACCGTTCGGGGATTTGCCTTTGTTGACCTCTGCCATCATCGGTTCGATGTTGTTTTAATGAACCCACCATTCGGAGAATTCTCCGTAGGAGCTACTGCATACTACGGAAGGGCTTACGCCCATGCTGGAAACAACTTGGCTGGACTGTTTCTTTGTCGCTCTCTCTCCATCCTCACGCCTAATGGTACGTTTGGCTTCATCGGGCCTAGGGCACTCCTATTTCTTCCTTCAACCGAAGGCGCACGAATTGAAGCGCTCATAACCACAGGGAAACTACGCTTCGCTGCGGACCTCGGCCTGCGTGTAATGGACGACGCATGGATCGAGGCCTGTGCTGCTATTTGTGACGCCTCGCCATCCTGCCCTCCTTCAGTCTTTATCCGCTTGGTGGATACGCTTGATAAGCAACAGGGGCTTGTAGAAGCGATCACAACTCACAATCACTGCGACACACACGGGCGTGTCAGACTCGCATCGATCCAACCTTTTCTTGAATATCCGAATTCGGCCATTTCTTATTGGCTACCACCGTCATACCTTCGCTTGTTTCAGAAGCGCCAGACATTTGACCGCAATTACGGCACAATCAGGCAGGGCCTCGGCACCGCAGAAGACTTTCGGTATTTGCGCTTGCTCGCAGAACTACCATCTACTTCAGTAAATGCTATGTTCGTACCTCTTGCAAAGGGTGGTGAATACTCTCCCTTTTACGGTGTTCCGGATTTGTTCGTGTTTTGGGTGGACGAAGGCAAATGCTACTGGGATGACAAGAGCACGAACACAGGGCGTCCTCGTTCCAATATCTGGATGCTCAAGGATACGATCAGTAAGTACTTCATGCGTAAGGGGCTTACATACACTCAACGTACGAATAGCGCCTTTGCTCCACGTATCCTTCCAGACGGCTGTTTGTTCGGCCAAAAGGGCGAGTCTATCTTCTGTGATTCGGCTGACGACCTCCTTTTCGTTCTTGGCATGATGCACTCAAAACCATTTCAAGTGCTCGTCGAGGCATTCGTTGCGGCATCGGACTCCGTACAGTCCGGTGGGGCTGCCCGCAGCTACTTCTCTGGAACCATCAAGAAACTTCCGCTTCCAAAGGTTCCTGTAGACGATCCACGACATCGCACAATTTCAATGGCCACTGCGGCCATCGTGGAGATGTGGATGAGGCGTGGCACTACCGACCCGCTGAGCCAACTGTTTATCTTGCCTTGGAAGATTGGAGACCCGATCAAAGGAATGACACTTAGGGGCATCGCAGAGGCGGAACTGCGAGAGGAACACCTCAGTGATGCTGAATGTTTACGGCAATCGTGGATCATCGAATCCACGGCAAGAGAAGTCTTTGAGCTTACAGAAGTGGACATCGAGTTCATTCATGACTCTCTTGGCCCTCACGTTGAGGAATATCCAGAAAAGCAGGTTGAATCTGAATATCTTATCCTCGATGCTTTGTCAGAGGACCAAATGCTCTCATGGCTCAGGGAGCATGGCTACACAGGCCGCCAATTTGTCAATCAGTGTTACCACAGTTCACGGAAGGTCGAAATTATAAGCCATTTGAGTAAGTGTCGAGGCTCGATGGTGGCAGGCCAACTGGGGTCATTGGCTCTTGAAAGCGGACACCGGGTTGGCGAATTGGCAAGTGGTGTTCTGGACTGGGCTGTTGGATGTGCGGTGGGACGTTGGGATGTCAGTTTGGGAGATGGACAGCGTACTCGACCACAATTGCCCGACCCATTCGCACTCTTGCCGAATAGGCCTCTTGGTTCACTCGCCGACGATCAACTACCAGGGCATTCAGGCGACCACTGTTTGAAAGTAGTTCAGGACGGTATCTTTGTTGACGATTCGGAACATGACAGTGACATTGCTCGCCATGTGCGAGAGGTGCTCGAAGTCGTCTGGGGTGAGTGTGCGGATGGTATCGAGAACGAGGCCTGCGATCTTCTCGACGTGAAGGAACTTCGAGCCTATTTCCGTAGGCCAGGCAAGGGTGGCTTCTGGGATGACCACGTTGCCCGCTACTCGAAAAGTCGCCGAAAGGCTCCAGTGTATTGGCTTCTTCAATCCTCGAAGAAGAACTACGCCCTTTGGATCTACTATCACCGCCTCGACAAGGATATGCTGTTCAAGGCGCTGGTGAATTATGTTGAGCCGAAGATTCGATTGGAAACGAGCCGCCTTGACACTCTTCGTAGGCAGAAATCCGCAGCGGGTGATTCGGGCAAAGAAGCTAAGCGGCTCGCCAAGGAAGTTGAACGGCAGGAGGACTTCCTCTCGGAACTTCGGGACTTTGACGACAAGCTGCGTCGGGCGGCGAACCGGCATCTTGAACCTGACCTCAACGATGGTGTTGTTCTGAACATCGCACCGCTCTGGGAACTCGTCCCGTGGAAAGAGGCGAAGAACTACTGGGACGAACTTCTGCAGGGCAAGTACGAGTGGTCCTCCATCGGCAAGCAGCTTCGGCAGAAGGGATTGGTGAAGTAATGCCTATCGTCACCGATACTCTAGTTCAACTGATCGCCAAGCAGGTCGATGAGAAGGGGCTGGTGGTCTGGTATGACCCGGAGCAGGCTTACGGTGAGGCGGCAGCAGAACTTCACCTGCCGAACACGACTGTGGTCCTGTACGACGGCAGTTTCCTCAAGCTGCGGAAACAGGTCGATCACCTGCTTAACGAAGGGCAAGCGCCTCGGCTGGTCGTATACGTGCCAAAAGAGCGCACTGAAACCAATAGTGCCCTGATCGAACTCGATTGCGCCGGGGTCATCATGCAGCCCCGGCAACAGCCGCCAGCCTGCAATACCCGGGCTTCAGTTGTCGCCCGCAATGCCCTCAAGCCGATTCTGGGCGAAGATCAGGTTGCCGAAATCGAACGCCAGGCGGAAGCTGGCAAATTGTCGCTTGCCGATCTGGACTCTCTGGCCGACAAGGGAAAGGACATTTCGACTGGTCTATTGACCATGATCTTCGGATCGGCTAACCCGCAGGAAGTCGCTTTGGCATTCCTGCACGGCGACAAGTGCGACGAGGAAATCGGTAAGAAGGAAGCGCAGAAGGAACTGCGCCACCTGCTGCAAGTCAGCTTCGACATCGAACTCCCCACCGCCGAAGCCTTGGCGAATTGGCGGGTCAGGTTGGGACGACATGCTCTCGTGACCGATCTGTTTGCCGCCCTCAGGAAGCAACTGCCATCGTCACTGGCCTCGGTCCCAGTCGCCGCCAGTACGGGTGGCATCGATGCCTGTGTACGGCTGGCTCATACGTGGCGAGACAGCCGGGATGTGCGGGACAGCTACGTGACCGTCGCCAACAAAGTCGAACAGGAACTTAGCCTCAGCCAGATGGAACTGTCCGTGGAACCGCTCAAGGAAAACGAGACGTTCTTGTGCGTCGAACGGGCCTTGCTGGTGCATGTGGAAAGCGAACTGTCCAAAGCAGCGACCCCAGCCTTACTGCAACTGGCTGAGTACCGGCTGTCCCGGTTCTGGGCCGATGTGATTCCAGCGATCCAGGCTCGGTGGGCGCTGATCTACTCTGCCGCCGAGGTCTTGATCGAAGCCGACCGGGTGGGCAAGGCGCTCAAGAAGGCACCGACCACGATCCTGGCTCTGGTCAAAGCGTACGCCGATGATGACGAGCCGTGGTGCTTGCTTGACACGCATCACCGGAACATGGAGAGTCGCAAGTTCAACTTCGAGTTCGCCGCCAATGAGGATCATCATGGGCTGGAAAAGCTCATCACGAAGGCTGAACAACGCTACACCGAAGTCGGCTCGGAATTGGCCAAGCACTTCATCACCAGTTTCCAGAAGGCTAAGCATCCGATCAAAGGACTGCTTCAGCAGCGGGATATTTTCGAAAAGCAGGTAAAGCCACTTCTGGGTGAAGGGAAGGTAGCCTACGTGTGGGTGGACGCCCTTCGATTCGAGATGGCTCGTGAGTTGACACGGTTGCTTAGGGACGATTTCGATCTGGATATTCAGCCCGCCATCGGCACCATACCCACGATTACCGAGATCGGCAT
>PLEM01000183.1 GCA_003137035.1 Bryobacterales bacterium | reverse complement strand
CGATCCCGGCGGGTGGCTCCAACTCATTTATTTTAAAGCACTTACTGCTATTCACCAGAGCCCCGGACCGCCCGCCGTCGGCGGGTCAGGAGGCTGGTGCAGCCCCGACATACATGTTCATCTCTAGTGTTTTCAATGAACTACGGAACCACGGAAGACACTGACCGTTAGTCGGCGGCTCCGTGTGCGAGCATTCGCGATACAGGCCGATCAGGCGGAGCTAATCCTTTGGATTTCATGAGGTTGCCGCACCCGCCTGGACCCTCCTCCAACGAGTCGAGAAGCGCCTATGCCCAATGCTATGCCTACCTCAATCCACGCAATCTCGCGCTGCCCACAGTGGAGCAGAGGAGGCAGACAGCGGTTTCAGGCCCGCTGGCGACCTTCGTCAAGCCGCTGGAGCAATAAACCCCACGGCGAACCGNNCAGCCCATGAAACCGAACGGTATCACCCAGACGCTTGCGAAGCGGCCGGGGGGCCCTTCCTGGAACATCGAGTCGGTGGGCGCGAACAACAGGGCTTGGGAGAGCAAGTCGTTCGAACTGCCGGCGCACCAGGAACTGGCGGTTTCCGGGTGGGCCGTAGACTCGGAATCCAAGAAGGCGGCGGGCGGAGTGGAAATGGTCATCGACGGCGCTCCGTACGCCGCTCAGTACGGAGGTGAGCGCCCCGATGTCGCCACGTTTTTCGGTAGGCCCGAATGCGCCGACAGCGGCTATGTTATGAAATTGCCGGCCGGCCAGTTTGCGGCAGGCTCCCACGCGATGTTTGTGCGCGTCCTCTCCAGCGACCGGAAGAGCTATTGGGAGGTCGGGCCATACACCCTGAACGTGAAATGACCGGGGAAGCTCAGTGCGTTTCGGGCCGGGGCCGGCCCGATGCCGACAGCGGCGCGTTCGCACCGCACCTGCATGGGACCACGTCTCCGTGCGCTCTCCCGCTCCGCGCCCGGGTGCAGCCGAAACTGACCGCCGGGATGCTGGCGGCGCCGGATCGGCACGGCGGACGAATTTGATGGGCACGGCTTCTACCCTAAGCTTGGTAGTTGAAGGGCAGTTTGCTCCCAGGCATTGCACGCTGAAAAAACACGCCGTGACGGATCCGACCGCGATGCGCTACGCCGATTTCACATCCATCGCGGGCTGTCACGGTTTGCGAGGGAGACGATGAAAGAGACGACAGTCCTGGTTACCGGGTCGTGCGGTTTGATCGGTTCGCAGGTGGCAGTATATTTCGCCCGCCACGGTTACTCAGTCTGGGGACTCGATAGCAACCACCGGGCGGAGTTCTTCGGCCCTGAAGGCGACACCAGTTGGATGCTGGAGCATTTGCGCAGGGAGATCCCCGATTATCGCCACGATGCTCTGGACATTCGAGACCGTGAACGGCTGCTGCGGCGCATCGAAGAAATGCGGCCCGATGTGATTATTCACGCGGCGGCACAGCCGTCCCACGACCGGGCGGCCTCGATTCCCTTTCTCGATTTCGAAGTGAATGCGCTTGGCACGCTGCATCTGTTGGAAGCGGCGCGCCGGTTCTGTCCGGAGTCGCCCTTCATCCACATGTCTACGAACAAGGTGTACGGCGACAAGCCGAACTCGATCCGCCTTCGCGAACTGGAGACGCGCTGGGAATACGACGATCCGGCCTATGAGCACGGCATCGCCGAAACTTTTTCCGTCGACCAGAGCACGCATTCGCTGTTCGGCGCTTCGAAGTTGGCTGCCGATGTCTTAGTCCAGGAGTACGGGCGCTACTTCAATATGCCGACCTGTTGTTTGCGAGGAGGCTGCCTTACCGGACCAAACCATTCCGGCGTCGAACTGCACGGTTTTCTGAGTTATCTTCTGAAGTGCAACATCGAAGAGCGCGAATACCGCGTATTCGGCTATAAGGGCAAGCAGGTACGCGATAACATCCACTCTGTGGATGTCGCGCAGTTTATTCTGCATTTCGCGCGGGCGCCCCGGGTTGCCGAGGTTTACAATCTCGGTGGGGGCAAGTCGAATTCCTGCTCTATCCTAGAGGCTTTCCGAAAAGCGGAGACGATCACTGGCCGCACAATGAAATGGCGCTATATCGAAGACCATCGAATCGGCGACCACATCTGCTACTACAGCGACCTCCGCAAAATGAGGGCGCACTACCCGGCCTGGACAATCACCAGGCCTCTCGATGCGATTTTCGAAGAGATCGCGACAAACTGGATAGGCCGGCTGGCGCCGAAGGGCTAATGCGGATTCTCATCACCGGCATTTGTGGATTTGCTGGCAGTTCCATCGCGGAGTCTCTGCTGGAGCGGCGCGAAGATGTGTCGATTGTCGGCGTCGACAATCTGCAGCGCTCCGGCTCGGAAATCAACCGCATTCGCCTTCGCAAACTGGGTGTCAACTTCGTCCATGGGGACATTCGCGCCGCCAGCGATTTCGAGTGCCTGCCAGCCGTGGATTGGGTTATCGACGCGGCCGCCAACCCCAGCGTTCTGGCTGGGGTTCGGGGGAACTTCAGCAGCCGCCAGCTGTTCGAGCACAATCTGGGCAGTCTGGTGAACGTGCTCGAGTTCTGCAGAGCCCGCAAAGCGGGTCTCTTGCTGATCAGCAGCAGCCGTGTCTATTCGATTCCGGAGCTGATCGCGCTTCCGCTTCTAAGCCGCGGCAACGCCTTTCATCTGGATTGCTCCGGTCCTCTGCCCCAAGGCGTTTCATCGCGGGGAATCGGTAGCGGCTTTTCCACACGCGCGCCAGTTTCCCTCTATGGCGGCACGAAACTCGCCGCGGAACTTCTAGCTCTCGAATATGCGGAGGCCTTCGGTTTCCCAGTGTGGATCGACCGCTGTGGCATTCTGGCCGGGGCCGGGCAGTTCGGCACTCCCGACCAAGGGATTTTCTCATACTGGATCAACGCCCATTTGCGGAAACGCCCGCTGGTCTACCTGGGCTTCGATGGCGCTGGTAAACAGTCCCGAGATGCATTTCACCCCCGGGATTTGGCCGCGCTTCTGGACGCGCAGATGCGCGACGTTCGCAGCACCGGCCAGCGCATCTACACGGCGGGTGGCGGGACGCAGAACATGATGTCCCTGGCACAGGTCCATGCCTGGTGTGACGAGCGCTTCGGTGCGCATCCGTGTCAGTCCGATCTTCGGGAGCGCCCGTACGATATCCCCTGGATGGCAATGGATAGCGGCGATGCGGAGCGGGATTTTCGCTGGCGCGTTGAGGTCGCCCTCCCGAGTGTTCTCGAAGACATCGCCCGGCACGCCGCGAGTCACCCGGAATGGCTGGAGATCAGCGGCCTGTGAAAAAGGACCCGCAGCCTCCCTCCGCGCTTCCGCTCAAGCTGCTCTCGGTGGTCGTTCCCTGCCGGAATGAAGAAGGTGCGATTGCCTCCACCGTGGAGCATCTGTACGTCGAGTTGCGCCTCCACAACGTGGAACACGAGATCGTTGCGGTGGACGATGGCAGCGCGGATTCGACTTGGGAAGTCCTGCAGACGCTCTTGCCTCGGGTTCCGACCTTGCGTCCCGTCCGGAACGCCGGCGAGAACGGTTTTGGACGAGCCGTCAGATGCGGTATCGACCAGAGTCGAGGCGACGCCCTCGTAGTTATGATGGCCGATGAGTCCGACGACTGTCGGGACGTAGTGCGTTACTGGCAACTCCTCAATGCGGGCTGGGATGCCGTCTTCGGCTCCCGTTTTGTTCGCGGCGGCGGCGTCATCGATTACCCGAGGCACAAGTTGCTGGTCAATCGTCTGGCGAACACCTTCCTGCGTTTGCTGTTCCATGTGCCGTTGAACGACTTCACCAACGCCTTCAAGGCCTACCGCCGGCAAGCGCTGGATGGATGCCGTCCCTTTCTGTCGCCGCATTTCAATCTGACGATCGAATTGCCTCTGAAGATCATAGTTCGGAATTATAGCTGGATAGTGATGCCGATCACCTGGAGGAATCGCCGCACCGGGGTGTCCTCGCTGAAACTGCGGGAGATGGGCAGCCGCTACTTATTCATCGCCCTGTACTGCTGGCTGGAGAAGTTTTTCAGTTGCGGTGATTACAGGGCTAAGCCATAGTACTACTGGGTCATAAAAGAACATCCTGGTGTAGAATTGTTTTGTGGGATCACGCCTCTCCGCGCCAAGCCCACAAGAGAAGCGCTTCGCGGCATACATGAACGGCCTGGCGACCGCCGCGGGGCACGAAGACCGGCACGCGCCTCTGAAGAACTACTGCCGGGGGCTACTCCTGCCCGGTGAACGCAAGAGCATCGAGCCGATGGCGGCCCGCCTGGAGCCTGGGAGCATGCAGCCGATGCGCCAGTCCCTGCACCATCTGGTAGCCAAGGCGCCCTGGAGCGACGAAGTCCTGCTGGAACAGGTGCGCAGCCAGGTCTTGCCGACGATGCAGAAGCATGGCCCGGTGGTCGCCTGGATCGTGGATGACACCGGTTTTCCGAAGAAGGGCACGCATTCGGTGGGGGTCGCGCGCCAATACTGCGGACAAGTAGGGAAACAAGACAACTGCCGGGTAGCGGTGAGCCTGTCGGTGGCGACCTGGAATGCCAGTCTGCCGGTCGGCTATCGCTTGTACCTGCCGAAGGAATGGGCCGAGGACGCCGAGCGGCGGGAAGAGACGGAAGTGCCCAAAGAGGTCCGCTTTCAGACCAAGCCGGAAATCGCACTGGATCAGATCCGCGCGGCGCTGGCGGCAAAGGTGGATCGGGGAATCGTGCTGGCCGATGCGGCCTACGGCATCAACACCGAGTTTCGCGACGGACTCGCCGAACTGGGCCTGCAGTATGTGGTGGGCGTGCAAAGCACGATGACGGTCTGGGAACCGGGCAAACAGCCTCTGCCAGCCAAACCACGAGGAAGGATGGGACGCCCGCCGCGCCTGTTGCGCCGAAGCAACCAGCATCAACCTGTCCCGGTGAAACAGTTGGCGATGCGTCTGCCCTCCAGCGCTTTCCAGGAAGTCACTTGGCGTGAAGCCGGGGAACGGAAGTTGCGATCCCGCTTCGCCGCCGTTCGCATACGCGCGGCTCATCGGGATTACAAGAAAGCGGAACCACACGGCGAGGAATGGTTGCTGATCGAGTGGCCGCGAGGGGAAGCCGAACCCACCAAGTATTGGGTATCGACGCTGCCGTCCACCACCAAGCTGAAAGCTCTCGTCAAGATAGCCAAACACCGCTGGATCATCGAGCGGGATTACGAGGAGCTGAAACAGGAGTTAGGCCTGGGGCACTTCGAAGGCCGCAACTGGCGCGGGTTCCACCATCATGCCACGCTGTGCATCGCGGCTTATGGGTTCCTGGTGGCCGAGCGGAACCGTTTTTCCCCCTCTGCCCGCGCCGGCAATCTTGGATTCGTTGCCCTCGGGCCGGCGCCGGAGTTCCGCCCGCGCGGGTCGCCGGGTCCGCCCCGAACGGCATAATCCGCACTCGATCGCCACGCTGCGCATCGCGCTGGCGCGCCTGTTGCTGCGGCAACTACCTCACTGTCCGTTTTGCGGGTTGTCTCCGGGATGAGTGCCGGCATCCAACTCGACTTCCCTGGCACAGCGTTGCCAGCCGGATCGCGGCCCGGCTCGCCGGGAACTCGCCGATAACTCGATTTCGCTGAGTTCGTCCACCGCGACGCAGCGCCGGCCGCCAAACGCATAACAGCGAGCCAGAAGCCGGCCTTGCTTGTTCCGGCCAGCAGACGCGGGCAAGACAATCGAGGAAAGTCCCCACAAATCGCCACAACCGGGTGATTGCGCGCGGCGGCCGAGCAGAGTAACGCGTAGACCGTATCTACTCCACCGGGTGCGCTCCGACCAAGTGCCGCATCATCTTGCTGACGCGGACTGCCCCTGACAGATGCTGCCGGGCATTTCGGGAAGCCTTCCTTTTATGACCCGGTAGTACTAGAACGATGCGTCTTTCAGGACGAGCCATGTCGTAGAATATATAAGTTAGCGATGCAGCCGCGGTTTGGCTGCGAGCCAAAGGGCGGCCGGAGGGAGATCGAAATGAAACCAGCCACGCACCGGGAAGTCTCGCCGTCCGACCAGAATCCTTCCGCCAAGAACATGCCGAAGCTCCGGTCGGCTAGCGAGTGGTTCTCGTACGTGCTTCTGGTGGGTGGCCTCGGCGTCATTGTGTTCGCCGCATATTCTGTGTATCTTGTCTACTCCCCGCTGCCGTGGGTCGACCAGTGGATGTTCCTGCAGGAACTGGTCGGAAATCATGGCCATTACAGCGCGGGATTGCTGTGGCATCAGCACAACGAACACAGAAGCCCAGTTCCCAAGTTGTTCTATCTGGCAGATCTGTACTTGACCCATGGCAGCAATGCTCTGCTGTTAGCCGCTATTTTCTGCTTTCAGCTATTTCACACCGCAGCTCTTGCGGCGATCTTCCGGCGTATCGGTGGGTTTAGACGCGCCGCTTGGTGGACCTCGGTGGCTCTGGCCTGCACATGTCTGTTCGCCATGCGGCAGTCGGAGAATTTTTGGTTCGGATCCTGCTTGCCGATGGTCCTGGCGTACTTGGGTGCGACGGTGGTGTTCGGGAGTGTGGGGCTGTATCGGTTGAGCCTCGACGAGGGGAAGGGATCGTTGCGATTCGTCGTGTTCGCCTGCACGGGCGCTTTGGTCGCCAGCCTTTCTCTTGCGAACGGGTTGCTGCTCTGGCCGATGCTCGTGTTGATTCTGCTGGTGTGGCGTGTTCCCGTCCGGGTGGTCTGGGCGGTGGCGGCGCTGGGCGGACTGCTCTTCGCGGCTTGGATCCCGGGATATGAAACACAGCTCTCGGCCGCGAACGCATTGTCGTTGCCGCGGCTCGCCGAGTTCGTTCTCCTGCTTTACGGCAGCAGTTGGTCGTGCGTCGGCGAGACTTTCGGAGTGGTGGCGGCGGGCATAGCGATCCCCGTCACGATGGGCGCGTATATTTGGGTTTTGTGGAAAAGGGGATCGGACCGCCTCGCAACGGTTCTTCTGTCAATCGCGGCGTTTGCGCTCGCGAGTACGTTGGTCACGGCCGTCGGGCGATTGGGTTTGGGCCTCGCGTATGCGCGCAGCTCCCGCTACCAGATCGCCGCGACGCTGTTCTGGTGTTGCACGTTCGCGCTCGCGATCCGGAAAGTGTCTGTGCTCCGGAACCGCACGGCTCTGCTCGCTCTGCAGGTGGCGTTCGTGTGCGTTCTTCTCGCAGCGGCGAGGCTGGCTGGCCCCGTGGCGGACGGGGCCCGTCTGCACACCGGCACATTGCGCGCCGCCGCCGTGGCGCTGGAAGCGGGTGTGAAGGATTCATCCGCAGCCATGTATGCGACCGTCTCGCCGTACACCGTCGACGATCTCCTGGTGGTTTGCGACTTCCTGCGCGTTCGCCGCTGGTCGATCTTCTCCGATGGCGAAAGATATCCTCTAGGCCGGAGTTTCAGCAGGTATTACAGGGTCGCTCCGGCGACGGCATGCCGTGGATCCATCGATGTGGTGAAGCCGATTCGAGATTATCGGCGGCCGGGGTTTCGCTTTGGCGGTTGGGCGTACGACGTAGCGGCGGCAGCCCCGGCGACCGCCGTGGTCCTGACGGATCCGGGCGGGCGCCTGATCGGGGTCGGCCAGTCCGGTTTTCGCCGCCCGGATGTACCGGCCGTCGTGCCCTCCATAATTTCGATGGACACCGGGTATCTGGGGTACATCCCGGCCGATCTGGAAGCCTCGGAAGCCGCTGCGTTCGCGATTCTCGCCGACGGGGTCTCGGCCTGCCCCCTGACGTCGGCGCCGTTGCACCTGGATTGGAAGGCGGTGGCTTACTCCGGGCCCCAGCCAACAGGCGCCACGCTCACGATGACCCTCCGAACGGGGCAGCCGTTCATGAATATCGAGAAGATCGGGGAGAGCGCGCCTGGACCTTCCGGGAATCCCGTCGTGATGGCGGGAGATCGCGGCGTGAAGGTTGCGGGGTGGATCATCGGTCCGGATCGGCGGTCAGGAAGCGGCGCCGATCTGGTGATCGATGGCGTGCCGATCGCCGCACGTTACGGATTGGAACGCCCGGATGTCGCCAAGGCCATGCAATCTCCCGATGCCACCCGCTCCGGCTTCGAAGTGGACCTGCCCACGCTGGAACCTGGAGAACACACCATCACCATTCGGGTAGTTGCGCGGGATCAACTCCGATACTTCCAAGGCTGG
Source organism: Bryobacterales bacterium (assembly GCA_003137035.1). Taxonomy (GTDB): domain Bacteria; phylum Acidobacteriota; class Terriglobia; order Bryobacterales; family Bryobacteraceae; genus Fen-330. The sequence continues at coordinate 7,908 of PLEM01000183.1, read as the reverse complement.
GAGGCAAAGATCACTGTCAGGTGACGGATCGGCGTCCGGGCCCGCTGGACCAAGTTGCGGCAGGGCTCTGCGGAAGCATCGCCCACAGCACGCCCACTGTGAGCAGCAAGATCCCCAGGCAGATTGCGATGGATGCCGCGATTGCGCGCCGGCTCCACTCACCGCTTGAACGTCAAGTACAGCATACGCCGGAGAGCGCTCAGCAGGTGCAACATGTCGGCATGACAACGATAATGTGTCGGTGGCGGCGAAAAAGGGGGCCAGTTTGGCGGTCGAGACGGAGCCAGGTGTGGGGTTACGCTCTGGCCTGGGGTGGGCGCAGGAATGGTAGAGCGACTGCTTTCCTCTCTCAGGCCGGATTGTCCTCGGTTTTGTCCAGCGGGGTGCGTTAAGTCTTGCCTTCGATCTTGAGAATGATCGCTCTTTCCACCAGGCGGTCGAGGAGAGCCTTCGCCAGCGGGCCATCGACCAGATACTCTCCCCATTTGTCGAAGGCTACGTTGGTCACCAGCGCGGTGGATCGCTTCTGGTTGCGTAAGGCCACGATCTTGTAGAGCGGGTGGGCCGCCTGCGCGCACTCGGTCCGTTCGATGCGGTCGAACCCGAATTCATCAATAATCAATGGATCGGGGCGCACGTAATAACGCAGACGTGCGGGAAGCGTTTTGTCGGCGAGTGAAGCCGTCAGGTCGGAGAGCAACTCGGCGGACGTGCGATTCAGAACGCGGTAGCCCTGGACACAGACCCTCTGCCCCAAGGCCTGAATAATGCGACTCTTTCCGATCCCGCTCCAGCCGACCATGATCAGGTTGTTGCGGCGCCGGATGAAATCGCCGGTGGCCAGTTCCTCGATCTGCACGCGGTCGAAGGCTTTGGGATGGAACTGCCAGTTGAATCCCTCCAAGGTCCTGCTGTCCGCAAAGCGAGCTTCCCGGATCCGCCGCGCGACGGCGCGTTCGCGGCGCGCGTCGGCCTGGGTCCCCAGCAGCAGGTCGAAAAAGTGCAGATGAGAGAGGCTCTCTTTCTCCGCCTTGGACGGCAACTCGTCGAGCGATGCGCCTTCCAGCGGAATCCCCAGCGTCGCGCAGCGACTCGAACACCGGTCACGCAGAGGGATCGTCGTCTTCATCGGTTTCATCGTGGGTCGCCGTTTCTTCCAGCAGCGCCCGATACTCCGCCGTGGAGCGAGTGGATACGGGAGACTGCCGGAGGATCTCGTCGAGTTGGTCCTGCGCCTCGGCCCGCAGTGTTTCCCATCCGGATCGGGGCCGTGCTTGCGCCGCCAGGATCCGCTCCACCGCGGACCAGGAGAAAGCGCGGTAAAGGACGGCACGCTGTAGTGCGCGCGCCAGGTCCTCGCGGCGGCATGTGGCAAGCAGGCCGAGCACCTGCCCGGCTTCATCTTTGCCACGGCGCCTGGTGCGGACCAGTTCGTCGAGGAACAGGACTCCCTCCGCTCCGAACTCCGCGAAACGCTGTTTCAGCAACTCGTATTTCTGATGGTGATCGCGTCCGGGAGCATGATCGGGAAGGCTGCGCTTCTCTCCGCCGATTCCGGAAGGGTACAGCTCAGGGCGGGCGATCTCCTTTACATCGGGGCCATAGACGATCAGTCCCTTCCCGGCGATGCGTATCGGCAGCAGTTCTCCAATGCGCTGCCACGGTACGGAGCACAAGTTCCGCAGGTACGCCGCATGACCTTCCGGATTCACCGTCCGGCAGAAGACCTGGGCGGTGTCGTAGGCTCGCGCCGGCAAACTCAGCAGGTGCGGTTTCTCTTCCTGGCACAGATCGATGGGCCGGCGCTTGGTTTTCCGGTGTAAGTGCGCGTCGGCGATTTCGGCAAGCCAGAGCGCCGCGGTCTCGTTGAGGCGCTCCAGCGACGTGAAGGTGCGGCCGTTGAGCAGGTTGCTTTCGAGATAAGCAAATGGCCGTTCCACTTTCCCTTTCGTCTGCGAACGATGGGGGCGCCATGTCTAGAGTCGGTAGCCGAAGTGCGTGGCGAAAGACAGGAACCTGGTGTTGTAAATCGGCTGGTCGCCGTCATAGCCAGTCACCGCAGCTTTCATGTTGTCGTATAGACAGGTGGCGCACAGACCACCGAGATATTCGAAAGCACGCACGTATTCCCGGATGGCGGTGGCAAAGTCCTGCGTCTCCACAAGCCGCACGTACTGGCGCCGGGAGTAGGCCAAAATGTGGCTGCAGGCATGCACACGGCGACGCTCTTCGGCCGTGAAAGAGATATCGTACGGCGAATAATCCATCTGCGATTGCACTCCTGGGCCGGTCTCGAATCGCTGCACGGACAGTTTCCGCGCGTGCGGCCGGAGCGCACGCAACCGCTCCCGCATGATCGTGTAGCGACCTTGGAAACCCAGCCGGCACAACTCCTCATGCAAGCGGACCGCCGTGATGTTCGGATAGCGATCCAGCAGTTGTGCAATGTGATCGGCGAATGGGTCCCGCACGCTCGGCCGTCTCGGGCGTTCCATTTCCACCGGTTCTGCTCTGTGTTCTTCGTGACCCACCAGCACGCGGGCCACGCTCTTGCGTGCGACTCCCAGCAGTTTTGTGATGCGGCGCCGCGAAGCACCGCCGTAGTGCAAGCGGATGATCTCGTTGCGTGTCGATTCCCTCATGCACGCTCCAGTTCGCCGACGAAATCCCGACTCAACGCGGCCACCGATCCGGCGTTCCGCGCCAGCCTTTGGAAACGGGGCAACAAGATCGCGCGATTTCGCGGCGTCAGCCCCGTGCGCCCCTGGTCCGCCAGCCACACTTCCATTCGCCCCAGCACATCCAGCAGCATTCCGACGCGCTTCCATACCTGGTTTCCGGCTTCGCTCAGCCGCGGATCGCGCTCCGCAGGGAGCACTCCCTTGGCCTGCGAGAGAGCTTCGCGAGGATGCGCCAGGAGATACTCTTGCCGGCGACGTTCGGAACGTCGCAGCCAAAGGTCCGCCACGCCGCCCAGTTCCGCGCTCGACAGCGCCTCGCTCCGGATCGCTTCCAGCACTTCCGTCTGGTTGCCCTGCGGCAACCGTACGATCTGCCGCGCCGCAGTGGGTGTCAACAAGCCAACGCGCAGTTCATCTTTCGCCTTCGGTCCCAAACGTTCGATCGGCGCCAGCCGCCGGCACACCCAACTCTTGTGGCGTCCCAACAACTCCGCCACCTCCACCTGGCTCGATCCGTCTTCCCGCACCAGTGCCTGGATGATCCGGGCTTCTTCCAGTTCCCGCGTGCGGCCCCCGGCACGATTCAGCCCATAGATGGCCGCCTTCGCAGTGCGCTCATCGGCCTCCATCAGCCGGGCCGACAGCCGCGGGGTCTGCGCCAGACCGCGTACGGCGCCCAAGCGTTCGAAACCGTCGATCAGTTCGTAGCGGTTCCGGCGCCGGCACACGACCACTGGCGACAACCGTCCATAGCGCTCCAGCGACCGCGCCATGGCGCGTTCCGCTTCCGGCACGTGTAAGCGATAGCGTCCGTAGTGTTCGCCGATCTCCTCCCACTTCAGATCGAGTAGATTGTTGTCGGCCCAGCGCAGCACTCGTGTCCCCTTCCTTGCGGGACAGGTTGAATGTAGGCCAGTGGCCGGCGCCGATCAACAGGTCACGGTTGACTGGCGGCGCCATTCCCACTGCCTGGATACAACGCCGCATGCCGGATCCGCTCAACCGGCGCGTGTGTTTTGCCAGTGCCGGTCGCGTTCCCATATGCGCCCCATCGCGCGCCGGCACTCGTGCGAGCAGAAGTGTTGCGATGGCGAGCGCCGCTGGCGTACGAACCCCGTGTAGCAGCCAGGCCGGTCGCAACAGGCGTCGAAAAGACTTCTTAGCGATTACCCTCGCGGCCTCCGGAACGGCCTCGTCTACTGGTGGTTTTCGGCTCTTGACGCGCTCCCGGTAACGTCGGCTTCGCCCGTTGCGCTTCTGTTTGCCCGCCGCCGTGGCCGGGGGGCGCCCCGCTGCCGGCGCGTCGGCCGTTTCCGCTGGCCGCCCGCTTGATTTTCGGGATGGCTTGGAGCACTCTCGGGAGGGCCCATGGGAGGTCATTGCTCCCAGAAGCTCTGCCCCGGAGGGGATTGCACTCCTCTTCGGGGCGCAGCCGATCTTCGAATCAATACGAGATCAACAACTCTATCGCAGAGACCCGGCGATCGACAGCCCGTCGTCCGGCTTTCCCCAGCCGCGGCGCGGTCGTGAGGCTTCGGCCCATAGTTACTCTTTCGCAGCCAGTTGTCAGTTTCTTGCGCTTCCAGTGGGCGCTAGCGGATACTGGGAGTGGGTGTACGATCCCAACCTGATAGCGCGTGCCAGCGGTTTTCATCCATGGGATGCGATGGCCCCAGGCGCTCTTTCTGGCATCCTGCAACGGGGTCCTTTCCGGTCCTCTGTAGAAACCGGGTGCGGTGGCAGTACCATCGTTCTATCGCATGCGAGCGATCACCACATCGCTTTTGCGATCGAAGGCAAGGACCAGACCATCACCGAGCTGCGTAAACAAAGCGATCTTCGAACCGAAAACGTAATCTTCATCGAGGGTGAGACCAAGGACACCTTGCCTGGGTACTCGTTTGAAGGTGAGGTGGACTTGGTGCTGATGGACGGACCGCATGCCTATCCGCTGCCGCAAATCGAGTTCGCATATCTCTTTCCCAGGATCAGGCATGGAGGATGGCTGATCGTCGACGACATCCAGATCCCCTCGGTTTACGACCTGTTTCATTTCCTGGAAAGGGAATCATCGGTGGTATTGGAGGAAGTAGTCGTTCGCACGGCGTTCTTCCGGCGGATCAGTGCAGCTGAACATGAACCGGACGGCTGGGTGCTACAAGGAATGAATCGGCACACGATCTTGCGCTATTCCTGGCGCGATCGACTCCGCCTCCTCCTCGGCAAAAGCTGATCGATTGTCGAACTGCGTCGGGTCTCGTTCGACGTCACTTCGTTTGAAACCAGTTACCGCCGCCACCCACCGCCACCCAGCCCTGGCGGAGTGGTCCCAACTGGTCCGCCGAAATGGTCCCTTCCCCCACCGCCGCTAACAACGATAATGTCCCATTTGCGCAAAGCGCAAATGTCCCAGTGACACCGTCCAGACTGGGGAGGTGCAAGAAGGACCGGTACCGACGACGCAAGCTGAACGGGACCACCTGATAGCCCTGAAAAAGGCGAAGAAGAAGCGATAACGCCGCAGGGGAATGGAAACCAGTGGAACACCTTAAGCCACTCTCTTGGCAACGATGAACGCTTGCGGGCCCCGATCATCTTCCGAGACGTAATCGTAGAGCTGGAGTTCGGGGGCCCAGGAATGCCGGACGTAACCGGGCGGGATGATGGCCTCGCCATAGTAGTCCGCGCTACGCACACCACCTCCGCCGATGCCGCAATAGAGGAACTTCCCGGAGTCGAAATCGGAATGAAACCGGCGTCTCGAAAAGCCAGCCGCCTCCAAAGCCGCCTTCCAGTGCGCGCCACCCGATTGCATCATGCGTTCCCAAACGTCGACATGGGCCCGCTTGAGTGTGGTGACGATCAGCATGCCGCCGGGGCGTAGAATACGGGCAAACTCCTGCACCCAGGCGAAAGCGGTCTCTTCGGCGAGATGGGAGAACACCGAATAGGCGTAGATCAGGTCATAGCTCGCCTTGGCGGCCGGGGCCAAGGGCGGTTTCACATCGCATTTTTCAAAGCGGCCCATCGGAATGGCGCTGCGGCAAAGATCCACGCAATCCTGATCGACGTCGATGCCGAGCAGATTCGCCACTGCCAAGTCTCTCAGAAAAAGGCGGTAGAAACGTCCCCAGCCGCAGCCGAAATCGAGAACTCGCGTGTTGCGGTCGATAGGAATCCGCAGCTTCGCCGCGTAGCGCTTGATTTCCGTGTAGAAAAGGAAGGCTTCCCGAATAGCTTCTGCTCCGCTGGCCCCTACGAAACGGCGTTGTAGGTCCGCATCCGGGAACGACGGGAAGACGACTCCGTCCACGGTGCGCTCTTCCGTGCTTCTGAGGAGGATTGCGAGCCACCGCTCATCCGTCAATGCGCCAAAGCGGGACAGAAACTCTTCGTTGTCAAGCATGGGTTTCAGTTCTCAGTCTACGCCAAGGCGCAGGCGTAAGCATCCGCCGGGCAGCCACGCCATGGATGCCGAATATAGACGCGATCAGGACGATTGCGGCGAGAGAAACCGGGATCTCCCGATTCGCGACGAGGAGCTCTTCGATGTGTCTGAAGGCCACCTGCTCTCGATTTGGACCGACACTGCGCGGTCACGGATCGGCATCCGGCCCCGCTGGACCAGATCGTGGCCGCGGATCCGATGGGCGGCACTATCCGGCCCCCGGCAGATGCGATGCATCGGCGACGATCTGGATGCTGACGCAGACGCGCATCGGAAACTGATCATAGGCAACGCCGTCCCGCCAGCGGTTGTGGCTCTCCGCCGAGAGATAATACGTCTCCGTATCGTCCTCCATCGCCGCGAGAAGGCTGTCCAACCGCTGCTGTTCGAACCCAAACCCGTGGATCATCTGCCTCAGCTTGGCAAGGTGCTCCCCGGCTCCATTCCCGCGATGGACGTGATCGACGGCGTGGATCGTAACGCCGTCCCGCTTCAGGAACCGGCGTATGCCGGCAAAGACATCCTTCAATGCGGGGCATGGCACGTGCTCCAGAACGGAAATCGAGTAGATGCAGTCGAATGATTCTGGCTCGGCGCCATCGAGGCTGTGGTCGAAAACCGAACGCACGAATTTCAGCTTCGGGTAACGATCGCGATATTGTTCAAACGCGATGGGCCCGTTTCCCGTTCCGTCGTACGGGTCTACAATCCAGACCTCGTGACCGAGTTGCTGGAGCAGGTCCGCGACCAGCGGTTCTCCGGCCCCGATCTCGAGCAGACGGCCTTTCCGCGGAACCTTCGACCGGATCGCTTTGAAAGCCCAGGGACGCTGGCAGTCTTTCAGGTCGCCGTTCGCCGTCGCAAGGCCGTGGAGGTTGTCGAAGCTGTCGCAATAGTCGCTCACGGTCGCATAGCTGAGTCCTGTGAGAGGGTAATGCGGGTACAGGCGCTCGGCATCGCCCCCCAGACTGACTGGATCGCACGGAGCGGCAGGTGCATCCGCGGCCCGCTCCGGCTGCTTTGCGCTCGCCGCAAACTCGGCCGCCGCCCGCAGCAAGGCGCTGCGGGTCGCCTCCAGACGGGCGCGCCCCAGCTTCTGGTCCGGTTCGAGATACGCCCCCTCGGCCCATTCGTTCCACGCGTTGACGAACACGAAAGGCTCCGGGGACGAGCGCCGGAGAGACTGGCTGACGATTTCGTACAGCCACCCTTCGTATATGCCGGGGGAGGAGTGTACCAGGATGTGGGCTTTCGTTCCCCGCCGCGGCGTATTGTCCCACGCAGGCATCACTCCCCGGTAGAGAGGGTAATCCGGCGGCGGAAGCGCAAGCTGGTTACGGACGATGGCGGGATAATCTTCCAGGTAACCTTCGAAATCGGGGCGGGTCCCTGGGAACGACAGCGGATTGAGCAGCGCACGCTTGGTGTGGGGCGGGAACTCGACGGCCGCGTCGAATCCGTAAGGCCGCGGATCCCCGACGCCGAAGCTCTGCACCGCGCACAGATGCAGCGCGGGGATGCCGGCTTCGGCCGCGATCTCCCGCCATCGCCGCGCCATGCCGGCGGGGTCCGGCAGCAGGTTCACCCGGTACACCAGCAACATGGGAGCGCCGCCTACCCGGATGTAGCGCGCATCCCTCATCGCCGGGATGAGGTCGCGAATGAAGCGCTCACAACTGTCGCCGGAATAGTCCTGCCACACGAGGACATCGTCCTTGGCGCCGTCCCAGTTTCGCGTCCAGTTCTCTTTCGACCATCAGACGCAGAAAGAAATATCCG
>PLEM01000031.1 GCA_003137035.1 Bryobacterales bacterium | reverse complement strand
CCGTGACCACCACGTTGCCGGTGCTCGCTCCACTGGGGACGGTCACCGTGATGCCGGTGGCGCCCCAAACGGAGGCGGCGCAACCTCATCGATTCACCGCAGTTATGTACGATTAGACTGCGATAAAAGACAGCGAGAAGAGAGGTACACAATAAGCGCAATAGAGAGAATGCCTATAATTGCCCATCCATCCCAAACAACTGTTGTTGGCGCTGGAGCTTTGTAAGGGCCGGGAAAGATCTGGCGAAACAGACTTGGGAGCGTACAATACACATACAGCGGCAAGCAGAGAACGGAGGCCACGAGAGCACTTGCCGCTGCCGCTCGTGGCCAGATGAAAGTAATGGCCAGTGCAAGCATAAACAGAATCACTCCGATTAGGCTCGTTTGGAGCATGGGGCCGGTTACACTACCGCCCTCAAGCTCTGTCCCGACGAGATCGGTCGAACTTCTCCACGCAACGAAAGCACACAGGAGATAACCTGCGGCCTGCAGTAGCTGCTGCCCTCGATTCCTCACTGTTCACATCCCTTCGCACACGTAGCAGTCAATGACCCATCCTGCGCAAGTTGCCAAAAACGCTTGCCAAGAGATCCCGCCTCTCTTTTATTCGTTAAGCTCCTTCAGTAAGCCGTTAGCGTGGCTTATTGACATACGAATCTCTTCACGACCGCTTTGCTCTTCCAGCCATTAGTCCGGCACGGTTGTCCTGTGGTCGGATCCTTGTAGGGATCAACCCAGTTATCCGGCCGAAACCCGTAGTCGCTAATGTCAATCGTTCCTGCTGCGGCGTGTGGCGGGATGCACGCAGCCGCGGAATCCGCCGAGACGGTTTGGTGGAAATCCGCAATAATGCCCACGTGGCCGGTTGCGTCGGTATAGTTGATGGCTTCCGCAATCACGTCGCCGGGCCTCGAGATGTCAGGCGGAAGAGCGAGGGGGCCCACAGGAACCTTGTCTGTCACGTTGTGCCAGCACTTCAGGTCCGTATTGCGGTTCGCCCAGTCCCCTGCCACGGCTGGGTAGGTCGCGGTGTTCACCAATCCAACAAGGTATCTTAAGCGATAGAGCCAACCGGGGTTAGGCGAATCGGGCGCTTGCAGTCCAACCTCTTCCAGTACGGACTTCACGAAGAGGTTGCATTTGTTGCGCCCGGGTGTGTCCAGCCAGTTCTGTGAGCCAACATGGCTCAGCGAGATCTCCGCGATTCGTTGTTGAACGGTCTTGGCGAGTGGCTTGTTGGCGGTGCCCTGGCCGGAGGCGTTTCCGCCTTCAAATGCTGTGAAGCTATCAGCGAGATCGAGCAGAAGAAACTCGACCAAATCGATGGAGCCATACCGGTACCAGTTGCCGGCCCACGAATATTTGGGCAGGTTGTCGATCTGCCCCGTAACATTTCCGTTCTGGTCGAACGTTACGGCTGACCGTGAGCCGTAGTCGACGGTGGCGATCAAGCCCCCGTCGGCGGTGGCGATCTGGGGCTGGTAGTTCCCTGCTACGCTCCAGAGCAGGTTCCCGGTTGCGTCGAAGGCGATCATGTACTTGGTCCCTTCGTTGGGGTTGTCCGAATCCGCCGCAGTGCCGACAATCGAGCCGTCCTGAAGCTGGAGTATCGGGGTCAGCCAGGAGAGTTGGCCGTCCGCTGGCGAGTTGATAAGGCTCGCGCTGGCGCCCGTCGTTATCGCCACGTGGTTCTCGTAAGGCCCAGAATCAGCAATGGTCTGCCAGGTGAGGAAGACTCCTGTGTCGGCGTTGGTGATCATGTTCACCGAGAACACGTTCGGTACGTCCGAGCAGCACTCGCTCATCAGGTCGTGGATCTTGATATAGTCATAATCCTCGGCGCTATTTACCCGCAGCAGCATGAGGTGGTTGAGCCAGTAGGGGTAAAAGAACTCTCGATATGCGTAGGGAACGTAGGCATAGCCGTCGCCCGCGATGATGAGGCCGTACTCAAACAGGGCGCCCTGCTCGCCACTGAGTTGTAGCGGCACGCTGAATTTCTTGGCGCCCGTGGTGGAATCTATGCCAACCACCGAATCGAAGTTGTTGGCGTTCTCCAGAATGGTGAAGATGGTGCCATCGGGATGTACTCCCAAACCCGACCAATATCCCCAGCCCCCGGCTCTGTACATCCCGGTGTCCGGTGAGGACGTGTACAGGGTAGTTGGCTGCCCCGTAATCCCATCGAACTTCACAAGCCGCTCAGGGTAGTCGAACGTCCAGGCCACCAAGCCGCCTTGGAAGTCTGGCACAAGGCGTCCCGGCCACCAATAAGCCGCTTGGCTTACGTCCGCGGTCCACGCCGTCGTGCCATCGGCTGTGATGGCCTGGACTGTGCCATCGTCTTGGAACGCGAACACGTCCGCTACGCCGCTTGGACTGGGCACCGCCGGCACAATCCTAGCGACACCCGATCCGTTCCCGGGATTGGACCAAAGCACCGTCCCCGGAGGCAGGGGCAGGTCGCCGGCGGAAACCGTGACATCGCAGGACGCCGTTCCCGCCGTAATCGTCACGTGTCCGACAGCCAGGGCCGATAGAACCGGCTGGTCGTCGCTGGACAGGCTCACCACGTCCGGATCGCTGGAGGTCCAGGTCAGCCCCGTTACCGGTTGCCCGGTCGGACTCAGCGCCTGGATCTTATGTGTGTCGCCCACCACCATATTAATCAGGTTGGGCTCCAGGGTCACGGGGTTGCCACCGCCCGGCGCCACCACGGTAAAGGCAACCGCATTGCTCGACGCGCTACCCTGTTGAATCCGCGCAATGCCGGTCAGCGCGTCAGGGGCTACCTTGGCGACTACCTGCGTTTCGCTCCAACTCAGGACCTGGCCACCGGCGCTGCCAAGCTGAACAGCGCCCTGAGACGATCCGAACCCGCTTCCGGTGAACGTGACCGCTGTCCCGGGCGATCCCGAGGTTGGGCTTACGCCCGTCACGTGCAGCGTATTCACGTCGAACTGAACCGGATTGCTCAACACGCCGTTCTGCAAGACCTGCGCCTTGCCGGACGCCGATCCGGCGGCTACCACCGCGACCACCTGGGTATCGCTCCAATTCTGCACTACGCCCGGCACCGTTCCAAGCCACACCTGGCCGCTGCCCTGGGCCGCGCCGAAGCCGGAGCCCGTAATGGTCACCTGATCTCCGGGCACGCCGCTGGCCGGCGTGACATTCGAAATCGTCGCGGTAGCTACGTCGAAGGCCACGGCGCTGGACCAGACTCCTCCCTGCTGCACCCGGGCGGTTCCGGACGTGGCATTGGAAGCAACCTTGGCAACCACTAGCGTGTCACTCCAACTCACTATCGTGCCAGAAGCGCTGCCGAGCCATACGGCCCCTGTACCCCTTTCCGATCCGAAACCGGAGCCGGAGATGGTGACCCGCACGCGCGCCGCGCCGACCTTCCGCGAGCCCCAGTCAATTGGTGCGACCGGTTAGGATTCTCACCTCATTGGGTAGCCGGAACAACACACCATATTCGTACGGAACCAAAGGGTCGGCGCCTTCGAAGTAGTAGGCAATGCGCACACCGTCTTTGTGTGTGCCACGCTCGAACCGCCATGTGCTGAGGTTGCGCTTGGCCCAGGCGGCGAGCGCCGACCGGCGCTCGGGGGGATTCGCCTCCGCATCAACGACAGCTAGGTCCGACATGGCCCCCTTTCGCCCAATCTTCCCCGCAACCGTGACCCGCCCGGAGACCTCCGTTTTCCCTTCGAAGCGAAGGGGGTAAATGTGCTGAAACTCGAGGAGGCACCGGTCATGGATCGCAAGCCGGCACACCGGTGTACCGGGGGCCGGCAGATCGATTCGCGTAGCGATACCCGGGTCCGCGTCCCCGGTCACACCGTTCGGCAAGATCATCACATACTCCTCGTGCCGCTCTCTGTTATAGGAATAGAAGGCATGTAAACTGGATTGATACGCCACGTGCCCTGGCGACACGTCGATCGAACCCGGGACAAAACCCTTCGCCGCCTCGCGGGAGCTGAATATGGAGGCCGTTATGTTCTGCGATGGGTACCTCTCCCTTACCGCCCCCGCCAGGCAGATCAACCCTCCCGGGGCGACGTCCTCCAGCCGAATACTGATGTCAATGAAAATGCCAAATGCGTCGAGCCGCCGGGTTCGGACAACTCGGTAGTGGGGCGCCCTGCATGCGCTGGAGGCGGAGATTGCCTCGCACAGGACGAGAGTCACGGCAAACAGCCGAACGGCCATGCCTTTCACGAACCCATAGTTCTTCATGATTGTCACTCCTATTGGCCGCAGCCTTTGTCCCGCAGGAGGACCGTGATAGCCCCTGATCTTTTGCCCTCGAGGCCCGCTCCACTCAGCAGCCTATACAGGTCACCGTCGTCCAAGCCGGTCAAGTTGTGAAGGCTCTCATGTAGAATCGTGGCTGGCGTCAAGAGCTTCCATGCCTTCTGCTTGGGGAAGATATACACGTCAGTAGCCCCAGGCGCCGGAGTCGCCTGGGCAAGGGCCGTCACTCCGTTCCAGGAGTGATTGTCGTAAAACTCACGGCAGACAGGGATGGTTTGGTAAGTGGGCCAGAACCGCACGTCCGCTTGGTCCTTCTGATTCCACACTTTTGCAGCGTACTTGCTGAGATGAGAGAGATCGGCGTCCCAGGGAACTTGGTTTGCGACGGCACTTACGATCCATGGAAAGTAGCGTGTGAGTTGAGTGTTCTCCAAGAAGAATTGCTCGCACGGTGATGCTATCGTGAGCGAGTTCAGAAGATCTAGCTCGTTTTTCCTAAGAGTGTCGTATTGGTTGCGCGCGTCCCCGGCGAGGGGTATCTTGTCAGTGTCAGCACCCAGTTTGCAGTCGGCGTCCTCGCCCACCACCGCCTGCCGAAACTTCTTCCATATCGGATGCGACTCCGCTAGCCCAAAGTTTGGAACGTAAGTCCCATTGCCGGAGGGGTTTCCGCCTGGCAGCGTGGCGAAACTGGCGCCAAGCTCGGCCCAGAAGGCGACGGATTCAACGCCTGACGCTCCAGCTGTGTAAATCTGGGCGTCCCAGTTCGGCAGTCCATTTCCTGGAATTGCCAGTTGCCCCGTGGCATTCCCGTTCTGGTCGAAGGTCACGGCGGAGCCGTCGTCAGTGGTGGCGATGATGCCGCCATCGGCCGTGGCGATCTGGGGTTGGTAGTTCCCTGCTACGCTCCAGAGCAGGTTCCCGGTTGCGTCGAAGGCGAGCATGTACCTCGGGTCCCACGTGTCCTCGACCGATGCGGTGCCGACGAACGAACCGTCCTGGAGCTGCAGCGCCGGGGCGACATAGTGGAATTGGCCGGCCGCCGGCGAGTTGATTAGGCTCGCAGTGCCGCCAGTGGTTATCGCCATGTGTGGTTCCCGATTCCACCAGTCGCTCCAGGTATCCCAACTGAGCAGGATTCCCTGGTCGGCGTTGGTAATCATGTTGACCGTACTCAGCATCGGTCCGTCGAAATTGATGACGCTCGTCCAGGCGAAGATTCGGATAGTCTCATAGGCTCCGCTGCTGTCTATCCGCAGGAGCAGGAGGTGGTTGAACTGGATGGGGTAAGCCCATTCGTTATACGAGTAGGGCACATACGCATAGCCGTCGCCCCCGATGATAATGCCCCCCTCAGTCGGCCACTGCATGCTTTGCGGCAGGGGCACGCTGAATTTCATGGCGCCCGTGGTGGAATCAATGCCAACCACCGAATCCCACTCGGGGCTGTTATGTAAGATCGTGAAGATGGTGCCATCGGGATGTACGCCCAAACCCCCATCATAGAAATACCATGGGCCTTCCGGTTGAACTGTGTAAAGGGGAGAGGGCTGCCCGGTAGTCCCATCGAACCTCACAAGCGCACTGGCACTCCTACAATTGCCACAGTTCCACATCCAGCCGACCAAGCCACCCTGGAAATCCGGCACAACGCCGCGCGGCGACCAATAATCCGCGCCGTTTAGGTCCGCGGTCCATGCCGTCGTGCCTTCTCTGGTGATGGCTAGAACTGTGCCATCGTCCTGGAACCCGAACACGTCGGCTACGCCGCTTGGGCTGGGCACCGCGGGCACAATCCGATCGACGCCCGCTATCGTGAAGGCATGGGCTGTGCGTTGCCCTAAAACGCGAGCACGTCCGGCTGCATGGCTTGAGCCGGTCGCCGCAGGCACAGTCGAACAGGAACCCGCTCCCGTACCGGGATTGGACCAAATCACCGTTCCCATCGGCAAGGCGTCGGCGGAAACCGTGACATCGGCGGACGCAGTACCGGCCGTGATGGTAACGTGTCCCGCCGCCAGGGCGGAGAGCACCGGCGGGTCGTCGCTCGACAGGCTCACCACATTCGGATCGCTGGATGTCCAGGTCAGTCCTGTTACTGGCTTGCAGTCCGGGCCTAAGGCCTGGATCGCATGTGTATCGCCCACTACGAGGTTGAGCAAGTTGGGCACAATGCTGTTGCCGCCCGGTGCCGTCACG
>PLEM01000032.1 GCA_003137035.1 Bryobacterales bacterium | reverse complement strand
ACGTCCAGGTTGCGCACGTCCAGCGCGTTTTCCTCGATGAATTTGCGGCGGTTTTCGACGTCTTCGCCCATGAGCGTGGTGAAGATGTCGTTGGCTTCCACCGCGTCTTCTGAGCGGATTTGGAGCAGGGTGCGGGTTTCGGCGTTCATGGTGGTTTCCCACAACTGACCGGCATTCATCTCGCCGAGTCCCTTGTAGCGCTGGACGGAGGAGTCGCGCATGCCTTCGGTCTTGACGTATTCGAGCAGCGCGCGCCAGTCGGCCTGGGTTTGCCGGGAATTGTCCTTGATGACCACGAAGGGCGGCCGGTTGAAGCGCGCGATCTGTTTCGAGATGTTGCGCAGGCGCCGGTACTCGGGCAGCGAGGCCAGCTCGACGCCGATCACGCGCTCGGCGCTGGTGGGGTCCCGGTAACTCACCATCCAGGCGGAGTGCTCTTCATCGCGCTTGAGCTCGGGCTGCAGCCCGAGCGCCCTCAGCCCCTCGACCACGGGCTGCAAGTTCTGCTCCTCGGCGAAGTCGGCCTTGGAGTCGATCCTGGGAGCGCTGCACAGGATTTCGACCACGCGCGCATCGCGCACTTTGCGCTCGACGCGGTGGAAGTGGTGCTGGAACTCGTCGAGCTGATTCAGGAACACGCGCAGTTCGCCGCCCTGCAGGAGCACCGGCTCGGGCGAGCCGTTCTGGGCCGGCTGCACCACCAGGTTCTCGGTGGCCCGGCGCAGCAGCTCGCGCAGAAACTCCTTCTCGTCCTTGATGTACTTTTCGCTCCGGCCCTTCTTGATGCGGTACAGCGGCGGCTGGGCCACGAAGACGTTGCCGCGCATGATGAGCTCCTGCATCTGGCGGTAGAAGAAGGTGAGCAGGAGGGTGCGGATGTGCGAGCCGTCCACGTCGGCGTCGGTCATGATGATGACCTTGCCGTAACGCAGCTTGGCGATATCGAAATCCTCGCGGATGCCCGTGCCGAGCGCCGTGATCATACAGCGGATTTCCTCGTGGCCGAGCATTTTGTCGGTGCGGGCTTTCTCGACGTTGAGGATCTTGCNNTCGCCCTCCACCAGGAACAGCTCGCAGCGCTGGGGATCCTTCTCCTGGCAATCGGCCAGCTTGCCGGGCAGGCCGCCGGAATCGAGCGCGCCCTTGCGGCGAGTGAGGTCGCGAGCTTTGCGCGCCGCTTCCCGCGCCCGCGAGGCGTCGATGGCTTTGGAGACGATGCGCCGCCCGACGGAAGGGTTCTTGTCGAAATACTCACTCAGCTTCTCATTGACGAACTGCACGACGAATCCGCCGATGTCGCTGTTCAGCTTGCCCTTGGTCTGCCCCTCGAACTGCGGCTGCGGCAGTTTGACGCTGACCACGGCGGTGAGGCCCTCGCGGACGTCGTCGCCGGTCAGGTTCTCCTTGACGTCCTTGAACAGGCCGGCTTGCTGGCCGTATGCGTTGATGGTGCGGGTGAGCGCGCTGCGGAAGCCGGTGAGGTGCGCGCCGCCATCGACGGTGTTGATGTTGTTGGCGAAGCTGAAAATGGACTCGCTGTAGCCGTCGTTGTACTGGAAGGCGACTTCCAGAGTGAGTTGCCCGCCGTTGGGAAGGTCGCGCACGCCTTCCATGTAGATGGGCTTGTCGTGCAGCACGGTCTTGCCGCGATTCAGGTGCTTGATGAACTCGGCGATGCCGCCGCTGTAGAAGAACTCGTGGGCCTTCGGGGGGTCGACGCGCTCATCGGTCAGAGTGATGCGCAGGCCCTTGTTCAAAAACGCCAACTCGCGTAGCCGGTGGGAGAGAGTGTCGTAGCTGAACTCGGTGACATCGAGAATGGTGGTATCGGGCTTGAAAGTGACCTTGGTGCCTTGCTTCTTGCCGGCCTTGCCGGTGCGCTTGAGCGGGCCTTTGGGGATGCCGCGCTCGTACTCCTGCTCCCAGGTGAAACCGTCGCGCCAGATTTCGAGATCGAGCCGCTCGGAAAGCGCGTTCACGCAACTCACGCCCACGCCATGGAGACCGCCCGATACTTTGTAGCTTTTGGTGTCGAACTTCCCGCCCGCGTGGAGTTTGGTCATCACCACTTCGGCGGCCGAGACTCCTTCTTCCTGGTGCATATCCACCGGAATCCCGCGGCCATCGTCGATGACAGTCACGGAGTTGTCGCTGCGTATGGTAACGGAAATCTCGTTACAGTATCCGGCCAGGGCCTCATCGACGGAGTTATCGACTACTTCGTAGACCAGGTGGTGCAGACCGGTTTCACCGGTCGAGCCAATGTACATGGCCGGGCGCAGACGCACCGCTTCCAGGCCTTCGAGCACTTTGATACTTGTCGAATCGTAGACCCCGTTGCCCGGTAGCTCAGAATCTTTGGTTGCCATAAGACCTTAATACACTCCGTGCCACAGCCTCACACACGTGGGAACCGGCAAGCGGCGGAAACCCGCCGTCATATCCTCATGGGCATCACGACGTAGCGGTACTGGCAGGCATCCGGCGCCGTCACCGGCCGCACTTCCGCCGCACTGAGCGGGTCCTTGAAAGAGAACGTTACCTGCTCTTCGGAGACCGCCCGCAAGAACTCCAGCAGGTATTGGGCGTTGAATCCAATCTCCACCGTGGTGTCGTCGTACTCGGCGGGAATACTCTCTTCGCTCTCTCCGGTTTCCGAGATGGAGGAGAACACCTTCACCTCACCCGGCGCAAACTGGAGGCGGACGGCACGCGACCGCTCATCCGCAAACTGCGCGACACGCTCGATGGTGCCTCTTACCTCGTCCTTGCTTAAGGTCACCGAGTGACGATGCTCTTTAGGCAGCACCCGTTCGTAATCCGGAAAGCTCCCGGTCAGCTTACGGCTCAGCAAGAGCCGGTCGCCAATCTGAAAAAACAGGTGGTTCTCGTCTCCGGAAAACTTCACCATGGCATCTGCCCGGGCTTCCTGCGCCAGCTTAAGGATCTCGCCCATGGCTTTCTTGGGAAGCAGCGCACGATAGGGAGACGCCAGTCCGGGAATCTCAGCCGAGCTCTCGACGTATGCCAGCCGATGTCCATCGGTGGACACCATGATCATGCCCGAGCTCTTCAAGAACAGCAGCGCTCCATTGAGAGTGAACCGGGACTCCTCGGACGAGATGGCGAAGATGGTCTTACCGATCATCGACGCAAGAGTCCCTATGGGGATCTCCGCCAGAACCGGCGGCATCTCCGGCAACTCAGGGAAGCTCTCCCGAGAGATGCCGGCAATCCTGGTTCGCGAGCGGCCGCATTGTAAACTGACCCAGTGATTGTCCAGCAGCTTAATCGTGAGGTCCACATCGGGGAGCAGACGAGTATAGTCCAGCAAGCGCCGGACGGGTACGGTCCCGGCGCCCTCCCTGGAAACAGTTGCCGGGCACGAACAACGTATCCCCAGCTCCAGATCCGTAGCAGTCAGTTGCACGCGCTCGCCGTGAGCCTCTATGAGGACGTTGGACAGAATCGGGATCGTGGTCTTCTTCTCGACAACCCCTTGAGACAGACTCAGTTCCCGTACCAGATCGATCTTGCTGACGGTGAATTCCATGGGCTTCGCTCCCGGTCTAGAATCTCTATGAACTGTTCTCTAAAATACCAAATACAAGAACCGTAGTCGTAGGGGCTGTGAAAATGTCAGTTTCCCTCTAAATTATACAAAGAACGAAGGCTTCCCCGCTTGAGAGGCTGTTAGGAACTGCACGCGGCCCGGTGCAGGGATCCGGTGCTGGCGAATCATCCACCGGTGTGCACAGGACCATCTCACGCCTGGTTGTGGAAATCCAAGTATCCTCAATTTAATGAGTCGCTTACGCTCTGGATAAGCCTGTTCAAATCGGGATCGGACTGGCGCAACTCCTCAATTCGATGGATGGAGTGGAGCACTGTGGTATGGTGCTTGCCGCCGAAAGCCCGGCCGATCTCGGGCAAGGAAGACTGGGTCAGCTCCTTGGCCAGGTACATGGCGATCTGACGAGGCCGCGCAATCTCACGCCGGTTGCTCTTCAATTTCAGTTGCGCCGGCTGGAGGCTGCACTTTGCGGCTACCGCCCGAATGATGGCATCGATGGTCACTCTGCGTTCGGTGCTGTGAACGATGTGCTTGAGCACGTGCTGCGCCATGGCCAGGTTGACGGGCATCCCGGTTACGGAGGAGTACGCAATCAACTTCACCAGCGCACCTTCCAGCTCACGAACATTCGATTTTGTCTTCGTCGCGATGAATACGCGCACATCTTCGGGCAACTTGATGCCTTCCAGCTCGGCTTTCCGGTCCAGGATCGCCATCTTCGTTTCCAGGTCGGGAGCCTGGATGTCCACCATCAGACCCCACTCAAAGCGTGAGCGAAGCCGGTCCAAGAGCCCGGGAATCTCCTTGGGAGGCGAATCGCTTGAGATCACAATCTGCTTCTGATGCTCGTAGAGCTCGTTGAAGGTATAGAAGAACTCGTCCTGAGTGCCTTCCTTCCTGCCGAGCACCTGGATGTCGTCGACCAGAAGGACGTCGGCGGAGCGGTAGTACCTGTGGAACAGCGGCATCCGCTGCAAACGGATGCTGGTGATCATCTCGTTCATGAACCGCTCGCTGGAGGTGTAGACAATGCGCATGCTGGCATAGTTGTCCAGCAGGGAACGGCCGATGGCATGCATCAGGTGGGTCTTGCCCATGCCCACACCACCGTAAATAAACAGCGGGTTGTAGCGCTGGGAAGGCTTGGTGGCGACTGCCTGCGCGGCGGCGTGGGCGAACTGATTGCACGATCCG
This sequence comes from Bryobacterales bacterium, assembly GCA_003137035.1. Taxonomy (GTDB): domain Bacteria; phylum Acidobacteriota; class Terriglobia; order Bryobacterales; family Bryobacteraceae; genus Fen-330. The sequence continues at coordinate 957 of PLEM01000032.1, read as the reverse complement.
ACGACGAAGTTGTCGAAGGTGAACCGTGGGTTGAAGTGCGTGGTGGGCGCCTCAAACAGCGCCTCGGTCCCGATGGTGGGCATCGCCTGCGAGAGCGCCGGATCGCGGCCCGGCCCGGCCGCCGTCTCGTAGACCACATGGCGAACCGGCAGCGACAACTCCCGGATGATGGATTGAATCAGCTCCGAGTACTCCTGCTCGATGTAGTTCCGGGCAGCTTCGTTCGGCACCGAGACCCATACGGTATCGTACTCGAACTCGCGCAGGCTGGTTTGAGCGAACCAGTTCTGGAAGCTTTCGCTGCTGAGCTTGGGAGCAGCCTTCTTCTTAATCAGTTCCCATACGTTCATAGAACGAGATCACGATGCGCCAGAGCGCGCTTTATCCACACATTTTCCACAGCCTGTGGAAAATGATGCAGGCTACCTTTAGATTTCCGGAGTTAACCGCTGGTGAGAACCAACCAGGAGCATCTGCGGCTTGGGTCTCACATGCCCTGCTGGTAGGCAAGTCTAGCACAGATCACCAGGCTGTGAGAAAAAAGTTTGCCACGCGATAGAGCCTTCAGAATCATCGGTTTGCAGACAATTCTCCCAAATCATTTTTGGCCCGGTTTGTGAGTCCTGGGTACTAGTCCCCCACTTTATTCCAGGCGCACACCGCGCCGCGTTGTTGGGCGGTTCCGGCAGACCAGATTCCTTGTAGTCCTGGGGGTAATGGAACCCACGCGTTTGCATTTGACAGTGGTAAACCGGCCGAGGGACAATGAAGGCTCAAGCGGGAGTAACTCAGCTGGTAGAGTGCAACCTTGCCAAGGTTGATGTCGCGGGTTCGAATCCCGTCTCCCGCTCCAGCCTGATAGCTTTTCACCCATGCATGCGCGACTCCGGCGCAATCAGTCCGTTGGGATCGCTCCCCGACGGGAGCGTGGAGAAGTCGCCGGGCAAGCTGAAGCAT
>PLEM01000324.1 GCA_003137035.1 Bryobacterales bacterium | reverse complement strand
GCTGGCGCGAGCACGTGTTCGGCTACACCATAATGAACGACGTGAGCGCACGCGATTACCAAATGGCCACGTCGCAATGGACGATGGGGAAGAACTTCGACACCTTCGCGCCGATGGGGCCGTGGATCGTGAGCGCGGACGAAATTGCCGACCCGCACGCGCTCGACGTGAGGCTGACGCTCAGCGGCGAGCTCATGCAGTCCTCGAATACGCGCAACCTGATCTTCGGCATTCCCGAGTTGATCGAGTTCCTGTCCAGCGTCTTCACGCTCGAACCCGGCGACGTGGTTTCCACCGGCACGCCCGCCGGCGTGGGCTTCGCGCGCAAGCCGCCGCGCTACCTGCGGCCGGGCGACGAGGTGCTGGTGGAGGTCGAGGGCCTGGGCCAGTTGCGCAATCCCGTCGTGGCCGAGGCGTAACTCCGTGCCGCGCAAAATGACGCTGCTGCCGCTCATCGCAGCCACTTACTTCATGGTGGCCGGTGGGCCCTACGGCCTCGAGGATACCGTCTCCCAGGCCGGCTACGCGGGCGCCATCCTGATCCTGCTGCTGACGCCGCTGCTGTGGAGTCTGCCCACCGCGCTCATGGTCAGCGAGCTCGCCAGCGCACTCCCGCAGCAGGGCGGCTTTTACGTTTGGGTGTCTCGCGGCATGGGCCGTTTCTGGGGATTCCAGGAAGCCTGGCTGTCGCTCGCCGGCAGCGTGTTCGACATGGCGATTTACCCGACGTTGTTCGTGGGATACCTGGGCCATTTCGCGCCGGCTCTCACCAGCGGGCGCAGGGGCATCGCGATCGGCGCCGCAATGATCGCCGCATGTGCCCTCTGGAACCTTCTGGGCGCGAAGGTGGTGGGCGGAAGCTCGCTGGTAATGAGCATTGTGCTGCTCGGCCCGTTTGTGGTGCTGATGGGCTACGCGATCTGGCGGCACTCCGGACTGGGCGCGGCGCCGGTGGCGCTCCACCGCGTCGACATTCTCGGCGGAATCCTGGTCGCCATGTGGAACTACATGGGATGGGACAATGCCTCCACCTTCGCCGACGAAGTGGACCGGCCGCAGCGCACCTACCCCTTGGCCATGTTCGGGACCGTGATCCTGGTGGCGGTGACCTACGTTTTGCCCATTGCCGCCGTGGCCCTGACCGGTCTCGACGCCAATCGCTGGTCGACCGGCGGCTGGGCCGATATCGCGCGGGCGGTGTTGGGAAACGGAGCGGTCAGCCAGGGGCTGGCCCTGGCTCTCACCATCGGCGGCATGGTGGGAGCGGCGGGCACGCTCAACGCTCTGACCATGTCGTTCTCCCGGCTGCCGGTGGTGCTGGCCGAGGACGGTTTTCTCCCCAAGGTGTTCGCCAAACGCCACCTCAAGACCGGCGCTCCCTGGGTGGCGATTCTGGCCTGCGCGACGGCGTGGGCGCTGTGCCTGGGGTTCAGTTTCGTCAAGCTCATCGTGCTCGACGTGCTGCTGACCGGTCTGAGCATCCTGCTGGAGTTTGCCGCGCTGGTGGCGCTGCGCATCCGCGAGCCGGATCTCCCCAGGCCCTACCGGATTCCCGGCGGCCTCTTCATCGCCATTGCAGTGGGCGTCTTCCCGTTCGCGCTGCTGGTGCTGACCGTGATCCGGAATCAAGCGGAACCCCTCGGCCCCATCAACGCCCTGCACCTGGGCCTGATAATCATCGCAGCGGGAGTCCTGCTCTACTGGGCAAGCCGGCACCGGGCCTGATAGAATCGATGCGCCGATGAAACCACGCCCATTGTGGAGCGCCGCGCTCCCCATTCTGCTGGCCCTCGCGATCGTCTTCGTTGTGCCGCGGCCGGTCTCCATCAAGCCCGAGGCCTGGCGGCTGCTGGGCATTTTTGTTGGCGCGGTGGCCGGGCTGGTCGCGCAGCCGATCGCGGGCGGCGCGGTGGTGCTGATCGCCGTGACGCTCGCTCCCATCTTTGGCGGACTGACCGTCAAGCAAGCGCTGAGCGGATACGGCGACCCCATCTGCTGGCTGGTGATGGCCGCCTTCTTCATCGCCCGCGCGCTGATCAAGACCGGCCTGGCGCGGCGGATCGCGTTGTTGTTCGTGCGCATCGCCGGCCGTACCTCGCTGGGCGTGTGCTACGCGCTGTCGTTCTCGGACATGCTGCTCGCGACCGTGATCCCCTCCAACGCGGCCCGCTCCGGCGGAGTGACTTTGCCCATCGTCCGCTCGCTCTGCGAACTCTATGGCTCGCTGCCGGGGCGCACCGCCGCGCTGCTCGGCGCGTTCCTGATGACCGCGGTGTACCAGAACGTCTGCGTCACGGCCGCCATGTTCCTGACCGGACAAGCGAGCAACCCGGTAGCCGCCAAGGCCGCCCTGGATACCCTGCACTACCAGGTCACCTGGGTGGGTTGGGCGCTGGCGTGTGTCTTGCCTGGGCTGTGCTCGCTGGCGATCGTTCCGCTGGTGGTTTACCGCCTGAACCCGCCGCAAATCCGGCGCACGCCGGAAGCCCCGGTGTTTGCGGCGCGGGAACTCGACGCAATGGGGCCGATGAAGCGGCAGGAGGTCGTCGCGCTGGCCGTCTTCGTAGCCGTGTGCGCGGGCTGGGTGACGTCGCCGCTGCACGGGCTCGAGATCTCCATAACCGCGCTCGCGGGGGTCGCCGCGTTGCTCGTCACCGGCGTGCTGAACTGGGAGGACGTCAAGAACGAGAAGGCCGCCTGGGACATTTTCGTCTGGTACGGCGGCTTGCTGATGCTGGGCCAGGCGCTCAACGACAAGGGTCTGACGAACGCCTTCGCCAAGGCCGTCGCCGCGCAGTTCGGCTACCTCGGCTGGCCGGCGCTATTCGCGATTGCGCTCCTGGTCTACTTCTACGCCCACTACGGGTTCGCGAGCATCACGACGCATATCGTGGCCATGTTCATGCCATTCGTGGCGGTGCTGGTGGCCATGGGCGCCCCCAAGGGGTGGATGGTGTTCGCCTTCGCCTGCTTCGCCAACCTGTCGGCGGGGCTGACCAACTACGGCACCACACCCGCGCCGATGTTCTTCGCGCAAGACTACGTCAGCCTGGGCCAGTGGTGGAAGGTGGGCGCGGTGGTTTCAGTGGTGAACATCGCCATCTGGTCCACGGTCGGCTTCCTGTGGTGGAAAGTACTCGTGCTGTGGTAGCCGCCGCCGGTGCCAGACCCAGTAGACCAGGCCGGCCGCGCCCACGAGCGCGCAGCCGATCAGGACCACCAGCCGCGCCTCGCCGGAAGCGCTGTGCCACCGTTCGCCGAGAACGTAGCCCAGAACGATGAACGTGCTGGACCAGATCAACGCGCCCGAGTAAGCGAATAGCGCGAAGACCGGCCACTCGAGCTGGGACGCCCCGGCCAGGTACGCGACCACGTGCCGTCCGCCAGGAACGAAGTACCCGGCAGTCAGCGTAAACCGTCCCAGGCGGCGGAACCAGTCGTGCATCCGGCGCACCCGTTCCGGCGGGATGTGCAGCTTCGCGCCGTACTTATCGAGCAGCCAGTGGCCGGCCAGCCGCCCCAGCGTGTAACTCAGCGTGATTCCGCAGATGCTGCCGGCCAGCGCCGCCGCCAGGGTCGGCAGCGGGCTCAAATGCCCGCGGTACACCATGTAGCCGGCGAAGGCCAGCACCGTCTCGTCGGGGATCGGCAGCCCCACGATGCCCAGCATCAGCAGGGAGAAGATCCCGACATAGCCGTACTGGGCGATCCAATGGGAGACGATTTCCACGCGAGGGCCAGCTTCCATCCTAGCGAAGCCGCCGGGGCCGGGACCGCTCACGGTCGCGGCTTCGGCTCCAGACCGAGCCGCGACCGCCAGGGAGCGGTTGCACCCGTCTGGGACGCGGTTCACCGGCCAGTCTGCCATAATGTACTTGGTTGTTGTTGTCATGAAAACCAACGCCATCCGCCAGCTCGAGAGTCTCGGCATCCCGCATGAGGTGCGTGAATACGATGTGGACGAGGAGCACATGGACGCCGAGTCGGTGGCGCAGATGATCGGCCTGCCTTCCGAGCAGGTGTTCAAAACACTGGTGGCGCGCGGCGACCGCAATGGCGTGTGCCTCGCCGTGGTACCCGGCAACGCCGAGATGGACCCTCGCGCGCTGGCGCGCCTCACCGGCAACCGCCGCATCGAAATGGTGCCCACCAAGGACGTGCAGCCGCTCACCGGATACGTCCGCGGCGGCGTCACCGCGCTCGGCCTCAAGCGCGATTTCCCGGTGTTCGTCGACCAGACCATCCAGCAGTTCGACGTCGTCTCGATCTCCGCCGGCATTCGCGGCGCGCAGATCCTGCTCGCGCCCGCGGATTACCTGCGTGTGGTGAAGGCTACGCTGGGGCAGATCTCTCGAGACAAGCCCTATTACTGAGGCGCCCTCAGCGCACCGAAAACGTCGCCGTCGGAGTTAGCGCCTGGTTTCGGTTGCGGTCCGTAATTACGATCTTCAAGGTGTATTCCCCCGGCTCAAGCCCGGCCAGCGGAAACAGTTTCTCGACCGTGACCTGCTGCGCGGAAGCGTTGGGGACGGCGCTCATCTCTTCCTTGATTTCCAGGACCGGCACGTTCGCGCCGTTCTGAATCACCTGGTATTCCAATGTGCCGTTCGGCCTACTACCGGCCATCTCGTAAACCTGGAAGTAGATCCCCATGCTTTCGCCACGCTGGAAACTCCGGGAAATCCGCGGCCGCACCTTCCAGGCGCCCATAACGAACTGTCCCGAGCCCACCGCACGCGAGGGGGCCTTCTCGATGAGATCCGCCAGAACAATGCTGCTGGCCGCCAGTTTGCCCCGCTCGAACTGCGGAACGCGCAACGCCAGCTCGAAGTTGTTGATGTTGCCGCCGATCACGTCCTTGGCCACCACGTTCAGCCGGTACGATCCCGGCGCCAGGAAGAACGCCTTCTGATACACCGACGAGCGCTTGCCGGTCTGCTGAAGCATTCCGACCTGGGATTCCACCGTCACCACGTCCTCTTGCACGCTCACCGGGCGTCGCGTCATGGTAGTGACACGCATGTACAGGTTCACGGTCGCCCGCGCGAGGTTGTCTTGCACTTTGAATTGCAGATCGCTGTTCTCGAACTGGATGGTAACGGGCGCCAGGACAGTGGATTCGGTCAGGCGCAGGTAGTCCGCGCGCACCTTCATGGGAAGAACATTGTACCGGATGTTAGTAGTGACCAGCGCTTCCAGATCCCTGAACCTGACCCGCGGCGACCGCTGCACTCCCACGTACTGGATGAGCCGGTCGAACTGCCGGGAGTCAGGGGGTCGAACCTGGCTGCTGGCGGCCTGATTGGCATTGGGGACGTGATGCAAGGCGTCCTTCTCGGAGGGGTCCAGCGCCATGCGGTACTCTCCGGTCAGGCTCGAATCGACAAACTCGATCGCGATGTCTGTACCGATTCCCTCGATGTGCCGGTACCGCCACTCCTCGAAGGGACAGGTCACCATGCGTCCGCCCCCTTCGTCGATCGGCCTGTCGTAGGGGCCGCCTGCGGGATGCGACTCGATTTCGTCAGGCGGTCCGTAGGTGATGTAGATCCGGCCGCGATCCGTTCTCCAGCCCGCAATGCCGGAAGCGAAGTGCTCGTTCGCATACTCGATGCGGCGGTAGTGCTCCTCTTTGAACTCGTTTTCCAGTGTGTCCGGGGTCGGGTCCCGCCGGAGCCAGAATTGCTCGATGAACTGCTCCCGCTCGTCGTCGGTCTGGAGGCGAGTGAACGCCTGGCGTTCCTCGTCGGTGATGATGTAGGCAACATCTTCGCGCAGCCACATGGAATACGCGCTTTGCAGTTCCTTGCGAGCCTTCGCTTCCTGTTTGCGGGTGGACTGGGCGGTAGATACGAGCGAGAGAGCGGAGCAGCAGGCAAGCAGCAGTAGTGCCTTCATACGGTTCTCCTGTTCACTCTGCGCTGGACCCAAGACGCGCCCCGGCCAGAATGGGTTTCAGCCAATCTGCGATACGCCCTTCAGAAGCTCCGCACGCCGAGGCCGACGATGTCGTCCACGCGCATGGTCTCTTTCACCACGAACGGCTCGCCGTATCTCACACCGATCAGATTGCCGTAGAAGCGGGCGATGGAGCCCAGGCGCACGCGGATCTCCGGCTCGCCGGGAAACAGATCGGAGCCGTCTCCTCCGCCAAATTGAGATTCGTAACTCAGCAGCGCCGCCATGCGCCGCTCGAACTGCGCCGAGATATCCACCACGAACGACGGGGTTACGTTCGCGTAGAGCGACGAATAGACCACCTTGAACGGCCGGTGCGGCTCGGTGGATTCGTCTAGCTTCTTCAATCCGGCCAGGAAGCAGGCCTCGTAGCCTATTTCTCCGGCGCGGTAGTGGTCGGGATGGCGCGCTTCCCAGTACGGCAGAATCGTCACCCGCGGGCGCAGCCGGCGGATCTCGGCGGCCAGCGACATGCGCGCGGCGAGTACGTTCTCCAGGCGCGCGTCGGGAAAGCGCAGGTTGCCGCGGAAGGCCAGCAGCAGGTGGCGCGCCGCCGCTTCCGCCTCCTGGAGGCGAACCTCCGGCGATCCGCGCGTGCCCATCTCGCCGGCGGTGAGATCGAGTACGCCGGTGCGGTAGCCCAGCTCCGCCATTTTGATAAGCGTGCCGCCGCAGGTCTGCTCCACGTCATCGGGATGCGCCGCGATGGCCAGTACGTCGAGAGGAGGAATGTCGGTCATAGTTACCATGGAAGGCTGCGCCGCCGCTGATAGGCCCCGCTCGTGGGAAGAATCAGAATCAGAAGCATGCCGGTCAGGAACCCGCCCACATGCGCGAACCAGGCCACCCCTTGCGAGGTGAGATGCGAAGAGGCGACCGAGCCTACGCCGCTGAAGATCTGAATCAGGAACCAGTACGCCAGAACAAAGAACGCGGGCAGGTCGAACGTGGTGAGGAACACAACGAGCACGACCAGTGTGGTGATCCGCGCGCGGGGGAACTTCACCAGGTAGGCGCCCATCACGCCGGCGATCGCGCCGCTCGCCCCAACCGTCGGAACGGGCGAGCCCAGGTTCGTCACCAGGTGCGCCAGCCCCGCCGCCACGCCGCACGCCAGGTAGAACAGCAGGTACTTGCCGTGGCCCAGCAGGTCCTCGATGTTGTCGCCGAAGATCCACAGGAACCACATGTTGCCGATGATGTGCAGCCACCCGCCGTGCAGGAACATGGAGGTGACCAGCGACCGCGGGACGAAGTGGTCGGGTACCAGGCCGTAGGAGTAGATCAGGTAGTTGCGGGCGTGCGGACCGAGCGACATCTCGTAGAGGAACGCCACGCAGTTCGCCACGATCAGCAGCACGGTAGCCACCGGCTTCGAGTAACTCCGCTGGGTGTCCCGGAGTGGAATCATCGCGTGTAATCGGGATGCGAGCGCCGCTCCCCGCGGCCCATCAGCGCCCTCGCCTCGGCCGCGGTTCGGATGCCCCCCCGAGCCCCCAGTGCGGTGCAGTTCAGCGCGGCCATCGCGTTCGAGAAATCCAGCGCCTCTTCCATCCCGAGACGCTCGATGACAGCATAGCAGAAAGCCCCGTGAAACACGTCTCCGGCACCGGTCGAGTCCACGCAGTCCACCACAAATCCCGGTGAGTAGAAGAACCGGCCCTCCATGCGCGCCAGCGCCCCGAACGCTCCCAGCGTCATGCCGGCGCAGCGCATGCCGTATTCGTTCTGAATTCTCTCGAGCGCCTTGAACGGGTCGCGCTCGTTGGTCCAGCGCCCCGGGAATTCGGCGCTGGCCAGCAGGTAGTCGGTGTTGGGGAGCACCTGCTCGAAGCCCGGGTAAATGGTGTCCACGTCCACCGTCACCGGGATGCCCGCGCGGCGCGCGATCTCGGCCGCGTGGGCCACCGCCGGCGTATCGTGGCCGTCGATGTGCAGCAATCGCGCGCAGGTGATCTGCTCGGGAGCGATTTCCTCGGGATCGATGCGCAACGCCTCCGGCCGGCGCCACAGAACGGTTCGCTCGCCGGTGGTGCGGTCGATGAGGATGTAGGCCGACTGGTTGGCGCAGCCCTTGCGCACTTGCACGTGATCGAGATTGATGCCGGTTCCGCGCAGGCTCTCCATCTGCACCCGCCCGCGCTCGTCGTCTCCCACCGTGCCAATGTATTTCGCGCGCAGGCCCAGCCGGGCGCAAGTCGCCAGCGCGCTGGCCACCTGCCCGCCCGGACTGAGAATCTCGTCCTCGAACGGAACCTTGCCCCCGTAAGCCGGGAACTGCGGCAGCAGCAACAGCGTGTCGGTGGCGTTCAGACCCACGCCCACCACATCGAACTCGGCCATAGAAACCCGAGCGTAGCACACTAGGTTTGGAGGGCGGACTTCTAGTCCGCGCGGGGCTTCAGAGGGACTTGCAGAATTCGTAAAAGGTCCGCTTGCTGGCGCGCGCGGCTCGGTAACCCATTGAGAATCAGCGCTCCGTTTCCGAGCCGCGACCGCAAGGGAGCGGTTTCCAGGAATTCTGCAAG
>PLEM01000144.1 GCA_003137035.1 Bryobacterales bacterium | reverse complement strand
ATGAAGCTGATGAACGAGATCGAAGCCGAGACCGGGGGCACGATCGTGAGCAAGCTGGCCGCCAACGCCCAGCCCGTCGAGTACGGGGAAGCCCTGTTCGCCGTTCGACCCGCCTGAGCCGCGCATGTTTGAAAAGATCCTGATCGCCAATCGCGGGGAGATTGCGCTCCGCGTCATCTGCGCCTGTAAGGAACTGGGCATCCCGACGGTGGCCGTCTACTCGGAAGCCGATCGCCACAGCCTCCACGTGCGCTTCGCCGACCAGGCTATCTGCATCGGGCCGGCCAAGAGCAGCCTCAGCTATCTGGATATTCCGTCGGTCATCAGCGCCGCCGAGATCACCAATGTGGACGCCATTCACCCGGGCTACGGCTTCCTGAGCGAGAACGCCGATTTCGCGGAAGTATGCGAGACTTCCGGCATCCGATTCATCGGCCCGCCCGCGGACGTCATCCGCCTGATGGGTTTGAAGGACCGCGCGCGCGCCGCCATGAAGGCCGCCGGGGTGCCGACCTTGCCCGGCTCCGAGGGCGTGGTGCCGTCGCCGGAGGAGGCGCTGGCCGTCGCCGCCCAGATCGGATACCCGGTAATCCTCAAGGCCACGGCCGGAGGCGGCGGGCGCGGCATGCGCATCGTTCGCTCCCCCGAGGAACTCCCCGCCCTGTTCGTCCAGGCCCAGCAGGAGGCCCGCGCCAGCTTCGACTGCGCCGACGTGTATCTCGAGAAGTACATTTTGTCGGCGCGGCACATCGAGTTCCAGATCCTGGCCGACCAGCACGGGAACGTCGAGGTGCTGGGCGAGCGCGAGTGCACCATCCAGCGCCGCCACCAGAAGCTGGTCGAAGAGGCGCCTTCGCCCTGCGTCACCCCGGAGCTGCGCGGCCGCATTGCCGGCTCCCTGCGGGAGGCCCTGCGCGCCTGCGGCTACGTGAATGCCGGCACCGTCGAGTTCGTGATGGCCGAGGATGGTCAGCTCTATTTCATCGAGGTGAACGCCCGCATCCAGGTGGAGCACCCGGTCACCGAGTTCATCACCGGAATCGATCTGGTCAAGAGCCAGATCCTGATCGCGGACGGCCGGGCGCTGCCCGACATCATCGAGTTGCCCGTACGGACCCGCGGCCACGCGCTGGAGTGCCGCATCAACGCCGAGGACCCGGTCACCTTCGCCCCCTCGCCCGGCCGCATCACGGGCCTGAACCTGCCCGGCGGCATCGGCGTGCGCGTGGACACCGCGGCCTATACCGACGGCGTGATTTCGCCCTACTACGATTCGCTAGTCGCCAAGCTGATCACCTACGGCCACGACCGCAGCGAGGCCATTGCCCGCATGAAGCGCGCCCTGGAGACCTTCGTGGTCGAGGGAATCCATACCTCGATCCCGCTGCACCAGCGCATTCTGGCCGATCCGGACTTCCTGCGCGGGAGCTTCGACACCAACTTCGTGCGGCGCTTCGCCCCGAACAACCAGAAGGGGTGAGGTTGCGGCCCGCGGGGCTGGATTCTCAGATGAACAGGTCGACGGGAACGCGGAAGAATTCCGCCAACCGCTTTGCCTGCGCCTTGCTGACGGACCGGCGGCCATGGAGCACTTCGGTCGTCGCGCCCTTGTTGCCGATCACCGGCCAGACGTCCTTATGCCTCAGGCCGCGCTCCTCCATCAGCGCCTTGAGGGAATCGTGCGGTGAAACGCGGGGCATGGGATAGCGCTTTTCTTCGAAGTCCTCGATGAGGAGTGTGAGTACCTCCGCCAGCGCATCCTCCTCCGGAGTGCGGCCCTCGCGCTCGTCCAGTTCCAGCAGTAGCGTGGTGAGCCGCTGATGCTCCTCGTCGGTGTGAATGGGCCGCGGCAGCGATTTCGTTAGCAGTTTCCGATACGCCGCATCGTCGATTTCGAGTGTCGCGATCATCTTCGCCAATCTCCCTTCGTGTACTCGGCGTGGGTCAGGATGTGCAGGATGAAAAGCCGCTTGGTCTCGTAGTTCACACGCGCGATCAGCCTATAGTCATTGCCATGGATGTTAAACACCGTCCTCCGGCCCACCACGTCGGCATGACCGAAATCGTTCCGCAACTCGGCCAGAGAGCTCCAATTCGCCCTGCGGGTGATCCGATACCAGTTCAGCAGTGGAACCAGCGCATGCGGGTGGATCTCGGAGAACTTGAGGATCGCCGGTCGGCTGATCACCCTCACCATCCGAGTTTACACAATGGAAACTGCGGAGTCAAGCGATATCCGTTGCAGGTCTCTTTCAGACCGCGACACCGCAGTCCGCGTTGCCGCGGAGCCAAGCATACGCGAGCGCGCGGGAGCACCCACGTCAACCACAAGGGTGATACCGCGGGACCCGGTTCGGGTGCGGCGTCCCTTCGGAACCGCCTCTTCCGCCGCTTGAGTTTATGGCGTTTCTTGCCCAAGATTCATTTTCGCCTGGGGCTGCCAACTCGCCTGAGCCGTCGCCCGTTGGTAACTGCCCGCCCGGCTGAAGCGTCTAACAAGAACAGGGCCGGGGCTGTGGCCTGGGCGCTTCGAGTCGAGCTTTCTGGAGGTAGGCAGTGAAGCAGACCGGTATCGAAACCAACCCGACGGCGATCACGGCCGCCGTTGAAACCATACTGTCGATCAGCCCGATCGAAGACGACCACAATACTTTGGAACGGATTTTCAGCCAGCCTCGATGGACTCTGCATAAGGCCCTCACGCTTTCATACGCCATAGCGTTCCTGGCGGAGAACCACCCCGCAGTCGTGATTTGTGAATGTGATTTGGCCCCGGGTACCTGGAAGGACCTGTTGGATTGGGCCATGGTATTGCCTCAACCGCCATGCGTAATCGTGACTTCGCGGCTGGCGGACGACTACCTCTGGGCGGAAGCTCTGAACGTCGGAGCGTACGATGTTCTGGCGCAGCCGTTTGAAAGAGCAGAAGTCATCCGAATCGTGAGCCTGGCCTCCCGCAGTTGGCACGATCGATGTTCCCGCAGCAGCGCTTCGAAGATACGGGCACTGCATGCGGCGTAGGCGCGCATGGTGGCCGGCGGAGGTATAACGGAGACATGATGAGGACGGTTGCTCTTGCCACGATAATCCTGCTATTGGCGCCCGGACCCGGCGCCGCCCAGTCGGGCTCGAAGTCTTCCAAGCCGTCCAAAGTCCTGGCCGATTACAGCGCAGCCATGGAGGATCTCGCCCAGTCCGCAAGCCCGGCTGTGGTTCAGATCCTGGTGCAGACCTTGGCGCCCCTGGGGAAGGAAGAATCGCAACGAACGGGGTTCGTCTCGGAGCAGGAAGCCACCGGATCGGGCGTCATTGTGGACCCCGACGGGTATATCGTCACCAACGCTCATGTAGTGCAGAACGCCCGCCGCATCGAGGTCAAGGTTCTCCGGAGCGACGAAAGGGGGCAGGAGCCGCACGCGCACCTGATGCCCGCGAAACTGATCGGACTGGATCGGCAGGTGGATATCGCCGTTGTGAAGATCGAGGGGCAGAATCTTCCGGCGCTTTCCTTCGTGAACTCGGACAGTCTGCGGCAGGGGCAGTTCGTGCTGGCTCTGGGCAGCCCGCTCGGGTTGCAGAATTCACTCTCGCACGGCGTGGTGAGTGCGACTTCCCGGCAATTGAAGTCGGATAGTCCCATGGTCTATATCCAGACCGACGCTCCGATCAACCCCGGCAACAGCGGAGGGCCATTGCTGGACGTCGAGGGGCGCATTGCCGGCATCAACACGATGATCCTGTCGGAATCGGGAGGCAACGAAGGCATCGGGTTCGCCATTCCGGCCAATCTGGCCAAGGACGTGTATCAGAGGCTTCGCAAGGACGGGCGGGTGCGGCGCGGCGCGATCGGAGTGATTCCCGAGACGATCACGCCAAGGCTGGGAGCGGCCCTGGGACTGGACCGGGATTCGGGCGTCATCCTTTCCGACGTGGCGCCGCACGGCGCGGCGGAGGCCGCGGGAATCGAACCGGGAGACGTGGTGCTGTCTATCGACGGAAAGCCGATGCGAGAGACGCGGGATCTGGCGCTGGCGGTGTTCCAGCGGGCGCCCGGAGAAGAGTTGACCCTGGAGATCCAGCGCGGCAAGGCGCGGATGTCCAAGACAGTCGCCGTTCTCGACCGCAAGAACGAGCCCAGCCTGCTGGCGGATCTCGCCAACTACGATACCGCGCTGATTCGCCAGTTGGGGATTCTGGCGGTACCCGTGGACGAGAACGTGACGGCCGTTCTGCCGGACCTGAGGCGTCTTTCGGGCGTGGCGGTGGCGGCGGTTCCGGCGGAATATGCGGGGCTCAATCCCGGCCTGATGGCGGGCGACGTGATCTACTCGCTGAACAACCGGCGCATCGCCTCGCTCGACGACCTGCGGGACGCGCTGAAGGACAAGAAATCCGGCGATCCCATCGCGCTCCACGTGGAACGGTTCGGGCAACTGATCTACGTGACGGCGGCGCTGGAATAGCGGCCCGTGGCGAGAATCCGTGGCAGGCGGTTCCGCCTGCATGTCCAAACGATCGGATCGCAGGATTAGCCGCTAACTGCCCGGGCGCGGGTCTCGTCGTTACCAGATTAGAGGCCATCGTATGGGAGTTGGAACCGGAACGGGAGTCGCGCCCTCGATTGTAATGGGGAGAAAAGGGTTGTAAGGTAGGGCAAGAGATGATATGCAGAGGAAAACGGTTATAATCGTTGCCGCCACGGCTTGCGTTGCCGTAGGGCTGGGGACGTGGTTTGTTCTCAGGGGACCAGGCGGAGTTCAGTATCGCACGGCGGCGGTCGAGCACGGCGACATCAACGTCACCATCTCGGCCACCGGCAACCCGAACGCGGTCGTCACCGTGCAAGTAGGCTCGCAAGTGTCGGGCATCATTCTGGCCCTGTTCGCCGATTTCAACACCAAAGTGACCAAGGGCGAACTGATAGCGCGGCTCGATCCCGCGCCCTTCCAGGCAAAGGTCGATCAGGCCAAGGCTAACCTGGATGCGGCGCGGTCCGGCGTAGCCAATACTCAGGCCGTCGTCCAGCAGGCTATGGCGGGCATTCAGGCGGCCAACTCATCTCTCGCGGCCGCTCGGGCGAATGTCGTGAAAGCGCAGGCCTTCGCCGAGGATGCCAAGGTCAAGGTCGACCGGCGCGTGATCATGGTCAAGCAGGGCGCCGACTCCAAAGAGGATCTTGAAACCGCTCAAACCACATACCAGTCGGCGGTTGCCGATCATGACGCATCGGTGGCGCAGCAGCATGCGGTGGAAGACAGCGTGAAGGTCGCACAGGCGCAGTTGAAAGTGGCGAATTCGCTTCTGGCCGCCAGCCAGGCGCAGGTGAAACAGTTCACCGCGGCGCTGCAATCGACCCAGATCGACCTGGAGCACACCAACATCAAGGCGCCGGTGGATGGCGTCGTGGTCTCGCGGAACGTGGATGTCGGACAAACCGTGGCCGCGAGCCTGGCGGCTCCGACGCTGTTTCTCATCGCTCAGGACCTGACCAAGATGCAGGTGGATACGAACGTGTCGGAAGCGGACGTGGGACGCGTGCGCGTGAACCAGCCTGCCACATTCACGGTGGATGCGTATCCGGGGCAGGTGTTCACGGGCAACGTGACCTCCATCCGCAAGGCGCCCATCAACGTGCAGAACGTGATTACCTACGACGCGGTGATCGGCGTTTCGAATCCGGACCTGAAGCTGTTTCCGGGTATGACGGCGAATGTGAAGATCCTGGTGAATCAGCGCACGAACGTGCTGAAGGTCCCCAACGCCGCGCTGCGATATCACCCGGCGTCCGAGACCACGGCAGCGCCCGCTGGCGGCACGAGCGTACGCAAGGGCGGGGCGCCGGAGAAAGCCGTCTGGGTCCTGGACCCGGACAACAAGCTGCAGCGTATCGTGGTCACTACGGGCGAGAGCGATGGCGCGAATACGGAGGTTCTGACGGGCGGCCTGAAGGACGGGGACGCCGTGATTGTCGCGACGCTGGCAACCGCGGCTCCCGCTTCGGGCGGCAGCCCTGGCACCCAGACCGGCGGCCAGGGCCGCAGAGGGCCGGGATTCTAGGTGAGCGGCATGGCATCGGTCATCGAAATCGAGGATCTGGTGAAGGACTACAGGCTCGGCCAGGTGCCGGTGCACGTGTTGAAGGGCATCTCGTTCGAAATTGAACGGGGCGATTTCGTTTCGATCATGGGACCATCCGGATCCGGCAAATCCACCCTCATGAACATCCTCGGGTGCCTCGACAAGCCCACCTCCGGGATTTACACGCTGGACGG
>PLEM01000331.1 GCA_003137035.1 Bryobacterales bacterium | reverse complement strand
GCGTCGAGGTGCTGGGCATTGTTGAGAACATGAGTTACCTGGTCTGCCCGCACTGCAAGGAGCGGGTGGACGTGTTCAGCTACGGCGGCGGCCAGCGCACCGCGGCGAGCATGGGGGTCCCGTTCCTCGGCGAGGTGCCGTTGGATCCCCAGGTGCGCATCGGCGGCGATACCGGCGAGTCGGTGGCCCTGCGGCCGCCCGACGACCCGCACGCAGCCGCGTTCTACACGCTCGCGCGCAACATGATCGCACGCCTCGCGGAAGTCGGCGCGCCGCAAGCCCCCAAGATCGAAATCACCGACTAAGTCTTGCGGATCAGGTTGTCTAGCGCACAGACGCCCGGACCTGCCAGCGCGAGGGCCACGTTGGCGACCAGTAAGGTCAGCGGGTACTCGAATCCGGCCGGCGCGAAGAACCCGCCCTTCAGATGCACCGTCAGGACCGCCACCGTCATGTTGATGGCCAGCAGCAAGGCCGCCCAACGCGTTCCCAGGCCGAAGAACAGCGCCAGGCCTCCCAGCAGTTCCACCAGCGTCACCACGATCGCCGATACGTCCGGCAGCGGGATCCCAATTCCTTTGAACATCCCCGCGACACCGGCAAAGTGGTAAACAAACAGTTTCTGATACCCGTGGGCCGCAAACACCACGCCCACCATCATTCGCAGAATGGCAAGGCCTCGGCCCTGCCAGCCGCACTTCGCGTCACCCGCCATGGTTGTCTCCTCGGAATCAGTCTCCCACCAATGCCGCGCGCAGGTAGTCCCGGTGCATGCGCGCGATCACCTCGATCTTGATCCGCTTGGGGCAAACCGCCTCGCACTCGCCGACGTTGGTGCAGTGGCCGAACCCTTCCTTGGTCATCTGAACCACCATGGCGATGGCCCTGCGGTCGCGCTCCGGCTGGCCCTGCGGGAGCAGGCCCAGGTGTGAGATCTTAGCGCCGGTGAATAGCGCAGCCGAACCGTTGGGGCACATGGCCACGCAGGCGCCGCAGCCGATGCAGGCGGCCGCGTCCATGGAGAGTTCTGCTTTCTCCTTGGGTACCAGGATGGAGCCGGCCTCCGGCGCGTTGCCCGTCCGCACCGAGATGTAACCGCCCGCCGCGATGATCCGGTCGAAGGCGCTGCGGTCCACCGCCAGGTCCTTGATCACCGGAAACGCCCGCGAGCGCCACGGCTCCAGGTACAACTCGTCGCCATCCTTGAAGTGGCGCATGTGGAGCTGGCAGACGGTGGTGCCACGCTCGGGCCCGTGCGCTACCCCGTTGATCATGAACCCGCACATCCCGCAGATGCCTTCGTGGCAGTCGTGATCGTAGGCGATCGGTTCCTCGCCTTTGTCGATCAAGCCTTGGTTCACCACGTCGAGCATCTCCAGGAACGACATGTGCGGGTTGATGTCTCGGGCTTCGTAGCGGACCATCCGGCCGGGGGCGTCCGCGTTCTTTTGCCGCCACACGTGGAGGATGAGGTTCATTTGTAGCTCCGTTGCGAGGGATGCACGTACTCGAATTCCAAGGGTTCTTTGTTCAGTGCCGGGGCATTTCCCGCGCCGCGGAATTCCCAGGCCGAAACGTAAGAGTACTCGGCGTCATTGCGCAGCGCCTCTCCTTCCGGGGTCTGGCACTCCTCGCGGAAATGGCCGCCGCAGCTCTCGTTGCGTTCGAGCGCGTCCCGGCACATCAGCTCGGCCAGCTCGAAGAAATCGCCGACCCGGCCGGCCTTCTCGAGCGACTGGTTGAACTCGTCGCCGTCGCCCAGCACCCGCACGTCCTTCCAGTACTGCTCGCGCAGCTCGGGGATCTTGGCGAGCGCCTGTTTCAGACCCTCGGCCGTGCGCCCCATGCCGCAGTGCTCCCACACCAGCTTGCCCAGCTCGCGGTGGAAGGAATCCACCGACCGCGTGCCCTGGATTTCCAGGAGGCGCCTGGTGTTCGCGGCCACCTCTGCTTCGACCGAGCGGAAGGCGGCGTGGGTGGTCTCGATCTTTTCGAACTGAGTGGTCGCCAGGTAGTCCCCGATGGTGTTGGGCAGGATGAAGTAGCCGTCGGCCAGCCCCTGCATCAGAGCGCTCGCCCCCAACCGGTTGGCGCCGTGGTCGGAGAAATTCGCCTCGCCGATCACGTACAGTCCGGGCACGGTGCTCATGAGATTGTAATCCACCCACAGCCCGCCCATGGTGTAGTGACTGGCGGGATAGATGCGCATGGGGGCCGTGTAGGGGTCCTCTCCGGTGATGTCCGCGTACATCTCGAACAGGTTGCCGTAACGCTCGTCGATCACCGCTCGGCCGAGCCGCTGGAGGGCGCTGCGGAAATCCAGGTAGACCCCGTAGCCGCTGGGCCCAACACCGCGGCCCTCGTCGCAGACCGCCTTGGCGTTGCGCGAAGCCACGTCGCGCGGCACCAGGTTGCCGAAGGCCGGGTACTTGCGTTCCAGGAAATAGTCGCGCTCGTCCACGGGGATCTCGCCGGGAGCGCGCGTGTCGCCCTTCCGTTTCGGCACCCAGATGCGGCCGTCGTTGCGCAGCGATTCGCTCATCAGNNGCGCCGCGCTTGTAGGCCCGCCAGATGGCCGTGGCGTTGGAGCCCTTGGCGTTGGTGGAAAGGTAGTAAACGTTGGCGTAGCCGCCCGTTCCCAGCACCACCGCGTCGGCCACGTGCGATTCGATCTTGCCGCTGATCAGGTCGCGCGTGACGATGCCCCGCGCCCGCCCGTCGATCACCACCAGATCGAGCATTTCGTGGCGCGGGTACATCTTCACCTGGCCGGCCGCCACCTGCAGCATCAACGCCTGGTAGGCGCCCAGCAGCAGTTGTTGTCCGGTCTGGCCGCGCGCATAAAACGTCCGCGATACTTGCGCCCCGCCGAAGGAGCGGTTCTCGAGCGTTCCGCCATATTCGCGCGCAAACGGCACGCCCTGCGCCACGCACTGGTCGATGATGTTNNCGCCCTGGGCGGCGATGGAGTGTGCGCGGCGGGGCGAGTCCTGGTAGCAGAAGCACTTCACGTTGTAGCCCTGCTCGCCCAGCGTTGCGGCGGCCGCCCCGCCCGCCAGGCCGGTACCCACCACGATGATGGTGTGCTTCCGCTTGTTGGCCGGGCTGACCAGCCTGAGATCGAATTTGCGCCGGCTCCAGGCCTGCTCGATGGGGCCGGAGGGGACCTTGGAGTTGAGTTCCATCATTTCACCAACCCAATCGTCACGCAGAGGGGAATCGAGATGTATCCCGCAGCGACCAGAATCGCCACCACGTGCGCCGCCCGCTTCAGCAGCGGCGTATAGCGCCGGTGGCTGATGCCCACCGACTGGAACATGCTCCAGAGGCCGTGGTAGAGGTGCATGCTCAGGAGCACGATGGCGACGACGTAGGCGATCGCTACCGCCGGGTGTTGGAATCCATTGACCACGTTCTGGTAAGCGAAGAACTGTTCCTGCTCGGACTCGCGGAACCCCAGCCCGGGGACGCTGCCGGTGGTCAGGTGCAGGATGTGAAAGACCACGAACGCCCCCAGGATGGGGCCGCTCCACATCATCGTGCGCGAGGCGTAGGATGCCGGAACGTCGTCCTTTTTCACGTAGCCGATCGGGCGCGCGCGTCGCTTCTCCAGCCACAGCAGGAAGCTCGACCAGCCGTGCAGCCCCACTGCCGCCAGCATGACTGTCCGCGCGATCCAGAGCGGGCCGGGGTGCGAGTGGAGGAACGCGGCATAGGCGTTCAGCCGCGCCGGTCCCATGTAGATTTGAAGGTTGCCCGCCAGGTGGCCGAAGATGTACAACACCAATACCACCCCGCTGGCCACCATGACCAGTTTCTTTCCGATATATACCTGGTAGATCCCCCAGGTCTGTTTTAGCGTGGTGTCCATCGCGACGGCGCCCATCCAGAGTACCCCTCCGTAACCTTGCCCAACAGCCGATTATTATAGACGTACTGTCAAGCCGGCGTTTGAAAAGACAATAGCACCTTTAAGTAGCGGTTTGCTACACCTTCACGAACCAACGGCGCCGGTACATCCCCCAAGCCACCACATACAGCACCGCCACGAAACTCAGCGCCCACAGCAACGAAGCGTTTAGCGGGCTCGCCCAAGGCGCGAAGAGACGCTGGAACAGCCACTCGTGCAGCGAGACCGGCCCCACCCGGATCGCGTCCAGAGCCACTTCCAGCGCCCCCGCCAGCACATACACCGCGATCGCGTTCATGCCGTAGATCGCAAACGGCCTGGTCCACCGGCGGTATCCCTGCACGTCCACCAGCCAGTAGCAGCAGGCGAAGACAATCAGCGCCATCCCCGCCATGAAGACCGAGTAGGAGCTGGTCCAGAGATTCTTGTTGATGGGCAGCCAGACGTTCATGACAATGCCCGCCACCAACAGCGCGTTGCCGGAAACGAACATCCAGGCGGTTTTCTCCGCCGCCCCGCGGCTCGAGCGCAGAAGGTGTCCCGTGAGAACGCCGAAGAGCGTGGTGGCGATCGCCGGAAGCGTGCTGAGAATGCCTTCGGGGTCCCAGGTGCGGGTTTGCGACCACATGTGGCTGCCCAGCAACAGGCCGTCGATGTGCCGCGCCAGGTTGGCGCCCTTCTCGACGCCTCCGGGACCAATCAGCGCCCAATAGACCGCCAGCAGGGCTACGGTCCACACCGCCTGGGTGCGCCAACTCGTCCACAAGAAGATCAGCGCGGCGATCAGGTAGCAGACGGCGATCCGCTGGAGCACCCCGGGAATGCGCCAAGTCGCCAGGTGAAAGGATGGGAAACCGTTCATCACCAAGCCCAGCGCGAAGAGGATGGCGGCCCGGCGCACAGCGTGCAGGAGTAGCTTGCGGCGGTCGTCGCCCCGCTCGACGCGCTTGGCGAACCCGAGCGTCATCGCCACGCCGACGATCCACAGGAAGAACGGAAAAACCAGGTCGGTGAAGGTCCACCCGTGCCACTCCGCGTGGCGCAGCGGCGCATAGACCGCGCTCCAGGAGCCTGGGTTGTTTACCAGGATCATGGCGGCGATGGTGGCGCCGCGAAACACATCCAGCGATTCCAGGCGGTCCATGGTCAGGGAGTCTTCTCCTGGTGTGCGGACGCTTTGCTCAAGTGCCGGTAGTAGCCCAGATCCGCGCCGGTCAGCAGCTTGGTGGCGTAGATGATTTGGCCGGTGTGCTGCGCGAAGTGTTCCGTCACGTGCCCGAAGGCCTCCAGGACCGAGACCTCGTAGCCCTGGATGGAAACTGTCTCGCCGAGGCGTTCCGCCGTGGTGTTTCGTATCACCGCCAGCGCCGCATTGACCATAGTCTGAAGGCGCGCCGCCAGCTCGGCGCCGGAAACCTCGCCGCTGGCCGCGAACTCGGCATCCCGGTCGCGCGCCCCCGAGAGGATCCACTGCCGCAGGTTTCCGCAAAGGTGCAAAACCAGGTTGCCCACGGCGTTCTGGTTCTCGCTGCCGCGAGACCAAATCTGGTCGTCCGAGAGTCGCCCCAGGCAGTCCACAATCCGCGCGCTCAACTGCGCCAGTTTGCTGGTGGCGAATCTCAGGAAGAGCGCATCGAGCGGAGCTGCCATCCCTTCATGTTCGCACGCCGAGCTTCTTAAGGAAGGTCATCATCGGGCACCAATTGGTGAACGCCGATTGAAGCAGGTTCAGCCCGACGAAGGCAGTGAAGTAGTACCAGTTCGTGTTGACCCAATGCCCCAGGGCCAGGCTCAGCAGCACAAAAAACCCCGCGAACATGCGCAGGTAGCGATCCAGTGTCATGGAAGCTCCTCGTTTGAGCAGATGCAATCCGGGCAGCCCTGGTGACAGAAGTTGGTGGCCCAACAGGTGGGGCAGACGATCGCCTTTTGTCGTCTGCCGGCCCCGCAGGCCACGGAAAACGATGGCCTGCGCCACGACCAGCCCGCCAGGATAAGGTGCAGTTTATGCGACGCAGCACGCTGGCCAGAAGCTCACGCACGGGTTGGGTGGGGCGGACTTCAGACCGCGCGGGACTTCAGTCCCGCCACCTGTCCCACGAGTTTCAGCACGGCGGCGAAATTCTTGGCCACCTCGGCCTCGCTCATATGGACCTGTGCCATCTCTTTGATCATACCTCTTTCGTTCTCTCGACCTTCCTCCGGTTCACCACGAAATACACGATGGGCACCGTCATGCGCGAGAGCGCCAGGGACGCGATTTCCCCCGCCATCAGCGCGATGGCGAGNNACCGCCGCCGCGGTCAGCAGCATGGGCCGGAAGCGCACCGCGCCGGCATCTACGACGGCCTCCTCAAGCGGCATGCCTTCCTTCAGGCGCAGCTCGACAAAGTCCACCAGGATGATCGAGTTTCGCACCACGATGCCCGCCCCGGCGATGAAGCCGATCATCGAGGTGGCGGTGAAGAAGGCGTGCATCAGGCCGTGCGCGGGCAGGATGCCCACCAGCGAAAACGGAATCGCGGCCATGATTACCAGCGGCGTCACGAAGGACTGGAACCACCCCACCACCAGCACGTAGATGAGAATGAGCACGGCGGCGAAGGCGATGCCCAGGTCGCGGAACACCTCGTAGGTGATGTGCCACTCGCCGTCCCATTTCATCGAGTAGCGCGCGTCGTCGGCGGGCAGCCGCGCCATGTGCTGCTCGATCGAGTAGCCCCCGGGCATCTTGAACTTCTCGATCTCCGGTCCCAGCTTGAGGATGGCGTAGACCGGGCTCTCCATCGTGCCCGCGATGTCCGCGGTCACGTAGGTCACCGGCATCAGGTTCTTGTGGTAGATGCTTTTGTCCTCGGTGACCAGCGTAGGAGTGACCAGCTCGGATAAGGCGACCAGTCGCCGCCCCTGGACCTTCAGGCTTTGAATGCGTTCAAGGTCCGAGCGCGTGGCGCGATCCAGGCGCACCGTGATTGGCACGTCCTCCTTTTCGGAGTCCACGTGCAACAGCCCCGCCACCTCGCCGGCCGAGGCGATCCGCATGGTGCGTGCGATGTCGTCCTCGGAAATGGCGTTCAGCGCGGCCTTTTCCTTGTCGATCGCCAGCCGGTACTTCGGCTGATCGTCTTCGACGTACCAGTCCACATCCACGACGCCATCCGTGCGTTTGAACAGGTCGCGGATCTTGCGCGCCAGATCGATCTGCCCCTGCTGGGACGGGCCGTACACTTCGGCGACCAGCGTCTCCAGCACCGGCGGGCCGGGCGGGACCTCGGCCACCTTGATCCGCGCGCCGTAGCGCTCGGCGATGGGAACCAGCCGGGCGCGCACGAGCTTGGCGATCGCGTGGCTTTGCAGGGCGCGGTCGTTCTTTCCCAGCAGGTTGACCTGAATGTCCGCGACGTTCGAGCCGCGCCGCAGGTAATAGTGCCGCACCAGCCCGTTGAAATTGTACGGCGACGCTGCGCCGGCGTAGGTCTGGACGTTCACCACTTCGGGCCGTTTCAGCACCGCATCCGCCAACAAGCGCGTGACCGCGGCGGTCTGTTCGAGCGTGGTTCCATTGGGCATGTCCACAATCACCTGGAACTCGCTCTTGTTGTCGAACGGCAGCATCTTCACCTTGACGAACCCGATGTAGACCAGCGCCATCGAGCCGATCAGGAGAAAGACTACTCCTCCGAGAAAGCTCCAGCGCAACACCGGTCTCGCGAGCAGCGGCCCCATGATCCAGCGGTACAGGCGGGTGAGCCGGCCTTCCCCCTCGCCCTGCGCGTGGCGGCCGCCGAACTTCAGAATGCGGACCGCGGCCCACGGCGTCACCAGGAACGCCACGATGATCGAGAAGATCATGGCGGCGGAAGCGCCCACGGGGATCGGGCGCATGTACGGCCCCATCAGGCCGCCCACGAAGGCCATCGGCAGGATCGCCGCGATCACGGCGAGCGTCGCGAGAATCGTGGGGTTGCCCACTTCATCCACCGCCTCGATGGCCACCTCCACCAGCGGCCGCCCGGCATTCGCCGCCATGCGCGCGTGGCGCACCACGTTTTCCACCACCACGATGGCGTCGTCCACCAGAATGCCGATCGAGAAGATCAGCGCGAACAGTGTGATGCGGTTCAGCGTGTAGCCGTACAGGTAGAAGACAGTGAGCGTCAGCGCCAGCGTCACCGGAACCGCAAGGAACACGATCAGCGACTCCCGGAAGCCCAGTGTGATCCAGATCAGAACGCTCACCGAGACCACCGCGATCAGCATGTGCAGCAGCAGCTCGTTGGATTTGTCGGCCGCCGTCTCGCCGTAGTGCCGCGTGATGGTCATCTCGACGTCGGAGGGGATCACATTGCCTTTAAGCGTCTCGACGCGCCGCAGGACGTTGTCGGCCACCTCGATGGCGTTCGTTCCTTTGCGCTTGGAGATGGCCAGCGTCACCGCCGGGTAGAAGCTTCTGCCGGCCGCGAATTGCACGTATTCGTTGGGTTCCTCGCCGCCGTCCTCTATCGACGCGACGTCGCGCACGAACACCGGCTTGCCGCCTGCCACGCCCACCACCACGCTCTTCACGTCCTCGGCGCTGCGCAGAAACTCGCCGGTCTCCATAACGAACTCGCGGTTGGCGCTCGAGAACTTGCCCGACGACAGCCGCCGGTTGGAAGCTCCCAGGGCGCCGTAAACCTGAAGCGGCGAAATCGGATACGACGCCAGGCGGCCCTCATCCAGAGTCACGCGCAACTCCCGCCGCTCGCCGCCGATGAGCGCGGCCGCCGAGACGTCCGGCACCTGCTTGACGGCATCGTGGACCTGCGCGGCGACGCGGCGAAGCTGGAACGGGCCGTACCGCTTGCTCCAGAAAGTGAGCGCCAGGATAGGCACGTCGTCGATCGAGCGCGGCTTGATGAGCGGCTGGGTCGCGCCCGGCGGAATCAGGTCGAAGTTGGCGAACATCTTCTGATTCAGCCTGACGATGCTGCGCTCCTCATCCTCGCCCACCTTGAACCGGACGATGGCCAGCGCGCCGCCGGGGCTCGAGGTCGAGTAGATGTACTCGACCCCCGGAATCTCCCACAGCAGCTTCTCCATCGGCTTGGTGACGCGCTCCTCGACCTCGCGGGCGGAGGCTCCGGGCATGCCCACAAAGACGTCGATCATGGGCACGATGATCTGCGGCTCTTCCTCCCGCGGCAGCTTCCATACCGAGAATGCGCCCAGTCCCATCGCAGCCACGATCACCAGCGGCGTCAGCTTCGAGTTGATCCAGGTGCGGGCGAATCTACCTGCCAGGCCCAGGTCTTTCACGGCCGGACCTCCACTCGGATTCCGTCGGAGACGCCCGCGGGGGCGGGGAAGACGATCTTCTCGCCGGGGTTGAGCCCGGAGAGAATCTCAACGCGGTCGCCGGATTTCTGGCCGAGCGTCACCAGTCGCGTGCGCGCGATGCCGCCGTCGGCCACGAGCACCGAGGCCAGTTGCCCACGCTCCTGGATGGCTGCGGCGGGCGCGGCCAGCACCTGCCGGCGGCCCAGCGTGAAGCGCGCTCGGCCGAACAGACCGGAGCGAAGCTCGCGCAACGCCGGCAAGTCGATTTTGACGGTGAAACCGCGCGAGGCGGCGTCGATGGCTGGCACGATTTCCGAGATCCGCCCCTCGATGGTCCGCCCGAGCGCATCGAGCGAAACCGTGACCGGCTGTCCCGTGCGCATGCCCGCGAGCCGCGACTCCTCCACCGACACTTCCAGCCGGTACGCGCCCTCGCGTTCGATTGTCAGCAGCGGTGCGCCGGGCGCGGCCAGGTTGCCTGGCTCGACCGTCTTCCCGGTCACCGCGCCGGCGAACGGAGACGCGATTTCGGCGTAGCTCCGCATCACCTCAGCCGACTTGCGGCCCTGCTCGGCCTGCGCGATCTTCGACTGCAACTGGGTGCGCTTGGAGAGCGCCATTTCGTGGTTGGCCTTGGCGACCTTGAGCCTGGCGGAGACCTCATCGAATTCCTGATTCGAGATGGAGCGCTTGTCAAACAGCTCCTTCATGCGGCCGAAGGTGACCTGGGCGAGGTCCAGATTGGCCTGGGCGGCGGAGATGCCGTTGTCCGCCTCCAGCATTGCGCTGCGCGCCTCGGCGAGCGCGGCGTCAGCCTGGCGATACCCCGCTTCCAGGTCGCGCGAGTCGAGGACGATCAGCGGCTGGCCCGCGTGCACGCGATCGCCGGCCTGCACCTTGACCTCCCGCACGTAGCCCATCACTTTGCTGGAGATGACGGACGTTGTGAGCGCCCGGACCGTGCCGCTGGCCTCGTAGACCGCCGGCCAGTCCTCCTGGGAAACCGTGAATGCCGTCACCGTAACCGGGGCGGAAGAGTTGCCGGCCGCGCCTTGTTCAGGAGCCTTGCCGCCGCAGCCAGCTAGTAGGAGGACGGCGGGAATCAGAAATGCGAGTCGAGCTTTCATGTCAGTTCAGGACCTCGGAGTTGGGAGAGAGACTTCCGGCGGCCAGTTCCAGGTTGACCGCCGCCATTCGCTGATCGTAGACCGCGGCCAGCCTCCGCGTCCTGGCTTCCAGGAGCGCGGTCTCGGTGCGCAACAGGTCGGTCACGTTGCTGAGACCGCCATCGTAGCGATTCTTGGTGATTCGCAGGCTCTCTTCGGCCATTGCAACGGCCGCCGAGGCAACGTCGATGCGCTGGGTCGCGGACTGGAAATCGGCGTACGCCCGCCGCACTTGCAGCCGGATCTGCGCGTTGGCCTGGCGCTCGAGCGCCCGCGCGCGCTGAAGCCCGTAGTTCGCTTCCTCGATGCGGGCCTTGTCGGAGAACCCGTTGAAGAGGTTCCAGTGAACGGAAATCGAGGCCAGCCAGTTCGCGCCACCGCGCGTTAGGAAACGCTGGCGGTCAGCCTCGAACCCTGCCCGCGCGCTTACCTGCGGCAACAACGCCGCTCGGGCCGAGGCGCCCTGATTCTGGGCCAGACCCGTCGCCAGCCGGGCCTGCCGCAACTCCGGCCGCTCGGTCAGGCTTTCCTTCTCGAAATTCTCAACCGGCGCTTCTTGGATCGAGACCGCCGTGAGCGGGGTGCTGAGGGTGTGCGCCTCGGAGAGCGGCAGTCCCAGCGCCTCGTTGAGCGCCGCGATCGCGACCTCCAGGTCGGCCTTGCGCCGTATCTGCTGCTCGCGGACTGCCGCCAGGTGCACGCGGATCGAGAGCACGTCGGCGTCGGTGGCCATACCGGCCGCGCGAATGGCCTCGGAGCGATGGAGGTCCGCCTCCGCCGAGCGCACGGCTTCATCGGCCACTTGCCGGCTCTCCGCGGCCAGCACCGCCCCGTGGTAGGCGCGGACCACCCCGGCGATCAGGTTCATATTGTTGCCGCGCTCCTCCTCGGCGCTCAGCCCGCGGCCGAGTTCGGCCGATTTCAGCGCCAGCCGGGTCTGTCCGCCGTCGTAGACCGCCTGGTCTACCGTCAACTGCGACTGGAAGTTGTTGAGCGGGTCCGGGCGGTTGAGCGGCCCCAGCGCGAAGTTCGCAGCGCTGAACTGGTGCTCGGTCAGCAGCGAACTGAAGACAAAGACCGGGTTGTTGCTCCGCGCCCAGCTTTCGGAGTAGTTCAGCTTGGGCAGGTAGCCGCCGCGCGCCTGGCTGATCCGCATCTCGGCGGCCTTCACCGCGCTCCGGCCGGCTTCCACCGATGGGTGCTTTTCGAGCGCCAGCTTGACGGCATCCTGCAAGGTTAGCGGGCTTTGCGCCCACAGCGGCAAGCTCAAGAACAAAACAGCCACTCTCATGCCGGAGAAGATGCAGCCATCCGGTTTTGGTTACAGCCGTCACCTTCCCCGTGCCTTCTGCATCTCTTTCGATGGAGATATCCGATGGAAATCGTCGTCAATTACCGCGGTGGAGTGCAATTCGAGGCGAATGCCCGCGGTCACCAGGTCGTCTGCGACCAGCCTCTGGACAACGGTGGCGCCGACGCCGGCATGAGCCCTCCCGAGTTTCTGCTGGCTTCGCTCGGCACTTGCGCAGCCTTTTACGCGGCCCAGTACCTGCGTACCCGGTCGCTCCCTGCCGACGGCCTGCAAGTGCGGGTTTCGGCCGAGAAAGCGATGGGGCCGGCGAGGCTCGCCGCCTTTCACATCGAGGTCCGACTTGCCGGCCTCGCAGACGACAAGCACAGGGAAGGCGTGCTGCGCGCCGTCAAGGCGTGCCTGATCCACAACACTCTGCTACACCCGCCGGCGATCGATATCGCGCTGAACACCGACGTGGCGGCGCTGGCCTGAGGACGGCTACAATGCCTGTGAGTGCCGTCTCCGCAGACACAAGACGAGATCGAGCTGGCGCGCGACCTCCTCGCCGGCAAAGCGGATGCCTTCGACCGCTTCGTCGAGGTGTTCCGCTCCAAGATCTTCCAGTACGCGTTGATGATGTGCGGCCACCGCGAGGACGCGGAAGAAGTCGCGCAGGACACCCTGTTCAAGGTCTTCGAGAACTTCGAGCAGTTGCGCGAGCCGGAACGGGTGCGCGCCTGGGTCTTTCGCATTGCCCGCAATGCCTGCTATATGAAGCGGCGGAAGAGCGTCTTCGCCCCTACCCAGGAGCTATCGCTCGACGACCTTCTGCCGCATTCCGAACAGGATGGCGGTCACAGGAAGCTCGAAATCGCGGACTGGTCGGCCTTGCCAGACGACCAGGTGTTGCGTTCGGAGCTGCGCGACGTGATTCAAGCGGCCATTCAGGAACTGCCGGAGATTTACCGGGCGGTCATCCTGCTCCGCGACGTGGAGGAGTTGAGCACGGATGAGACGGCCCAGGTGCTGGACATCAGCCCGGAATCGGTTAAGACCCGGCTGCATCGGGCGCGTTTGGCGGTGCGGCGGACACTAGACGGGTACCTGCGCGGCATCCAGAGTGGGGTAGAGCATGGAACCGGACAACCATAGCGACGACTGCAAGCAGATCTTCGCCCTGCTTTCCGAGTACCTGGACGCGGAGCTGAACCCGGAGAGCTGCGAGGACATCCAAGCGCACTTGGCCGGCTGCCCGCCTTGCATCGAGTTTCTGGAGAGCCTGAAGCGCACCGTGCGGCTGTGCCACAATTGCGAGTCCGCCGAGGCGCCCGCGCCGCTCGGTCCCGAGACTCGCGAAAAGCTCCTGGCGGCTTACCGGAAGTCCCTCAGCCGGCGTTAGGGCTCGCGCGACGCCACTCGTGGATCGTCGTACATAATCCGGACCCCACTCTTCCTTGGAGCAGTTGCGACGGACGATCCGACGAGGCTGCTTGCGCCAGCCCTACTTTGCCGCGCCCAGCGCGGCCTTCACCTTGTTGGCGTAGTCGTCGATCAAGGCCTGGCCGGCGGCGGGGGATCCAAGAACATGAAAGGCGCTCACGCTGACGAGCTTGCCGGACACCGCGCCCACCCAGGAGCCATTGTAGGTCACGATGGTGCTTTGGGCGCAGCCCACCGCTTGTGTCGTAACCTTTCGCCAGGTGAGCAGGCCTCCCAGGTACATCTTCTTGCCAGCGGGTTCCTCCCTGGCGCGGCCCATCGTCGTGGCCGGATCCTCCGGCACCTTCGCCATGAATTCCACAAACTTGTCGGGGCCTGCCATCGTCCTCCAGCCATAACGGAGATGGATGTTCGAGTCGCCAACGCATTTCGGCCAGTTGTCGTTCGGCTTGACCGCCTCGACCTCGTCGGCCTTCCCAGCCGCCTTCTGGGAATCCGTGATCGGATTCTGAACGACCTGGTAGCCGGCGGGAGGCGGCGGCAGAGGGCCGGCGAGCGCTATGCATGCGGTCGCGGCGAAGACCGCGCCGAGAGTCGAATAGACCATAATTCTCATAGGAAATCTGCTCCTTTGCGGACAAGTTGAGATGACGCCGGCGCCAGGTCCAGGGCCGATCGATCCGGCAGGATCATCAGGCGCGCCAGCCTACTGTTTGACCAGTTCCACGCGGCGATTCCTGGCGCGGCCGTCCTCCGTGTCGTTGGAACTGACGGGCGCGAGCGGGCCCGCACCCTGGGCGGCCAGGCGCGCGGCGGCGACCCCGTACTTCGCGGTCAGGGCTACGACGACGGCGTCGGCGCGGCGCTTGGAGAGATCCATGTTCGAGGCGAGGGAGCCGACGTTGTCGGTGTGGCCGACGACCAAGACTTTGAGCGTGGGCGTCTGCTGAAGGAGTTTCGCGATCTCCTTGAGCGCGGCGTCGGACTCGGGTTTGACTTCGGCCTTGGCGGTATCGAAATAGATGCCGTAAACGGCCGAATGGCCGGTCGTCGTGATGTCGCTGGCGAGCGCGGCGGCGTCGACGGTGACCAGCCCGCCCTCCATCGGCTTCAGCTCGACGACGTAGAGCACGACGTAGGCGCCACGATTGGTATCGGCCCATTGTCCGATGTGCAGACTGACGTAGGCGTCGCCCGTGCCACGAGGCGATTTCGCCGCGAGGTAGCGGTGGCCGGAGTTCCAACCCCAGTCCTCTCTGCCGATGGAGGCGAGTTGAACGGGGCCCGCATTGCCGCAACCCTCGCTGTTGACGCAGGACCAGAGGATCTGAAAGCCGCTCTTCAGCAGGGCGCTTTCGTAATTGCGATAGATCTCGAGAATCGAGCGGTGGGCGGGCGCCGCATAGCCGATGCGGGTGACCTTGCCTTCCAGGCGCTGAACCTTCTCGAACACGTCGTTCCGATTGGCCTTGCCGAGCGGAAGCATGACCTCGTCGTACTCCGAGTAACTGTACTCGCCGATGACCGACCCGGGATAGCGCGTGACCAGAGGATGATCTTTGCTATTCGGGATGTCCTTTTGCTGTGCGCCACAGATAGCGGCGGTCAGAGCGCCAATGAAACAAACGGCGCCTATTCTCCTATTCCATATCATGACTCGTTCCTCTCTCTTTGCACTTCTCGAGAACACGCGGCGAATGGCGTCCTGCGCGCCGCGGACGTATTAGTCATTACACCACCAGTGTCCTGCCGAACCTGTTCTGGAACGAATAAACGGCGCAGAATCATATCGATAGCTGGTTTGACGGTTTCTTCGATCTGCGGTCCAAGCGGCGGGATTTGGCTGCTTGGGCCGGAACAAGGGCAGGCCGCGGAACGGCAATGTCCTTTGCGCAGTTGGCTCACCGTGAGAGCCTGCGCGACATCCAGGCGTGCCCGTGGGCGGTGGCGAGCAAAATCTACCACATGGGGTTGCGTGGCAAGTTGTCGCGCACGACGTTGGCCGGCGCCAACGAGTCCCACGATTGGCATCGATTTGGATCGGCGGCTGCATTCGCTCGCACCCTAGCCCGAACAATCGTAGTCCCGTCTGCGTCCTCCTGATTGGTGCGCAAACTCCGCTTCATCCTGGCTCTTGGCCTGATCGTCCTGCTGGCGATGGCGTTCTCCGGCGTGGTGGTCTCGGAAGCGTTCCTCCACCCCCGTCGCCACGAACTCATTGCCAGCACGCGCAACGCCGCCGCGAGCATTGCCGAGTCCTTGGGCGCGCGCCTCGAGGACGTTCAAATCGCGGCCGCCGACGGCGTGACGTTAAAGGCCTGGTTCTTCCGCGCCGGGGAGCCGAGAGGCAAGGTGGTCATTCTGCTGCACGGCCAGGCCGACCACCGCGGTGGAATGCTATCCTATGCCCGCCTTTTTCTGGCACGCCAGTACGACGTGCTGGCGATCGATTCCCGCGCGCAAGGCGAGAGCGGCGGCTCTATGGCCACCTACGGGCTCCGCGAGGCCGGCGACCTGACGCGCTGGGTGGACTGGCTCATCGCCGAGCGAGGCGTGCGCCACGTTTTCGGGCTCGGAGAATCCATGGGCGCGGCCATTCTGCTTCAGGCGCTCCGGGATGAGCCGCGCTTTGAAGCCGTCGCCGCCGAGTCGTCTTTCTCCAGCCTCCGCGAGGTCGCCTACGATCGCATCGCGGCTCAAGCCGGCTGCGGTGGATGGCTAGGACGCACCCTGCTGCGCCCGGTCGTCGAAACGGGCTTCTGGTACGCCCAGCTCCGCTACGGCGTGAGGTTCGAGGACGTCTCGCCGGCCGCCGCAGTCGCCTCGACGCGGATTCCCGTGCTGTTGATCCACGGCGCCGAAGACCGCAACATCCCGCCCGCGCACTCGCGCCGCATTCTGAAGAGCGCTCGCGGCCGCGTGGAGTTGTGGGAAGTGCCGCAGGCCGGCCACACGGCGTCCTTCGGCCGCTGGCCCGCCGAATTCGAGCGGCGAGTCACGGGCTGGTTTGAGCCCGCGACTTCACCATGACGGGGATGCAGGCGGAACCGCCTGCGCCACTTGTGGGGCAGGCCGTTTGGCCTGCCTAGGACCCGTTATCGTTGGACCGGGGCAGGCGCCGGGCTTTGAGGCGGAGTGGACGTCTTGCTATAGACGATCTTCTTTGTTCCCCCACCACAGCTACCGACCACTTTGCCTTCGACTTCTTTGTCCTTGTCCACGATCTCGAGCGAATACACCTTCACGTTGTTCGCTTCCAGCTTCTTTGCGATCTCAGCCTTCAGCTCTTCACAGGGTTTTGGTGTGACCGCGGAAGCGGATACGGATGCAAATAGCAGAACGGCAAACGCCGCCAGTTGTCGCATTGGGATATCTCCTTCGCCGACGGCGCGGCGCAGTGGCTATCGACTCCACTGCGCCGGCGTCGCAACGACTTAGAACACCATCTTCAGAGCGAACTGCATGATTCGCGGGTCGCCGGCGGCGGTGAGTCTGCCGAAGTTCCCGGCGCTGCGCGATGTGGACACCGAAGTGAAGTTGGTGTGGTTGATGACGTTGAAGGCCTCGCCCCGCGCCTCCAGCTTGAATCTCTCGGTGAAGGCGAAAGTCCGGACCAAAGCCAGATCGAACTGGAGTCTCCCCGGAGCCCGCAGGCTATCCCTGCCCAAGCTGCCGAAGGTGAAGGCGGGATTCTGGACGAAAGCCGCCGGATTGAGGTACTGGAGGGCCGGAGTCAACTGGGGATTGTAAGCGTTCGCCAGAACCTGATTCGGACGGTCCGTGATCAGGAGCGAAGAGTTGCCGCTGCCGGAGTTGTCTTTTCCGGAGCCGACGTTGATAGCGACGCCCGTGTTGGCGCTGATGATGGGCGCGAACTGCCAATCGGCCAGCAACCGGCCCAGGCCCTTGGCTTTCACCGGGCTGAAGACCACGAACGAAGCGTTGAAGATCTGGGTCTCGTCGTAGTTACAGTTTCCGCGGTCGTTTCGGCGGTTATTCTGGTCCTGGTAGTAACCCTGCCGGATGTTTCCCACCGAGTCGCCGTCGGAGATGCAATGCGACCAGGTGTAGTTGGTGAGCAGGGTGAAGCTATGGCTGAAGCGATGCTGTAAGGAAAGCAACATACCGTTGTATGTCGCGTTGGCGCCATCGTCGACCTGGAGCAGATTGCCGATCAGCGCCCCGTCGGCGGGCCGCAGCAAGTACAGCGGGCGCCTCTGGCTGATCTGGCTGATGTCCACACCGGGCACCGGGATCGCGGCGTTGAGGTCCCGGCCCAGCCACAAGTGCGAGGTCTTGTTTCCGACGTAGGAAGCCGACGCCAACCAGTCGCCCCCGAACTGGTGCTGATAGCTCAGGTTCCACTCGGTCATGACGGTGGGCTTCATGTTGGGCGGCAGCGTCACCCACAACGTGTTGGTGGGGAAAGTGACATTGGACGGCGCGGGCACCACGCCCGGCAGCGGGATTGCAGCCCCATAATTCTTCCAGGGAGCGCTAAACGTCCCCGCCTGCGCGCCCACCAGGTCGATTTCATTGACCACGGGAGGATTGGACGCCAGCCTCTGGAAGAACCAGGCTTCGGGAGTGTTATAGAGCATTCCCGCGCCGACGCGGAGGGTGTCGCGACCGTTGCCGCCGGGATTCCATACCAGGCCCAGCCGCGGAGAGAAGTTGCCCAGTTTGTTCGCGGTGAAAGCTCTCGGAACGCCCGCATCGCCGTAGTAGAACATGCCCGCCGGCGCGTTTGGATAGATCTTGCTGTGGTTGCCGGCCAGGAAGTCCGCCATCGAGAAGGTCGAGCCGCGGTTGAAGTAGTCGGTGGCGTACAGCATCGGCTCCCAACGCAGGCCGATGTTCATGGTCATCTGTTTGCTGATGCGAATGGTGTCCTGGCCGTAGAATCCGGGAATCCACTGCCGGTATCCCGTCGCTTGCGGCCGGCTCTGGTCGAACTCGCTCAAGTAGCCGAGCATCATGTCGGCCACGGCGTTCCCGGTGAACACCGAGGGTCCGGTCCCAAAAAAGAAGCTGCCGTTCGCCTTGTAACCGGTGAAGGTGTTGACCTGGGTGCGAATGAGATCCGCGCCGAAGGCGATTTGGTGCCGCCCTCGAACCAGGTCGATGTCGTCCGCGAACTGGAACGAGTTGACGTTGAAGTGCGCGGGCGTGCAGGTCTGGCATCCGGCAATCGCGTTGTTGGAAAGCCCAGTGCCGCCGAGCTGAACCTGGATATAGTTCGAGATATTCGGGACGAGGTTGCTGGTGGGAATACCCACGCTCCCGTCGCCGATCATCTGTGGATTGGAAGCCCGGTCGTCGCGGCGCCGGGTCCCGGTGGCGTGGAACGAGTTCACCAGCGTGGGGCTGAAAGCGTAGGTGTCGCCCAGCGTAAACGACTGGGCGCGCTCCAGGTTCCCCGCGATCGTCGTAACGAGAATGTTTTTCGGATCCCAGACGGCGGGGTTGCTGTAGCCGTTCAGAAAGTACCGCCCGAAAATCGAATGCTTCGAACTTTGGACAAAGTCGACCTTGCCGATGATCTGGTTATCGTTGCCGGTTCGGTTGACGCTCCAGGCAAGGCTTCCCGAGGCGTCGGTAACCGGCAGGTACTTCGCGAATGCCACTGCCGCCGGGTCGTAGCGGGTAACCGGAATGAGGTTGCCGGCGAACTTCTGCTTGGTGGTGGGATCGGTGAGCGAGTTCGCAGCGAGGTTGCTAAAATCCCCATTGTTAATCTGCGCGGGCGTCGGCAGATTCGCGGCCTTGGTCTGGGGAGCCGACTGGATTTGCCGCGTCGCCTGATAGCCGCCGAAGAAGAACAGCTTGTCTTTGATGATGGGCCCGCCCACTACGCCGCCAAACTGGTTGCGATGGAGCACGTCGTGTTTTGCCTGGAAGAAGTTGCGGGCGTTCACCGTGCCGGTCCGCATGAACTCGAACAGGTCGCCGTGCAACTGGTTCGTGCCGGACTTGGTCACGATGTTCACGGCGCCGCCGGGATGCAGTCCGTTGCGCGCGGGCAAAGCGTTGGTCTCGACGCTGAACTCCTGCAGGGCGTCCGGGAAGGGGAAGGGGAGGTTTACGTTGGAGAATGTGTCGTTGTTGTCGCCACCATCGAGCAGGTAGTTGAGCGTGTTGCCCTGCGAACCGAACACCGCGATTACGACCGAACTATAAAAACTCTTGCTTCCCGTCATGTCGCTGGCCGGCTGGATGGCGGCCCCGCCGGCGAGCAGCACCAGCGATGTCGCCTGGCGCCCGTTCAAGGGAAGCTCCAGGATGCGTCGCTGGTCGATGACCTGGGAGACGGCGTTGCTCGTGGTTTCGGCCATCGTGGCCTGGGCCGTCACTTCGATGCTGTCGGCCACCGCGCCGACCTGCAGCGTCACATTGAGCAGGATGCTGTTGCCGACTTGCAGCAGAATCCCGGATTGGATGGAAGACTTAAAGTTCTTGCCTTTCACTTCCAGCCGGTAGGGGCCTACCGGCAAATTGCGCAAGCTGTACTCGCCACGCTCATCGGTGGTTGTGGCACGCGCGAACCCTGTGTCGGTTTGGATGGCCTTCACGTCCGCGCCGGGCACCACCGCTCCACTGGAGTCGGACACACTACCATGGATTTCGGCGACCGCGACCGCCTGGGCGTAAGCCTGGGGCGCCAGCAAGAACGCCGTTGCGAGAGCGCATAATAGCGCAAATGCACACTTCAACCTCAAACTTATCATTGACATAACCTCCGTTGAATAAACTCCCCCGTGAACAGAGCCCTAGGGCCCTGAATCGTCAAGAATCAGAATACACCAGGCAGCTTCATTTGCAAGCCCAAAGTTAACGTTCTTGTCCAAGAAAGACGCCCCATTCCGGTGGGGCGGACGATCACCTGGTGTCGTCTGCCAAGGCAAGCAAAAAGCTACAATGAGCACACGATGCTTCCTGGATCTGCGGCACGCCGCCTGACACCGCTCTTCGTGGCGCTGGCCGCTCTGGCCGCCGCCGCCGTCCCCTCGCCCGAAAGCCACTTCGGACACCCGATGGGCGCGGACCGCACCGTGCTGGATTGGGACCGGGTGGTTTCCTACTTCCAGGCTCTCGAAAGAAGCTCCGACCGCATCCGCGTAAAGGAACTCGGCAAGAGTACCCAGGGCCGGCCGTTCCTCGCGGTCACCATCGCCGCGCCCTCGACGCTTCGCAACCTCGACCGCTACGCCTGGATACAGAAGAAGCTGGCCGACCCGCGCATCACTCCCGAGGCCGAAGCCGAAAAGCTGATCGTCGAAGGCAAGGCGGTCGTGCTGATCACCTGCTCGATCCACTCGACCGAACTCGCCTCCACCCAAACCGCCATCGAGTTCGCCTACCGCCTGCTCACTGAGGACACCCCACGGGTCCGCGCCATTCTCGACAACACCATCTTCCTGCTGGCGCCCTCGCTCAATCCCGATGGAGTGGACCTCGTCGCGCGCTGGTATCGCAAGACCCTGGGCACGCCCTTCGAAGGCACTTCGCCGCCCGAGTTGTACCAGAAATACGTCGGCCACGACAACAACCGCGACTGGTATTTCTTCACCCAGGCGGAGACGCGCCTCACCGTGGCCCAGCTCCACAACGTGTGGCATCCGCAGATCGTTTACGACGTGCACCAGCAGGGCCCCTTCGGCTCGCGCATGTTCGTGCCGCCCTGGATGGACCCCATCGAGCCCAATATCGATCCTATCCTGGTGCAGGAGTGCAACTCGATAGGGGCCGGCATCGCCGTGGACCTCACCGCCGAGGGCAAGACCGGCGTGGTCATGAACGCGCTCTACGATCTCTGGAGCCCGTCCCGGCACTATCAGGCCTACCACGGCGGTCTGCGCATCCTCACGGAATCCGCCAGCGCCCGCCTGGCCACGTCCATCACCGTGCGGCCCGGCGAGATCGAGCCCTCCGCGCAAGGCTACCTGCCCCGCGAGCGGAGCTGGAACTACTTGCAGCCCTGGATGGGGGGCGAGTGGAGGCTTCGCGACATCGTCGGCTATCAGTTGATCGCCATGGAGTCGGTGCTGTATCAGGCGGCCACGCGGCGCGAGGACCTGCTGCGCAACTTCTACCGCATCGGCCGGCGCGCGGTGGCGCGGACCTCTCCCTGGGCCTTCGTCATCCCCACTGCCCAGCGCGATCCCGCCGCCACGGCGAAACTGATCGAGACGCTCGCCTTCGGCCAAGTGGAAATCGAGAAGGCGGCCCAGGCCTTCGAGGCGGGTGGCAAGAAGTACGGAGCGGGCGCCTGGGTGATCCCCATGCAGCAGCCTTACAGCTCCTTTGCCAAGACGCTGCTCGAGCGTCAGAGCTACCCGGACCTGCGGCTCTATCCCGGGGGGCCGCCCAAGCGCCCTTACGACGTCACCGCGCACACGCTGCCGCTGTTGATGGGCGTACAGGTGGATGCGATCGGCGCTCCCGTCGCCGTGCCGCTCGCGCCGATCTCCGGTGAGCTTCCATCGAAGCCCAGCCCGCTGTCAGTCGCGGCGCGCATCGGTCTTTATAAGAGCTTCGTGCCATCCGTCGACGAAGGCTGGACGCGCTGGGTGCTCGAACAGTTCCGGGTCCCCTACCGCAGCGCATCCAACAGCGACATCCTTCCCGGCAACCTCCGCCGCCGCTTCGACGTAATGATCTTCCCCGACCAGTCCGCAGAGGTGATCGCCAAGGGCTACCGCGCGGGCGAGATGCCCGACGAATACACCGGCGGTCTCGGCGAGAAGGGCGCCGAGGCGCTGAAACGTTTCGTCCTCGACGGCGGCACGCTAGTGTTTCTGAACCGTTCCACAAGCTATGCGATCGCAACGCTGGGTCTGAACCTGAGGCCGGTGGCGGCGGATGACTATTACTCGCCCGGCTCGCTGCTCAACGTGAGCCTGCTCCCGAAGCGCCCGCTCACCCGCGATCTCTCCGCCGAAATCGCCATCTGGTCGGAAGCC
>PLEM01000056.1 GCA_003137035.1 Bryobacterales bacterium | reverse complement strand
GCACTCGCAGCAATACGAAACCGCTGCGCCCAGGATCGGCCTGCGGGGGCTTGACGAGCGCGCCGTCTACCGCGTCGAGTCAGTTGACGGGAAGCTGGTGGAGACGCCGCCGCAACTGAGCGGCGCCTACCTCATGAAGGCGGGGCTGAACCTGAATCTGCGCGGCGATTTCGACGCCACCGCGGTGATTCTGGAACGGGTTGAATGAACCGGGCCAACACGGCCGCTTCTTAGTGCAGACCTCGCCTTGCCGGCTGTTCGCCGCCGGCCTCATCGCCGCGCGCCCCGAGGCTGACTTTGACCGGTGTGTTCACCGGGAGAACCACGTCCTCTCCTCGCGCGATGAAGTTCGAGTAAACGCTGAACCCGGCGCCGCTGAAGGCGATACCCGAAGCCAAAGTGCGGGAGGTCTGCGCTAGCAGCGTGCCAATCAACCCAAGTCCTACGGCCCCCGATTCGGCGCGGCCTGCCAGGTCCTGATCGGGAACGCCCTGAGCGTTATAGTCCTGATGAAACGACAGTCCTGCGGCAGCTACCGAGATGGCTGCAAAAATGAACCGGGTCTTAGGGCTGCTGGCGCGCGCGGCCCCCTCCGGGTCGAGGGCCAGGTGGGCATCGAAGTCCGCCTCCACACCCTCCAGATAGCCTTGGATGCCTTGCACGCCGCCCGCCGGCAGCTTGATCTGGTGGAACACAAAACGCACCTTCCCGTTGCGGTGAAAGCGGCGAGCGGGTTGCGCCTCTACGACCTCCCCGAGCAGGCGGCTGCCTTCGGGAATCAGCAGGCCATGATCGGCCGAGAACAGGGGGCGGGTCACGACCGCTTCCACTGGCGCTCCTCTTCGCGAGGTCGCGGAACTGACCGGAGTGAGCAGCCGCGCGCCGACCTCCTGAGCCTTGAGTTGGACAACCACAGGATCTTCGGTTCGCGCTTCGACACGACCGGGCGGCAGCCCCGTCAGAGGCGCCTGCAATACGCCATTGAAAAGCGTTCCCGCCGGCCAGGCCTGCCGGTGATACGGAAGCATGCCGAGAAGATAGGATTTGAGCCGGCTCATCTTGCCCGGCGCAGTGAAGGCGCGAATCGCCGCCCGGTTCGGTCGTCTCGCGATACTTACGGTGTGGGCCGTGCCGCGCGAGAGGGACGTGCTGAGCGACAACCGCGAACCGTCGCTCAGCACCAAGGCGTCGAACTGCGCGCGAACTTCCCGCGGCGGCGTAAAGTTGCCAGACAAGATCGCGGCGAGGCGCCGTCGGGCGGGAACTCCGCCGATCTGGGCGATATGCCCTTCCACTACACTTCCGGATGAAAGGACCTCGCGATCGAAAACGTAGATCGGGTCCACCAACCGTCCCTGGATCGGTTGGCCCGCTCGCTTAATCGCAACACGGCGTTCCAATGCCACACGAAGGGGAACGCCGGACGGAACCGTCTGCGCCAGAGCCGCCGCCGCAATCGTCAACCAGACCCAGCATCCACGCATCGGCGACTCCTCCGCAAGTCTAGAACTCCTTCAGCGCGCTAAACACCAGCTTGGGAGTGGACGCCACGCGCGCGCTCCTGAGGTTCGCTCGCCGGACCGACGTGGCGCCCAGAGTCGACCTCAAACTGGGCGCGCTGTCATAGGCAACCTGCAAGGCGCTCGCGGCCGCCCCGTCAAACTGGAGCACCTCGACCGCGGAATACTTCGACCCGCCGTCGACCAGGACCTTAAAGACGCCGGCAGGCAGCGGCGTCGAAATCACCTCCGACAGCAGCGCCCCGTATGTCCCTCCTTCCCCCAAAGAACCGTCGGGGAGCGATTGCAGGGGCGCGATCACGGGTGTCGTACCGGTCCCGGCCAGGGATCCCGTGCCGTCGTAGACCCGGACCGTGTAGCTCGTTGCGGTTACGTCTTCGTTGTAAATCGCCAGGGACACCCGGTGCGCGCCGCCGTCGTCGATGCCCTCCGCCGACCACTGGGTCCATAGCTCGGTGTCCCACGAGATCGGCACGCTCAGCAACCATGAATTGGCGGGCAGCGTGGAGTAAAGCAACTGCGGAAGCACGTTGGCGCAAGTTGCCGCATCGGGACAGTAGAACACGGCGTACACCGAGCCGGTCGAGGTCGCGCCGTACTGCGGAGCGCCGCTGGTAGCGCCGAGCAGAGCGACCTCCGCCGGCTGATTGGCAAACAAGGCGAAGTTCACGCCGTTGCCGGATGTGGCCGACGCCCCGCTGCCGAACCTCGTGTCTAACGTCAGGTTGTTTCCACTCGTGTCGTAGAACGTGTAATCGACACCGATGGCGGCGGAGGCGGGCGCAGCCACGCGGATCGAGCTGCGCCACCCCCCGCCCGCGGCCAGCCATACGAACGTCCCGCTCACGTAGCAGGAATAACCGATGGTCGTCCCCGCCGAGTTCGCGATCGCAACGGGCGACTCTCCCGCCAGGCTGGTGCAATCCGGCGGCACAGCGGACCAATAGACCGCTTGTCCGTGCAACGTGGCAGCAGCCAGAACCATCAATCCAACAAGCTGAAGCGATTTCATACGCACAGGGCATCCCTCCAAATCGGTTCCACGCGGTGTCATCAGTTCTTGGGATTCGGACCAGCCGCTTGCTCACGCGCGCGGCTCAGCCCGGCGGGATAGGGCTGGTTGCCCATCATCCCTTTCCAGAGAACGCGGTTGAACTCCAAGGGATCGAGGCGATCTTCGGTGCTGAAGTCCATTCCCTTGGTGACCCGCGCCCAGTACTTCGCGTTGCGCGCCGGCTTGGGCACGATCAGGCCGGCCCGCTTGGGCGGCAGCGGCAACGACGTATTGTAGAGCATCGCCGAGGGAGCGGCTGTGAAGCTCCACGGGCTCGGCGTGGTGTTGAAGATGTCGGCCATGGGCCGGGCCAGCGCGTCGTTCAGGTTCATCGGCGGGAGGCCCAGCACCTCTTCGATGGTGCGCAGGAGATCGATGGTGTTGTACCGTGTGGACACCACCGCGCCCCGCTTCACGTAGGCGCCCGCCACGTACGCGGTGCTGCGGTGCGAATCGACGTGGTCGCCGCCATCCTGCGCGTCGTCTTCCACCACAAATATGAGAGTGTTGTTCGCGTACGGGCTGTTGGCGATCTTCTGAACCAGCAANNCCGACCGCATAGTCGTTGTCGGCCACCTGCAAGTCCGGAGTATTCACGCCGTCAATCGCGACCGCGTAGTTTCCAGTGTGATCGTGCATGAGGCGAACCAGGGTCAACGAAGGCAGAACCCCTACGCTGCGCCCTGCGTGATGGCCATCGGCGAACCGGGCGTCGAAGTCGCGGGCCCACTCTTTGTAACGCCAAAAATCGGGAAGCGAGTTGTCGAAACCGCGGAAGAACGGATCAGTCAACGGGGCGAGCTTGACATCCGAGGGGTAGGCCACGACCGTGTTGGCCGAGAACGGGTCGCGCAGCACGGGGATGGCGAAGTCGGGCGTTCCATAGCGGGTCCCGTCCACGGAGAAACCATAGTTGCGAACCGTGAGATGCGCCCGTAGCGCGGCGTTCCACAAATAGCCGGTATTCACTTCATTGTTCGGCCCATCCGGCGCNNATTGGTGTTCCACCACGTCGGGGGCTTGAGCCGAAGTGGACCACTCCCAGCCGTCATAGCTGACTTCGGCGGTGCACAGGAAGTTGTCGAGAGTAACGAAGTTTCGCGCCAGACTATGGTGATTCGGCGTGATCGCTTGTCCGAACTCAGTCAAAGCGGCATCGCCATTGCCAATGCGATGGCCATTGGCGTCTGTCAGGTCGCCCAGGATCTGGTCGTAAGTCCGGTTTTCCTTGATGATGAAGATAACGTGCTGGACGCCCTGCCGCACGGCCGCCATGACCGCCAGGTCTTCGTCGCTCTCGATGTGGCTGAACCGGTTGTTCCGGGCTACCTGCCCGGTCAGATTCGCGAGCTGCTCCTGGCTGGGGCGCGGGAAGCTTTGGAGGCCGGCTTTGGTCCTCTGGGGATTGTACTGATTCGAGGGGTTGCAGTTGGGCGAATTCGGCGGCCCGTAGCCCCCATAGCACCACTCGGGATTGGCGCCGGTGGGCGACTTCGCATTGACCACGTACACCGAGTTGCCATCGCCGCTGAAGCTCACCGAGTTCGGGTACCAGCCGGTCGGAATGAGACCCACTACCTGGCCGCCGCCATTGGGAGCGTCCAGCGCCACCACGGAGATGCAATTCAGAGTGCCATCGGTAACGTAGAGTTGCTTCTCATCCGGCGAGAGCGCCACGCTGTTGGGGTTCGCGCCCTTATATCCCGCCAGCCAGACAGGCATTGACGGCGCGGTCACGATGACCGGGATGCTCGCGAGCGCCAGGTTCGACCGGGTGTCGATTACCTCCACCGTGTCCGACTGGTCCGCGGCGACGTACAGGAGCGTCTGGGCCGCGTTCAGNNA
This sequence comes from Bryobacterales bacterium, assembly GCA_003137035.1. GTDB lineage: Bacteria > Acidobacteriota > Terriglobia > Bryobacterales > Bryobacteraceae > Fen-330. The sequence continues at coordinate 5,790 of PLEM01000056.1, read as the reverse complement.
TCCGGGCCGCGACGGCCGGCGGCGCGCTCAGATTCACCACCACGATCTCGCGGTCGCGAATGCTGGATACATACGCTGTCGCGCTCGCTCCGGCGCCCTTGACAGCCACCCAAAACGGATATTCGCCGCCCGCGATGCCCGCCATCGCGGGGTCGCTCTTGCCGGGGCGCAGGTCGAGTTCCGATAGCTTCGACCAGTGGCCCAGGCCTCCGGTGAACACCGTGATCGAGTCGTTGTAGTAATTTGCCACCACCAGCGTCTGGCCATCGCTGGCAATGGCCACGCCGGCCGCGCACGGACTCACGCCCACCTGGCTGTTGATCGCGACCGCGCCGTTAGGCTTCAGATTCAGGCCAATTCCCAGGCCGTTGTGGCCCAGGGCAAGCGCCGAGCCGGGCGCCTCCCCCCAGGTTCCGCCGGCGCTCCAAGTGAAGATATGGACCACGTCACTGGGGCCGCCGGTCACGTAGAACGCCGTGCCGGATGGATCGAAGACAATCCCGTGGTAGGCATTTGCGATCTGCACTACCTGCTTCTGGACCGGCGCCGGCGTCGAGATGTCGTAGATGAACACGTACTCATTCGAGTCCGGCACGTACCATGGATAGGGCGGAGGTGGGACGCCCAGTGCGTAGACCCGGTTGAATCCGCTGGTCAGAACCAGCATGGTCTTTTTGTCCGGACTCACCACCGAGGTGGCCGCCTGGCTGGCCAGCCAGTCCGGCCGGTCGGGCAGATCGGGATTCAGCGTGTCGAACCGGGAACCCTGGGGCGCCAGAGGCGTAATCTGCTGGCCCATATTGGGCAGGTCCTGGATGTCAAGCTGCTGCGCATGGGCCAGCGCGCCCGAAGCCACCCAGGCCAGCGCCAGGCCAGCCGCTATAAGCCGGAGGCGCTCGTGAATTTCTCTTGTCATTGCGTTAGGCTCCTTGGGACAGAATTCTTCAGCCGGAGTGGAAGGTTCGCGTGGCAAGCCCTCTCACATAGTCGTGCGGTTCGGACGGGAAGGCTCTCACTCGATCTTTCGGCCCTTTCCCCTTAGCTCCTCTCGCCGCTACCCCTTAGCTCGCCGCCTGGATCGTCCCTGCACGAGCAGTACGGACTCCGGCGTTATGCCCCCAGGCGCTGGGCCAGGAACGGCAGCCCGCGCTTGCCCCAAAACATGTGCCCGCCTTCGAAGACTTCGTGTTCGGTGAGCGCCCCCGCTCCGAAGACTTCATAAATCCTGTGCACGCGCTCGAAGCTGGCGCGGCTGGCCGCGATCGGGAAAATCGGGTCCTGGTCGCCCGATTCGGCGAATAGCGGCCGCGGCGCAACCAGCCCCGCGATGTCGTACACCTCGGCCCAATTGAGGATGCCCGGGACGTAATTGTCGATGCAGTGCGAGAGGCTCATGATGCTGTCGCGAAAGGTGTTCAGATAGCAGCTCACCATGGCCGCCCGGATGCGCGGATCGAGCGCGGAGGCGAACAGCGTGCACGTGCCGCCGCCCGAGATGCCCATGCAGCCCACGCGCCCGGCGTCGAGTTCCTTGCGCGTCTCGATCCAGTCGATGGTGCGCATCACGTCGTACACGCGCCAGCCGAGCATGGTTTCGCCCAGCAGCAGCGCCGATCCGGCGGCCGGCTGGCACGCGCTCGTCCCCAGACCGGCCTTTTTGGTCCGGGGATCGCGCCGGCAGCCGAACGCCATGGGCTCGATGGCCACCGCCGCCATGCCGTGCTCGGCCACCTGGATGGGGAAATCGTGGGCGTAACCGGCCCGCGCCGTCCGGTCGCGCCCCTGCTCGTCGATGCCGACGTCTTCGTCTACTCCGCGGCCATGGCCGGGGACGCACACCACGGCGGGCCACGCCGGCCGGGAATTCGCCGGCGTCAGCAGGTAGCCGAGCACCGCCACGCCAGGCCGGCTCTCGAACCAGAACTTCTCGCGCCGATACTTGGGGAATTCCCGCACCTCCAACGTCTCGGCGCGCACCGGGCCGCGCGGGGCGGGGAAGCCGCCCAACAATTCGGCCAGCTTGGCGCGCAGCCGTCGCTGCCAGGCCTCGGCCTCTCCGCGGGTCTTCGCGCGGAAGGTCAGCCGCAATGGCGCCGACTCGTACCGCTTGAGAGTCCACGCCACCGGGTCGAACGCGCTTTGATCCACCTTGGATTCGAAGCCGTCCAGGGCGCCGGTGTATTTCGACGGAGCCTGCGTTTGCGCGAGACCCGCGCTGCCGAGCGCCGCCATGCCCAGCTCGCGCCGCGAGAGTTTTGCCATGCGTCCATTCTACGCGTAGACTGGAAGTATAAGATGGTCCCCAAGCTGATCGGCATTCTCGCGCTCGCGGTCGCGCCCGCTTTCGCCCAATTCGCTCCCTATCGCGCGAAGCCCGTGCCGCTCGTCGATTTCAAGAACTCCTCCCGCATCGATGGTTTGCTGCGCGGAGGCAACCTGTACCTGTCCCTCGCCGACGCCATCGCGCTCGCGCTCGAGAATAACCTCGATGTCGAGTTGCAGCGGCTCGGCCCCGGCATCGCGGATTCGGACCTCTTGCGGGCCCAAGGCGGCGGCGCAATTCGAGGCATCGCACTGACGGTCGGCCTGCCGCCCTCGGGCCTGGGAGGGCCGTCCAGCCCTCTATTGAACACCGGGCCTCAGACGGTAGGGACATCGGGGTCGGTCCCCACCAACCTTTCGAACCTCGGGGCGCTGACGGCGGGGCAATCGAACCTGTCGATCAACGGTGGGGCGTCCTTCGCGAACGGTCCCGCCATCCCCAGCTTCGACCCCACCGTCACCGCGCAGCTCAACTGGCAGCACCAAAGCACTCCGCAGTCGAGTTCCTTCGTCACCGGCACCAGTTCCCTAGTGGCCGGCATGACCACCCGCAACGCCGCGATCAGCGAGGGCTTCGGGCCCGGCACGCAGGTCAGCCTGAGTTTCCTCAACAGCTCGCAGACCACGAACTCGGTGCGCGCCACCTTCAGCCCGTACAGCAGCTCCAGCCTGGGATTCAACCTCACCCAGCCGCTGTTGCGCGGTTTCGGCACGAACCTCAACCGCCGGTACATTCGCATCGCGCGGATCGACCGCAAGGTCACCGATCTGGTGTTCCGCCAGCAGGTCATCGAAACCGTCACCGCAGTCATCCGCCTGTACTACGACCTGGTGGCCCTGATGGAGGACGTCCGGGTGCGCGAGCAGGCGGTGGCGCTCGCCGAAAAGCTATCCCAGGACAACCAGCGGCAGGTGGAAGCGGGCACGCTGGCGCCCATCGAGCTGGTGCGGGCCCGCGCGCAAATCGCCGCCAGCCGGCAGGACCTGGCCAACTCCCGCGGCTTCGCGCGCGAGCAGGAACTGGTTCTGAAGACCGTCATCGCGCGCCGGGGCACCGCCGACCCCGCCATCCGCGCCGCGCATGTAATTCCCACGGACCCGATTCCCGCTCCCGGAGACGCCGAGGTGCGGCCCGTTCAGGACCTCATTTCCGAGGCCTTCCAGAACCGGCCCGACCTCCAGGCGGCGGCGCTCCAGATCACGACCGCACAGATCAGCCTGGAAGGCTCGCGCAACCAGTTGCGGCCGGAGCTGGACTTCGTGGCCGTCCTTCAGAACAACGGGCTGGCGGGCCAGATCAACCCGCTCTCCACCACCGCGCTGCTGGCGCCGCCATCGGCGGACTTCTTGGGCGGCTTCGGAGCCGCGCTGGCGCAGGTCCTGCGGCGGAACTTCCCCACCTACGGAGCCGGTCTCCAGTTGACCCTGCCGCTGCGCAATCGGGTGGCGCAGGCCGACGTCGCGCGCGACGAGCTGCAGTACCGCCAGTTCCAGATCCGCCGCCAGCAACTGGAGAACCAGGTCCGGCTGGAGGTGGAGGACGCACTCATCTCGATTGAGCGGTCGCGCGCGGCTTACGAAGCGGCGGTGCAAACCCGGACCCTTCAGGAGCAATCGCTCGAGGCCGAGCAGAAACGCTACGGAGTCGGCCTCTCCACCACCTTCCTGGTGATCCAATACCAGAACCTGGTAGCGCAGGCCCGCTCGACCGAAGCGGCGGCCCGCGGAGCCTATGCCAAGGCTCGCGCCGCCCTAGACCGGGCCATTGGCGCAACCCTCGTTGCCCATGACGTTTCGATCGACCAGGCCTACCAGGGGCGGCTCGCGCACTAACTCGGAGCCCAGACCGCCATCGCGGCAAAACACATCTCCGCCGCCGGGCATCTCGCTCACGTTGGCTCAGCGCCGTAAGTCTTGGGAAGAAGGTAACTGCGAAGCGTCCCATCCGCCGCCCAGAGCTTGGATCAAGGACACGCTTGCGCCCATGCGTCGCGTAAGAAGTTCGACCGCCGCTCGTTGATTCTGCAGCAGGCTGGTCTGCGCGGTGATTACCTGCAAGTAGTTCGTGAGTCCTCCACGATATTGGTCGGTCGATATCTCCAGCGACAGCTGCGCGGATTTGACCGCCCGGTCCACGATCTCACCCTCTTGGGAGAGAATGCGCAACTGCGCCAGACTGTCCTCCACCTCCTGAAACGCCGTCAGTACCGTCTGCCGGTAATTCGCCACGGTGGCGTCGTAGGCGGCTTGCGTCAGCCTGACTTGAGCGTGGCGCTTGCCCGCATCGAAGAGCGTCCCGGCCAACTGCCCTCCCAAGGACCAGAAGCGGGTTGGCCATGTGAGCAAGTCGCCGATGGCCTTGGCTTGCGAACCCGCGCCGGCGCTGAAGATCAGCGACGGGTAGAACGCCGCCTTGGCGATTCCGATCTGTTCGTTCGCGGCCGCCACCTGCCGCTCGGCGGCGGCGATGTCGGGCCTTCGCTCCAGCAGAGCGGAAGGAATACCGACCAGAAATGCCGGCGGCGGAGCTTGTTTCGGCGCGGCGGGAATCGACAATTCGGAAGGCGGTTTGCCGGTCAGCACCGCGATCGCATGTTCGAATTGAGCCCGCTGAACTCCCAGGTCGACCAACTGCGCGCGGGCTGTTTCCAACTGAGTTTGAGCCAGCGCCACATCGCCCTTCGATGCCACACCGCCATCGAACCGGTCCTGGGTCAGTTGAACGTATCGCTCGTACGACTTCACCGTGGCCTCCAGCAACTGCTGGGAGGCGTCCACTCCCTGGATCTGGAAGTAATCCGAGGCGAGTTCCGCCTGGTACAACAAGCGGGCATTCTCCAGTTGCGCGGAGGAAGCCTGCGCGATGGCGGAATTTGCCGCAACTCCGCGCCGGATGCTTCCCCACACGTCGATCTGATAGGTCAAATCAATCGGTATCGTGTACAGGTATTGCACCCGCGATGCCGCGCCCGTTCCGGAGCGCGACGCGGAAGGCGCGGCGGTCACGGTGGGAAACAGACCGGCCCGAGCGATGCTCACCGCCGCTTTGGCCTCGCGGAACTGGGCCTCGGCGGCCAGGACATTCTGGTTCGAGATGCTCACCTGGTCTTCGAGCCCATCGAGCCGCGGATCGTTGTAAACCTTCCACCACTTGCCGCGCTGCGCTCCATCGTTGGGTTGCGCTTCCTTCCAGCCGGCTGGCGGCTCTTCTTTGAAGGCCGGCGGCGCCGGAGCGCCAGGCCGCTGGTACTTCGGACCGATCATGCATGCGTTCGAAAAGAGCAGCAATCCGGCCGTCCCGAGAACGATCGACAAGCGAAGACGATTGGATGGGGCTGTGCCTTCATTCATACCTGAGAGCCTCAATCGGATCCATGTACGCCGCCTTGCGGGCGGGGTAGTAACCAAAGAACACTCCCACTAACGCCGAAAATGCGAACGCCAGGAGGATAGACAGAGGGCTGACCT
>PLEM01000248.1 GCA_003137035.1 Bryobacterales bacterium | reverse complement strand
ACCCGAGGCGGATTCCCGATCTGTTCGGCGCCAAGCCGGTCGTCATTCATGGACGCTACACCGCGCCGGGACGCGGAGTGGTGCGACTGAGGGGCCGCATGGCCGGGCGGGAGTTCTGGCGCGAGCTGCGCGTGGATCTGCCCGCTTCCGAGCCGGAGCACGACGTGCTGGCCTCGCTATGGGCGCGCACCCGCATCGACGACCTGATGGGGCAGGACTATAACGGAATCCAGTCCGGCAACACGCGCACGGATCTGCGCGACGCCATTACCCAGCTCGGGCTGGACTACCGGCTGATGACCCAGTTCACTTCCTTCGTCGCGGTCGAGGAAATGACGGTGACCGATGGCGGCCAGCCGCGTCGCGTCGAGGTGCCGGTGGAGATGCCGGAAGGCGTCAGCTACGAGGGAGTGTTCGGCACGGACAAGGCGGAAATGGCCGCGGGCGGGTACGTAACGCGGCAAGCCCACCGCGCCTTCAACGCGCCGATGGCGATGCCGGCGGCGCCGCGCTCCATGCGGCCAATGGCCCAACCCTCCGAAGCCCCACAGCTTGACACCAAGGGGCAGGAGCGCCAGCGCGTGGCCTCCAAGCTGCACCCCTCGATTGTTGCCCTGATTGAGCGCATGAAGAACGGGTCGGTTCCGCTCACTGCGCAAGAGGCGAGGTTCATCAAGAACGGCAAGGCCGAGATCCAGATCTGGCTGACCGATACCTCCGCCGAGACGCTGGCGAAACTCAAGCAGCTCGGCTTCGAGGTGGTGCTCGAACCGAAGACGGCCAAGATGCTCATCGGCCGTCTGCCCATCGCGAACCTCGCAAAGCTGGCCGAACTCGCGTTCGTGCGCTATGTCGCGCCGCAACTGTAACCGCTTCACGCTTGTCATGCAGGGGGTCTGTCACGCCGGCCCCCTGCCTCGTCCGACGGCGCGTCTTCCGGGATGTCATAGATTGACAAAGCTTGTTATCGATGTTATGGTGCAGGGAGAGACATCCGGGGAGGCCTTTATGAATGTTTCGCTCACTCCCGAACTGGAGAGTTTCGTCAACAACAAGGTGCGGGCCGGCCGGTACAATTCCGCTAGCGAAGTCGTCCGGGAAGCGCTCCGCCTTTTGGAAGAACACGAGCAGGCACGCGCCGCTCAGCTAGGCGAGTTCAATAGCGAACTCCGCCGACGCCTCGCTTCGCTCGACCGCGGCGAGCATCTCGACCCGGATGAGGCTCGTGCCCGGCTCCGGCGGAAGTCCACGGAGCGTCGGAAGCGACGTGCATGAGCGGCTATGTCCTCAGCTCCGATGCCGGCGCGGACCTCGATGATATCTGGGAGTACATCGCCGCGGACAGCATCGACGCAGCAGACCGCTGGATCGGGAGGCTTTTCGATGCGTTCGAGGCGCTCGGGAGAACTCCGGGCATGGGCCATAAACGTGAGGACCTGACCCCGTGTCCGGTCCTGTTCTGGCCGGTTGGCTTCTATATGATCATCTACCGCGCGGAACACTCGCCCTTGGAAATTGTGGCCGTCACGCGCGGCTCCCGCGATATCCCGGCGCTCTTGCGCCCGCGAACTTAGAGGCTCTCTCCGCTCTTTCCCACCCCTTTCCGTTTCCACTGTGCTTAAGTGGAGAGATGGACTCCGCGGCGGTGCTCGAGCACATCACACGGCTGCCGCACGCGCGCGCGAATTTCAAGCAACTGGTGCGCGAGTTGGGCGCCCGCGGCTCATCGCGCGAGGAACTCGAGTCCACCCTCGCGGGCCTGACCGCGAGCGGCGACCTGGTCGAGCTGCGCGGCGGACAGTACGCCGCCACCAGCCACACCCGCGAGTTCGCCACGGGCCGCCTCCAGATGCACCGCGACGGTTACGGCTTCGTGATTCCCGATCACCCGATGGAGGGCCTTCGCGGCGACGTCTTCCTTCCCCCCAACGCGGCGGACAAGGCCATGCACGGCGACCGCGTGCTGGTGCGCATCGCGCGCCTGAATGCCGACGGCCGGGCCGAGGGCGAGATCGTTCGCATCCTCAGCCGCGCGCACCTCACCTGCGTCGGCGAGTTCCGCGTCCGGGTCAACGGCAACTTCGTCGTCCCTCACGACGAGCGCATCCAGCAGTGGATCGAAATCCCTCCCGGGCTGGAGATGCCCGCGGGCGGCGGGAACCCCGACCGCATCGGCGCGCGTCCACTGGAAGTCTCCAGCGCCGCCGACCTGGACGGCATGATCGTCAACGTCGAGCTGCTAGAATTCCCCGAAGCGCGCAGCAACGCGATCGGGCGCGTGACCGAGATCCTGGGCTACCCCGACGATTTCGGCGTGGACGTCGAGATCGTCATCCGCAAGCACCACCTCTCGCACCACTTCCCGCCCGAGGTGATGGAGCAGGCGCAGAGTTTCTCGAGCGCCATCCGCGCCGGCGAGCTGGCGGGCCGCACCGATTTCCGCGGCATGGACGTGGTGACCATCGACGGCGAGACGGCGCGGGATTTCGACGACGCCGTTTGGGTGGACAAAGCGCCGAGCGGGAACTACCTGCTGCACGTGCACATCGCCGACGTGGGCCATTATGTGCGGCCGGGCACGCCGATCGACGCCGAGGCGCGCCTCCGCGGCACCAGCGTCTACTTCCCCGACCGCGCCATCCCCATGCTGCCGCTCGAGCTTTCCACCGAGCTCTGCTCGCTCACTCCGCGGCAGGACCGGCTGGTGCTTTCGGTGCTGCTCGAGCTGGATCACCACGGCGACGTGGTCTCGCAGGAGTTCGTGCGCGGGGTCATCCGCAGCATCGAGCGCATGACCTACACCAACGTCCACCTGACGCTGGAAGGCGATCCGGGCCAGCGCGAGCGCTATGCCAACCTGACGGGCCGCTTCGAGCTGATGCGCGAGCTGGCGCTGGTGCTGAATCGCCGGCGCGCCCGCCGCGGATCGATCGACTTCGACCTGCCCGAGCCGCTCATCGAGTTCGACGAATCGGGCGAAATGGCCGGCGTCCGGCGCGCTCCGCGCAACATCGCGCACCGCATCATCGAGGAGTTCATGCTGGCGGCCAACGAGGCGGTGGCCTCCCACCTCGAGCAGTCCGAGATTCCGTCCATCTTCCGAATCCACGAGCCGCCCGACCCTAGGCGCGTGATGGAATTCGAGGAGATCGCCGCGCACTTCGGCCATTCCCTCGGCATCGGCGCGATTCCCGTGAAGAAGTACTCGGTGGTCGACCGGCGGCGCGACGGCAGCAAAGTGCGGCGCGACATCGTGCTCGCCGCGCCCAGCCTGGCGGTCTCCTCGCGCCACTATCAGCGCCTGGTCGAGCGCATCGAAGGCAAGCCCGAGGAGCGCATCCTGAGCTACCTGATGCTGCGCTCGCTCAAGCAAGCGCGATACAGCGCCGAAAACGTGGGGCACTTCGCGCTGGCGGCCGACACCTACACGCATTTCACTTCGCCCATCCGGCGTTACCCGGACCTCATGGTCCATCGCGTGCTCTCCTCTACTCTGCCCGGCGGCAACCCTTACGCGATTGCGCCCGGCGCGCTCGGCACGGTCGCGGAGGAGTGCTCGCAATCGGAGCGCCGCGCCGCCGACGCCGAGCGCGAGCTGGTGGAGTGGAAGAAAGTGAAATTCATGGCCGAGCGCGTGGGCGAGGAGTTCAGGGCGCTCATCACCTCGACCACGCGGTTCGGCTTCTTCGTCGAACTCGAGGAGCTTTTCGTCGAAGGACTGGTGCCCCTCGAAACGCTTCCCGGCGACCGCTTCAACTACCAGGAAAACACGCGCAAGATCGTAGGCAACCGCACCCGGCGCGAATTCTCGATCGGCGACCCGGTGACGGTTCGCCTGGACCGCATCGAGGCGTTTGAGCGCAAGCTGCAATTCTCCCTGGCCGAGCCCGAACCGCCACGGCGACCGCGCCGGGGGCCGCGCTGAAAGGACCATCGGCGCTCAGCAGGGTGTCAGCAGGCCGCCCGCGGAAACGTTTTCGCCGACGCGGTCTGTGTCTGTCCGGGGCGCCTCATACAGAGCCACCTGCCCTCAGGAGAGTCACAACCGCATTGATGATCTGCGCGAACGCTTCCGACTTCAGCTTGCCAACCTGCGCCACGATCAGGTCGCGGTTCGCGGTAAACAGCTTGCCAGGCCGGACGCAGTTTGGTGTTTGAGCGATCCGAGAACGGGAATGGCGCCAGGACTACGGTGCCGGGCGCAGGTGCGAACACGCTTCGTCCTCCTCCGGGCGGCTCTCGTCCCTTGCGCCTTCCTCCGCCCGGATTGTAGGATTGGGGCATGGGGAAAACGCACCGCAAACTGGGATGCACGTTCACGCTGATTTTCGCTTTCGCGCCGGTGGTCCGCGCTCAGGACGGACAGGCGGCGAGGGGCAGATACCTGGCCGAAAACGTCGCTCTATGCGGCGGTTGTCACACTCCGATGCTGCCCAATGGCCTACCGGATCTATCCCGGTTTCTGAAGGGCGCCACGCTCATGTTTCAGCCGATTCAACCGATTCCAAAATGGAATGCCAACTCACTGGACATCACGCCGGCGGGCGCGGTCTGGAAGAACTGGGGTGAAGGCGGCCTGCGGAAGTTCCTCCAGACCAGCCTGGATCCGCGCGGGCATCCGGCGGATCCGCCGATGCCGTCATACAAATTCAGCGCGCAGGATGCCGAGGCGGTCGTGGCATACCTGAAGACGTTGCGCTAGGACGCTACGTGTATCGATCCCTCCTGGCTCTCGTGGCGCTCGGCGCGGCCGCACTGGGCCAGGGGCCGGAAAACGTGCTGCTGGTGGTGAACCGCTCGTCGACTGTTTCGCGCGCGATCGCGAGCTACTACATCCAGAAGCGCCACATCCCCGCCGCCAATGTCTGCGCCCTCGACGTGGTGGAGGACGAGACTGTTTCGCGCGGGGTGTACGATCAGGCGATCGCCGCTCCGCTCGCCGCCTGCATCAAGTCGCGCCATCTCGAGGACAAGATCCTGTACCTGGCGACGACTCTGGGGCTGCCGCTGCGCATCACCGGCTCGTCGGGCAAGGACGGCGACCAGGCCTCCGTCGATTCGGAGCTGACGCTGCTCTACCAGGACCTCCTCGGCGCGAAGCACCCGCTTCCCGGACCGCTGCCGAACCCGTTCTTCGGCCGGAGGGACGAGCCCTTCCGTCACCCCCGGTTCCCGATGTACCTGGTGTGCCGGCTGGCGGCCTACGACCTGGATGAAGTCAAGTCCGTCATCGACCGGTCGCTGGCCGCGGAGAACAAAGGGAAAGTGGTCATCGATCTCAAGTCGGACGACGACAGCCCCGGCAACGACTGGCTGCGAAACGCCGCCATCCTGCTGCCAACCGAACGCGTCACCTTCGAGGATTCCACCAAGGTGCTTTACGACCAGCGCGACGTGATCGGCTACGCGAGCTGGGGCTCGAACGACCCCAATCGCAAGCGGCGGATGCCGGGGTTCCACTGGCTGCCGGGCGCCATCGCGACCGAGTTCGTCTCTTCCGACGGGCGCACCTTCAAGCGTCCGCCCGACGACTGGAACATCACCACTTGGAAGGATACATCGCACTTCTTCGCCGGATCGCCCCAAAGCCTCACGGCGGATCTGATCCACGAAGGAGCGACCGGCGCGAGCGGGCACGTCTTCGAGCCCTATCTGGCCTTGACGCCCCGCCCGGATTACCTGCTGCCCGCCTACCTGAACGGCCGGAACCTGGCGGAAAGCTTTTACCTCGCCATTCCCGCGCTGAGCTGGCAGAACATCGTGGTGGGCGACCCGCTGTGCCGGTTGAAATAGCTCGTGGCTCGTCGGCGGCTCCCGGCGGCACACAGTCGTGCTAAATTCGGTTTCGTGCGGGTGCTGCTTATCGATGACGACGTGGAGTTGGGAGCTTTGCTTAAGGAGTTCCTGACGCGCGAGGGTTTTTCGGTCGAGGTGGAGCACGAGGGCCGGCGCGGGCTCCAGCGCGCGGCCGCCGGCGATTCCGACCTGGTGGTGCTGGACGTGATGCTGCCGGGCATGGATGGGTTCGAGATTCTGCGCCAGCTCCGGCAACAGAGCCGGGTGCCCGTGCTGATGCTGACCGCGCGCGCCGACGATCTCGACCGCATCGAGGGACTGGAGTTGGGGGCCGACGATTACCTGGTCAAATCGTTCAACCCTCGGGAACTGGCGGCTCGCATCCGCGCCATTCTGCGCCGCACCGAGACGCGGGCCTCCGAGCGCGGCCGGCTGGAGGTCAACGGCGTCAGCCTGGACCCGGGGTCGCGCGAGGTCTCCGTCGACGGCCGTCGCGTGGAACTGACGACCCTGGAGTTCGACGTCCTGGAGTTGCTGATGCGCGCGGCCGGCCGGGGGCTTTCCCGCGACGACCTGATGGAGGCGATCTACCACCGCAAGTCTTCGCCGTTCGAGCGCTCGATCGACATGCACATCAGCCACCTGCGGAAGAAACTAGAACGGGACCGCTTGCTGATCAAGACGGTGCGCGGCGTAGGCTACCAGTTCTGCTCGACTTCGGAGGAGGAGCCCGCACCATGAAGTCGCTCTTCGGCAGAATCCTGCTCTGGTTCCTGGCGGTGATGGCGGTTACGGTGATTGGGTTCGTGTTCATCACCACAGCGACCATGAGCGCGACTCGCGGCCGCGAGCACCTCTGGGGACGCATGCTCTCCTTCCAGGGCGAAGAAGCCCGGCACGCGTACGAATCGGGAGGGCGCGAGGCGCTGGCTGCCTTTCTCGAGCGCTCTCACACTGTTTTCCGGACGCAGGGCGTGCTGGCGGATGCGCAAGGCCGGGATGTGTTGAGCGGAGCGGATCGGCGCGACCTCATCGAAAAGGCCGGCCGCCCGGTGCGGGCCTTTCTCTTCCGGCCGGCGGTCATCGCACGCCAGAGCGAGGACCGGCGTTACTGGTTCTTTCAGATCGTGCCGGGCGACCGGCCGGGCTTCTCGTACTTCCTGCCGCAGTATCTCTGGATCGTGGCCGTGGTGGTGCTGCTTTCATACGCGCTGGCGGTGCGCCTGACCTCGCCACTGCGGCGCCTGGAAAAAGCGGTGGAGCGATTCGGCCAGGGCGATTTCACTGCACGCGTGAAGTCGCAGCGCCGCGACGAGATGGGGCAGCTCGCGCGCACCTTCGACCAGATGGCGGATCGCATCCAGACCCTGCTCGCGGCGGAGCGCCGCCTGCTGCTTGATATTTCCCACGAACTGCGCTCGCCCCTGGCGCGGCTGGCCGTCGCGGTGGAGCTGGCGCGGTCGGGCGAAGACGCCGAGGGCCCGCTGAACCGCATCCAGAAGGAAGCCGACCGCCTGAATTCACTGGTGGGCGAACTGCTCGAGGTGACGCGCGCCGAGGGTGACCCCGCTGCGCTACGCCTGGAGCCGATCCGGCTGGACGAGGTGCTGCGCGACCTGGTCGACGACTGCTCCGTGGAAGCCAAGGCGCAGGATTGCCGGCTCGAATTGACGGCCAGCCAGCCGGTCGAAATCCGCGGCGACGCCGAGCTTCTGCGCCGCGCCATCGAGAACGTGGTCCGTAACGCCATTCGCCACGCGCCCCCCAACACTGCCGTTGAGGTCAGCCTGGTGAAGGACGCGGGCGTCTCGGTCACCGTGCGCGATTACGGCCCGGGCATCCCGGAAGAACACCTGCCGCACATCTTCGATCCGTTCTATCGCGTGGACACCGCCCGCAGCCGTTCCAGCGGCGGAGTGGGCCTCGGCTTGGCCATCGCGCGCCGCGCCGTCGAGCTGCACAAGGGCCGCATCACGGCCCGCAACTGCAACCCCGGCCTGCTAGTAGAGATCGCAATCCCCTGAAAACCCGTGGCCGTGGACCGGGCGCCCGAAAACCCGTGGCAGTACACTCTGTCCCCCCGTGNNCGCCGCGGAGAATTCGGCGATCACCTGGTCCTCGGAAAGCTTCATCTCCACCGGAGGGCCGATCGCGAGTGGCTTCTTGTAGAAGTCGATGTTGACGACGCGGCCGCCGGGTTTCAGAGCTGTGAGCAGCTTGGGCAGATACGCGGCACGGTTCTCGATGTGGTGCAGCA
>PLEM01000269.1 GCA_003137035.1 Bryobacterales bacterium | reverse complement strand
ACCAACTGAGCTAACCGCCCCTTTTGATTCAGTCTTCTTGAAAATTATACCTTACATGCTCCATCATATCCCAGCCGGGCGAGCATGCTAATCTGGCGTCTTGCGGAACCATCCCCTCTTCAAGGCTTATCTGGCGCTGCTGGCGGTCTGCTTCTTCTGGGGCACCACCTACCTGGGGATCCGCATGGCCCTGGAGTCGATCCCGCCGCTTGCCCTGATCTCGTTTCGGTTCGCCTCCTCGGGCGCGATCCTGCTGGGGGTCGCCTACTTCCGGGGAGCCCATCTGCCCAAAGGCCGCGAGCTGTGGGTTTCGATGATCACGGGCCTCGCGACCTGCGGAATCGGAACCGGCAGCCTGATCTTCGCCGAGCAATGGATTCCCAGCGGCTTGGCGGCGCTCATCATCGCCTTTTCACCGTTCTGGATGGTGGGAATCGAAGCGCTGGTGCCGGGAGGCGAGCGGCTGCGGCGGCCGACCGTCCTGGGGCTGCTGGTGGGCAGCGCGGGGGCCGCTCTGCTGGTTTCCGCCGGCGTTTCGCGGGAGACCATCGGCGGGGCGACACTGGTGGGTTTCCTGGTCCTGCAAGCCGGCAGCGTGAGCTGGGCGTTCGGGTCGATCTACCAGCGGCGGCAGCCCACTCGTGCGCACCCGATCGTGACCGGAGCGATCCAGCAGTTGAGCGCGGGCCTGGCTTTCCTGCTGCCCGCCTTGCTGATCCCCCCGCACCCGGTGATGCCCACCGCCCGCGGCATCGTGGCCCTCTGCTACCTGGTGGTGTTCGGGTCGATTGTCGGCTACAGCGCTTTTGTCTATGCCATGAGCAACCTGCGGGTGGCGGTGGTCTCGATCTACTCCTATGTCAACCCGGTGGTGGCGGTGTTCCTGGGCTGGCTGTTCTACCGGGAGCCCTTCGGCCTGCGCGAGGCCGTCGCCATGGTCATCATTTTCGTGGGAGTTGCGTTGCTGAAGCACTACGGCAAGGAGGGATAGGGCCCCCGCCGTGTCCGATTCTGCGCATGAGATTCCCACAATCGGACACCCATGCCCACCAAGCCCGTCCGCTGCGGGCTTTCGAGATGGCGAGTGGCGTGCTCCCTGGAGAGGGGAGCGATCGAATAGAATGAGTCGTTAGGCGAAGAGCGATGATCAATCTGCAGAACCTCGAGAAGTGGTACCAGACCGGCAACATGAAGACCTTCGTGCTGCGCCGGATCAACCTGGAGATCAAAGAGGGCGAGTTCGTCACCATCATGGGGCCCTCCGGGGCCGGCAAGTCCACCTTGCTGAGCATCATCGGGATGCTCGACAGCGCGTGGACCGGCGAGTTCCACTTCCTGGGCCAGGCGGTACACACGCTGAAGCCGCGCCAGAGGGTGGAGCTGAACAAGAAGTACATCGGCTTCGTCTTTCAGAGCTACCACCTGCTGGACAATCTCACGGTTTATGAGAACCTGGACATTCCGCTCTCCTACCGCAACGTCAAGAGCTCGGAGCGCGCCAGCATCGTGTGCGACACCCTGGACCGCTTCCAGATCGTCGGCAAGAAGGACCTTTACCCCAGCCAGCTTTCGGGCGGGCAGCAGCAACTGGTGGCGGTGGCGCGGGCGCTGGTGGCCAGCCCCAAGCTCATCCTGGCCGACGAGCCCACCGGCAACCTGCACTCCAGCCAAGGCAAGGAGATCATGGAGCTCTTCAAGAAACTGAACGACGAGGGTACGACCATCATTCAGGTCACCCACTCGGAAAGCAACGCGGCCTACGGCAACCGCATCGTCAACCTGATGGACGGCTGGATCGTCAAGAGCTGAATGGACAACACCAGGCAAAGAGTTCTGATCGCGGACGACCAGCCGGACGTGTTGATCGCGCTGCGGCTGCTGCTCAAAGGCGAGGGATACCAGATCGAGTCGGCCTCTTCGCCAGCGGGCATCCTGACGGCGGTGGAGAGCCGCGATTTCGACGCCGTGCTGATGGATCTCAACTACGCTCGGGACACCACCTCGGGCCAGGAGGGACTGGACCTGCTGTGCCGCCTCCAGACCCTCGACAGCACGCTGCCGGTGATCGTGATGACCGCCTGGGGCAGCGTGGAAGTGGCGGTAGAGGCCATGCGCCGGGGCGCGCGCGATTTCGTCCAGAAGCCCTGGGAGAACGCGCGCCTGCTCACCATCCTGCGCACGCAGATAGAACTGGGCCAGGCGCTCCGCCGTGGGCAGCGCCTGGAGGCCGAGAACCGGCTGTTGCGCGCCGAGGGCCGGCCCACGCTGATCGCCGAAGCGCCCTCCATGCGCCCGGTGCTCGAGTTGATCGAGCGCATCGGCCCCTCGGATGCGAACGTCATCATCACCGGCGAGAACGGCACCGGGAAGGGCGTGGTGGCGCAGGCGCTCCACGCGGTCTCGGGCCGGGCGTCCAGGCCCCTGATCACCGTCAATACCGGCGGCCTGCCGGAGGGGATCTTCGAGAGCGAGCTGTTCGGCCACGTCAAGGGGGCGTTCACCGACGCCCGCTCCGACCGCGTGGGCCGTTTCGAGATGGCCGACGGCGGCACGCTGTTNNACGCTGTTTCTCGACGAGATCGCCAACATCACCCCGGCGCAGCAATCCAAGCTGCTGCGTGTGCTCGAGACCGGCGAGTTCGAGCGGGTCGGTTCCTCGAAAACGCACCGCGTCAACGTGCGGATCTTCTCGGCCACCAACTCCAACCTGGGCGCCGAAGTCGCGGGCGGCCGGTTCCGCGAGGACCTGCTGTTCCGGCTGAACACCATCGAGATCCGGCTGCCGCCGCTGCGCGAGCGCCGTGAAGACATTCCGCTGCTGGCCATGCACTTTCTGGGGCAGTACGCGCAGCGATATCGCAAGTCCATGGCGGGCTTCGAGTCCGCCGCCATGCAGGTGATTCTGGATCATCCCTGGCCCGGCAACGTGCGCGAGCTGGACCACGCGGTGGAACGAGCGGTCCTGATGGCGCAGGCGAGCGCCGTGAAAGCCAGCGACCTGGCGCTGCGCGCGGGCCGCGAAGGCGCCCCCCGGCTCGAAGAGATGAGCCTGGAAGAGGTAGAATCTTTCCTGATCCGGAAAGCGCTCGCGCGCTACCAGGGAAATGTGAGCCAGGCCGCGGGCGCGCTGGGCCTGAGCCGCAGCGCGCTGTACCGCCGCATCCAGCGCTACGGACTTTGAGGCCCTATGCGGCTTCCGAAACTTCGCCCGCTGCGTCACGAGCACCGCATCCTGCTCCTGACCCTTGCGGCGGGGTTCCCCGCGGCCCTGGTGGCGCTGATTCTGCTCTGGTCCGGCGACTTCACTCTCAAGGTGCAGTGGACGCTCACGGTGGTGATCGCCGGCTTTTGGTGGGGCTTCGCGCTGGCCGCGCAGGGCCGCGTGGTTCGCCCGCTGCAGACCTTGTCGAACATGCTGGCCGCCTTGCGCGAGGGCGACTTCTCCATCCGCGCGCGCGGCGCCAGGAGGGACGACGCGCTGGGCGAGGTCATCATCGAAGTGAATGCCCTGGGCGCGACCCTGCGAGAGCAACGGCTGGGGGCGGTCGAGGCCACCGCCCTGCTGCGCACCGTGATGTCGGAGATCGATGTCGCCATCTTTACCTTCGACGGCGAGCACCGCCTGCGGCTGGTCAATCGCGCCGGCGAGAGGTTGCTCGCCCAGCCCGAGGAGCGCCTCCTGGGACGCGGGGCTATGGAACTGGGCCTCGCCGAGTGCCTCGAAGGGGAGACTCCGCGGACCGTGCAGATGGTCTTCCCCGGCGGGATCGGCCGCTGGGGCGTCACTCGCAGCATTTTCCGCGAGGGCGGCCTGCCCCACCAGTTGCTGGTGCTTTCCGACCTCAGCCGCGCGCTGCGCGAGGAGGAACGGCAGGCCTGGCAGCGCCTGCTGCGCGTGCTGGGCCATGAGCTGAACAATTCGCTCGCGCCGATCCGCTCGATCGCCGGCAGCCTGGAGAGCCTGGTTACTCGCACGCCGCTCCCCGACGACTGGCAGGACGACGTGCAGCGCGGCTTGGCCGTCATCGCCTCGCGCGCCGAGGCGCTGACCCGCTTCATGGAGGCCTACTCCCGGCTGGCGCGGTTGCCGCAGCCGAAGTTCCAGCCGGTGAATCTGGGCGCCTGCGTGCGCCGGGTGTTGAGCCTGGAAACCAGGATTCCCATCGGCCTGAAGCCGGGGCCCGATCTCACCATTCAAGCCGACGGCGATCAGCTCGAACAGTTGCTCATCAACCTGCTCCGCAACGCGGTGGACGCCGCCCTGGAAACTCACGGAGGAGTCGGCGTGCGCTGGCGCCAAGCCGCGGCCTACGTGGAAATAGTGGTCGAAGACGAAGGCCCGGGCCTATCGAGCACCGCCAATCTATTCGTGCCCTTCTTCACCACCAAGCCCGGCGGCTCCGGCATCGGCCTGGTCCTGAGCCGCCAAATCGCCGAAGCCCACGGCGGCACCCTGCTGCTCCAGAACCGCCCCACCGGCCGCGGCTGCGAGGCGCTGCTAAGGCTGCCGCTGTAGGCGCGATCGATTACTTAGACGGTCATCTGCGAGAATGGGGCCCGCCGCCTGGCGGGCCAACGACGGGGGTGTAGTATGGGCGGCACAAGTCAAGTTGTCGCCACAGCCGGACTTGCTGCCCTGGCCGATCAGTGTGCTTGATGGCCGGGATTGTGTGTTGCTATTCTAAGCGTGCGTCCGGAGCAGCCAGTGTACTCCTACGACGACATCTACGCGTTCCTCGTTCAGGAAGCCGGAGCCAAGCGCGAGCGGCTGACGCCCGACACGAGCCTGTTCAACGACCTGGGCGTGGATGGTGACGATTTCTTCGAGCTGGCAGCGACCTTCGCGAGAAGCTTCAAGGTGGACATGTCCGGGTATCTCTGGTACTTTCATCACGGCGCGGAGGGTCTCGACATCGGTGCGGCATTGTTTCCGCCGTACGGTCGAATCACTCTAATTCCTGTCACCGCGAAACTGCTCCTGGAGAGTGCGAATGCGGGGAAATGGCTGCTCGAATATCCGCCACACAAGTTGTCACGACGACGGTACGACCAGCTCGCCAATCTGGTCATCTTCGCTGCGATCATCCTGCTCGGGCTGTACTCAGTGTTCATCAAGCTGAAGGGCTGAGAAAACACTTCGAAAAAGTTCCGCCGTTCGGAAGCTCAGACTTGAGACTGGTGCGGGCCCGACGGGGTGCTCAGCCCGAGGTAATCCCACGACCGGCTGAGAGAGGAGTTCCGTTCCAGAAGCGTGTTGGATGCGGCCGGGGCGTTGTCGGCAAAGCCCATACTAGACAGACTCATGTCTGATGTGACATAATAATGTCATGGCTGTTCGAACTACCGTTGACATCCCGGAACCGTTGCATGACCGGCTCCGCCACCGGGCGGAACGGTCTGGCACGTCGATCCGCTCGTTGATTGTCCGGGCCATCGAGCAGGTCTACAGCGAGCCCAAGAAAGGCGAGTACGTGACGGGTCCTCTGGTTACCGGCCAGGGTAAGCTTGGCCCCGCCTTCCCCGAGAACGAGAACCCCCATGACCTCGTTCTTTCCTGACTTGAACGTGTGGCTCGCCTTGTCCGTAGGCGGCCACCTGCACAACGCGGAAGCGTGGAACTGGCTGAACCTGCTCCCCCGCGAAGCGAGGCTCATCTTCTCGCGCTACACGCAGCTCGGCTTGCTGCGCCTCCTTACGAACCAGTTCGTCATGGGCGAGCAGACGCTTACGCTGCGAAAAGCGTGGAGCGTCTACGACCACTGGCTCAACGACCCGCGCGTCGAGTTCTATCCGGAACCGCGAGGTCTCGACGCTGGGTTCCGGCAGGCGACAGCGCCCTTCGCCGGCAAGGCAGCATCCAAGATGGTCGGGGATTGCTACTTGCTCGCGTATGCGAAGCAGAGCCACGCTGCACTCGTTACCTTCGACCATGCGCTGCACCGTCTCGCCGGCAAGGAAGGTTGTTCCGCCGTCCTTCCGGATTGAACCGGCGAAGGTGAACACCCCGCGCTGCGCGTATACTGCAATCGTGGAAATCCGGGTGGAGTGTTATGCGGGGCATAAGACCGATCAGCGGCCACTCCGCTTCACGCTTGGCGAGCGCGAGTACCGCGTGGAAGAGGTTGTCGATCAGTGGTACAGCCCCGACGCCACCTGGTTCCGCGTCCGCGCGGACGAGGGCAACCTCTACGTGCTTCGGCACTCCTCCGATCCGCTCCAGGATCTCTGGACGCTGGAGGCGTTTCGCAGGCCGTGAGGGGCGGCGGCGCACCCGGAAGCTCTGATATGCTCGGACTCATGGCAGACCATCTTGTCAGCGACGTGGGTGGAACGCCTGGCGGCCTCGGCCATTTCCTGATCGGCTTCGCCATGGCCTGCGTCGGCGGATACCTCCTGTCCAATCAAGTGACCGTGGTGGGCTCCTATTGGAGCTTCTACGGCGCAAACACCTTTGGCATTACACTCATCCCCATGCTGATCGGCGTCGGCGTGCTTTTCTGGAGCGGCCGAAGCGTGGCCGGATGGCTGCTCACGATCGCCGGTGCGCTCTTCATCCTGGCGGGCGTGCTGGCCAACATGCACATCTACTTTCAGCCGGCGACCCTGTTCCACACACTCGTGATGCTGGTCCTGCTCGTCGGGGGGCTCGGGCTGATCGCGCGCGCACTCCAGCCCCATCGTCCGAAAACCGGCGAGTGAGCCGTGCTCGCCCCCGGCTATCCCGCAGCCGCAATGGCGTCGATTTCGACGCGCGCGTCGCGCGGCAGACGGGCCACTTCGACCGTTGCACGCGCGGGCGGGTTCTCCGGAAAGTAGCGGGCGTAGACTTCGTTCATGTGCGGGAACTCTCTCATGTCTTTCAGGTAGACGGTGGTTTTCAGGACCTGCGCGAGCGTGGAGCCGCAGGCTTCCAGCACCGCTTTGAGGTTCTCCAGCACGCGCTCGGTCTGCACGGCGATGTCGCCCTCGACGATCCGACCGGTCGCCGGGTCGAGCGGAATCTGCCCGCTCAGAAACGCCAGCCCGTTCCAGGTGACGGCTTGGGAATAGGGCCCGATGGCTTGGGGCCCCTGGGCGGTCGCGACGATCTTCTTCATATGCTCCGGATCAACTCCCATGCGTATGCGACGTCTTCGCGCGTGGTTGCGATATTGCCGATCGCCAGCCGGATGACAAACCGGCCATTCAGAACGGTGTGCGACAGGAAGAACTTGCCGGTCGCGGTGACGCGATCGAGGAGCGCCTGGTTCTCCTGGTCGCTCCCCTTCAACCGGAAGCACACCACCGACAGGGGCGCGGGCGCGATGCGCTCGAAGCGCGGGTCGGCGTCCACCATGGCGGCGAACTCCTGTGCCCAGCGCACATGCGAGCGCAGCATCTCGATGAGGCCCTCGCGCCCGAAGTAGCGCAGCACGAACCACAACTTCAGCGAACGGAAGCGCCGGCCCAGCGGCACCCCGTAGTCCATCAGGTTCACAGCGCGCGGGTCCTTGGCGGTGCGCAGATACTCGGGCACCAGCGAGAAGGCGCGCCGCAGGACCTCGGGCCGCCGCGTGAAGAACGCGCTCAGGTCCATGGTGGTGAACAGCCACTTGTGCGCGTTCACCACCAGCGAGTCCGCGCGCTCGATGCCCGCGAACAGCGGCCGCAACTCGGGCACGATGCAAGCCGCGCCGGCGTAGGCGGCATCCACGTGGAGCCACATTCCGTGCCTTTCGGCAATCTCCGCGATCGCCTCCACTGGATCGATGCTGGTGGTCGAGGTGGTGCCCACGGTGGCCACCACGCAAATCGGTTTCCTGCCCGCGACGAGGTCCTGCTCGATGGCCGCCGCCAGCGCGTCCGGGCGCATCCGGAACTCCGCGTCGCTCGGGATCAGGCGCACGTTGCGCCGCCCGATGCCCAGCGCCATGGCATCCTTGGCGATCGAGGAGTGCGCCTGGTCGGCAGCGTACACCACCAGGTCGCGCCGGGCGCCGTTCTCGCGCGCCTCCGGATCGGCCAACTCGCGCGCCGCGGCGATGGCGTGCATGCTGCTCACCGAAGCGGTGTCGAAGATGACCCCGAAGAACTCGTCGGGCAAGTTCATCCATTGCCGCAGCCAGCTCAGGCTCACCTGCTCGAGCTCGGTTGAAGCCGGCGAGGTCTTCCAGTGGATGGCGTTGGTGTTCAGCGCCGCCGCCAGCATTTCGCCGAGAATCGCCGGGGTCGAACTGGTGCTGGGGAAGTAGGCCATGAACCGCGGATGGTTCCACAGCGTGGCCGCCGGAACGATCAGCTTGCGGAAGTCCGCGAGGATGGCCTCGAAGCTCTCACCCTTCTCCGGCCCGGAGCGCGGCAGCGCATCGATCAGTTCTCCAGGCTTGATCTTCGGCAGGACCGGGTAGTCCCGGGTGTTCTCCAAGAAGTCGGCGATCCAGTCCACCACTTCGTGGCCGGCACGCCGGAAATCGTTCACATACTCGCTCATCTAGTTCCAAGGATACGACATCGATCTTGGGATTCGTGCGCCGCCAAAGGCGCTACAATGGTGCGGACCGAGGTGCGGGAGCCATGCAGATCGAGGCGTTATCAAGAAGATCCTTCCTGAGACAATCGACGGTCGCGGGCGCGTCGGCGTTCACGATCGTGCGGCCGGAACTCGTCCGCGGGGCCGGCAAAGAAACGCTCAAGGCCGGACTTGTCGGGTGCGGAAGCCGAGGCACGCAGGCGGTCGAGAACCTGCTCACGGGTTGCCCGAACGCGGAAGTGGTGGCGCTAGCCGACGTGTTCGAGGACCGGCTCGAGGGCTCCTTGCGAACGCTGAAAGAGAACCCGCGCAACCAGAAGATCGCCGGCCGCGTGAAAGTCGACGCCGAGCACCGGTTCACCGGCCTGGACGGCTACAAGAAAGTCATCGCTTCCGAAATCGACGTGGTGATGTTGGCGACGCCGCCGGGCTACCGCCCCATCCACTTTGAGGCGGCCATCGAGGCCAAGAAACACGTCTTCTGCGAGAAGCCGTTTGGCACAGATCCCACCGGCGTGCGGCGCTTCATGGCGGCGGCGAAGCGATCCGAAGGACTGAAGCTGACGGTCAAGTCCGGCGCGCAGCGCAGGTCGCAGCCCTATTACCTCGAACAGTTGCAGCGAGTGAAGAACGGCGAAATCGGCGAGATCGTGTCCCTCAACGCCAACTGGGTTGGAGGCCCGGTGCTCCAATTTCTGGGCCGCACCTGGCCTGGACCGAAGGGCAAGCGCGATCCGAAGTGGAGCGACATGGAGTTCCAGAACCGCAACTGGTACTCGTTCGTGTGGCTGTGCGGCGACCAGATCGTCGAGCAGCACCTGCACAACATCGACGTGTGCAACTGGTTCATGGGCGCGCACCCGGTCGAGGTGGTTGCTTCGGGCGGAGCCGCCTGGCGGCCGTGCGAAGAGGAGTACGGCAACATCTACGACCACCTCTTCGCCGATTTCGTCTACGCGAACGGCGTGCATATGGCCAGCCACTGCCGCCAGTATCCGGACGCCCCCTCCAACGTGAGCGAACTGATCGTGGGGACCAAGGGCCGGATCGACACGCTCGCGGTGCGCGGCGCCTCGGGCGCAAAGATCGACCCGTACGTGCAGGAGCACGTCGACATGATGAACTCCATCCTCGGCGCGGGCCCCTATATCAACGAGGCCATGGAGGTGGCCGGCAGCACCATGACCGCGATCATGGGGCGCGAGGCCGCCTATTCCGGCCAGAAGATCACCTGGGACCAGATGATGAGCTCGCAGCTCGACCTGGCGCCTGGAGCTTTCGACATGAAGGCCTCGGTCCCCGTGCCGCCGCTCGCGGCGCCGGGCGTTTACAAATTCGTCTAGCGTTCCACCACTCCCTTGCGGTCGTGGCTCGGTTCCGAGCCGCGAGCGTTAGCGAGCGGTCTGACCGGTTCGTCCCACGCTAAGCTGGAAATGTGAGAGCCGGCGTGACATTTCGCTTTCCCAAGAAGGCCGAGGCCTACGCCGAGGCCGTGCGCCGCGCCGGCGTGGAGCCGGTTCTGATCTCGCCCGATGCGCCTCTCCCGATCACCGGGCTTGACGGGCTGCTGATTTCGGGCGGGAGCGACATCGACCCGGCGCGTTACGGCGAGGAGCCGCACGCGACCACCGACTCGGTGGACCGGGAGCGCGACGCGATGGAGGCGGCGCTGATCGAGCAGGCGCTGGCCGCGGATCTGCCGCTGCTGGCGATCTGCCGCGGTCTCCAACTGCTCAACGTGGTTCGTGGCGGCACGCTCGTTCAGCACCTCGAGAACACGGCAATGCACCGGGTGAAGGACCTCGCGGAGGTGCATCGCATCGAGGTCGTTCCGGGCACCAGGCTCGCCTCGATCATCGGACCGGCCTCGCAAGTGGTGAACTCGCGCCACCATCAGGCGGTAGGCCGCCTCGGTCAAGGGCTGCGCGTCTCCGCCACCGCGCCGGACGGCGTCGTCGAGGCGCTCGAAGATCCCCTCAAGCGCTTCGTCGTCGCCGTCCAGTGGCATCCCGAAGAGCGGATCGGGATCGGCGCTCACGACAGGGCCCTTTTCGAGGCCTTTGCCGCGGCGCTACACTCAGTGCTGCGGAATCACCGGTAGCAGCACGTGCGACGGGTACTTGGCGCTGTGGTAGATGGTCTGCTTCGCCGCGATGTACTTGGTTTCGGTCTCGTTGTGGCCGCCGGTGTTGAGGTTGCGCGAGAACATCGGGAAGGAGGCCGAAGCCACCTCCACCCGCAGCCTGTGCCCGGCCGGGAGCGTGATCCCCGTTTGCCATAGGTCGAGCCGGTATTCGTAGACCTGCCCCATCTTCAGCAGCTCAGGCTGGTGGGTCGAGCTCCGGAACCGCGCGCGGAGCTTGCCGGTGGCGAGCCCGAACAGTTTTCCATCCTTATCCACTTCGTAGAGGCTGACGAACCAGTCGGTATCGCGCGCCGACGAGGCCGCGTACAGCACCGCGGAAACCGGCCCGGCGAAGGTGAACGGCTCCTTGAACGGCTCGCTCACATAGACCAGGATGTCGCTGCGCGCGTCGGTCACCTGGTTGTGGAATGCCTCGCGCTCCTTCTTTCGTGCGTCGGCCGTGAGAACCTGTTTCTCCTGCTCCTCGGTCAACTCGTGGAAGTCCGGGTCGGGCGTGGGATCGCCGGGATCGTAGACGTACCGGTCCACGGGCGCACGCGCCGGCTGCGACTCGGTGGTCAGCCGCCCATCGCCTTTGGTGGTGTTGGCCTTCCCGCCGCTCGCCAGGTACCACTTCTCGAAGCGCGTCTCCGGTAGCGGGTACACGTCGCCTTGCAGCCACTTGTTCGAGCCCATCGCGAAGATCTTGACCAGCGGCTCCTTCGCGATGCCGTTGTCGATTCCCTTGAGCCAGTAGTCGAACCAGCGCAGGTAGTCGCGCTGCAGGTCGATGATCGCATCCGGTCCGAAATCGCGGTCGCCGAGCCGGCGCATGGCGGTATCCGTATGCGCCCACGGACCGAGCACGAGCTTCTGGTACGGGTGGCCGGCTGCGTTCATGCGCAGGTAGTTCAGCTTGCTGCCGATGCCGTCGCCGTCGAACCAGCCGGATTGGTGAAACACCGGGATGTTCACGTCCTTCAGGCGGTCCAGGAAGTTCGCCTGATCCCAGTAGGCATCGTTGACCGGGTGCTGAATCCACTTCCGCCAGTATGGGTTCTCTTTGCCCAGGACGGCCTTGTCCAGGTCGATCACCGGCAGCGGCCGGAGCAGCTTCATGTACTTCTTCTCGCCGATCTTGCTCATGGCGACGCCCGAAAGGTCGGCCGTGGCGTTGCTCTCCAGGATGTCCGCCCACCAGATCGAGCCGAGGATGAAGAACGTCCCGTACTCATAGGGAATGTTGTAGAACGGATCGGGCGGCGCCACGTTGGGGATGATGGTCACCAGGTGCGGCGGATGCTGGCTGGCCGCCCACCACTGCACCCATCCCACGTAGGAACCGCCGATCATCCCCACTTTCCCCGACGACCACGGTTGCCCGGCCAGCCACTCGATGGCGTCGTAGCCGTCTTTGGGTTCGTTGACGAAAGGTTCCCAAACGCCCGGCGAGCCGAACCGCCCGCGGCAGTCCTGCAACGCGACCGCGTAGCCGCGCCGCGCGTAGTAGCGTGCCTGCACTTCCATCATTTCCTTCTTGTACGGTGTGCGGATGAGAATTACCGGGACCTTCGCGTCGGTTTGCGGCAGGTAGAGGTCGGTGGAGAGTTTGAGGCCGTCGCGCATGGGCACGCCGACGCCGTGCTCCACCTTGACTTCGAACTTCGGCGCCGAGAGCAGCGGGTCGGCTTCGCCGGACTTGCGCAGAGCTTCGTACCCCTCGCGCACGTAGGCGGCGTGCTGCGCGGGCACGTCGGCGAAGTACACCTTCCCGGCGGCGTCCACCCAGACCGTGACGTCCACGCCAGGAAGAGCGTAGATGTAGCGCTCGAACTGGAGGTCCTTCCCGGCCAGGCTGCGCTCGACCTTATCCTTGAATTCCAGGGACGCCTCCATGGCCACGCCCGGGAGAATCACCAGCGGAAACGTCTGCTTGCCCCCTTTGGCCTTGTCGTACAGAAGGACCGCGTGGCTGATCAGCACCGGGCCGAAGTTGTGCCACAACCGCGCCCCGGGCTTGATGTCGATGATCTCGGTCTTGTCCTTGAACGTGCGCCGGGCTTTGTCTCCCTCGCGGGTGAGGGTCACGGTTCCGGTCGGGGCCTTCTGCACGATGGTGGTCCAGAGGCCGTCTTTGTCGACCGCGATGGTGGTTGTGCTGGTGACGCTCTGGCCCCCCATGGCGATGATGTTTTCCACCTCCAGGGAGCCGTCCGCCTGCCACTTGCACTTCATGGTGACGATGCGGTCTTCGTTTTGGTAGAGCAGGAACGTGCCCTCGTCTTTGATCCCGGCGAGCGAAGCCGGTTGCGCCAGCGCCGTGACCGCCGCCGCGGCCATCAGAATCCAGGAAATCATGAGCTGCATCGATTGGTCCTCGCTTCTCCGAGCAGTCTACAAGCACGATGTTACCGAATCGTTACGCCCAAGTCCTTTTTTCTCCCGGCGCCGAGCGGTACCCTGGAAGGTTGATACCATCGGCTCCACCCCCCGTGATCTCTACCCCGCCCGAGCCCAGGTGGAAGCTGCTGGCGCACGCCATGCGCCCCACTCTCAGCTACTGGATGGAGACCGAGGTACACGTCTACAGCTTCTCGATCGCCGCCAACGTGCTGCTCTCCTTCTTCCCGCTGCTCATCGTGATCTTGTCGGCGTGCCGCTACTTTCTCGGCTGGCACGGAGCCGTGGGCGCGGTCGGCTTCGTGCTGGACGACTACTTCCCGGACTCGATGGTTGCATTCATCAACCGGAATCTGACGGTGGCCGTGGAATCGCGCGGGTCGCTGCAAGTCCTTTCGCTGTTCCTTCTGTTGTTCACCGCCAACGGCGTTTTCGAGCCGATGGAGATCGCCTTCAACCGGGTCTGGGGCATCCCCAAGAACCGCAGTTTCCTCCGGAATCAGCTTGTCAGCCTGGGCCTGATCTTCGTCTGCGGCAGCCTGGGGCTGGCCTCGACCGTCCTGACCGGAATCAACCTGAAGCAACTGGGAACGGCCTCCCTTTTCTCGCGAATCCCCGAGGTGGTGATCTTCAAGATGGCGGCCGTGCCGCTCTCGATCCTGATGCTGTTTCTGATCTACTGGCTGCTGCCCAACCGACGCATTCCCTGGCGCTCGGTGCTGCCGCAGGCCATCCTCGTCGGCCTGGCACTGGAGGTCTTGAAGTACCTCAATCTGCTGACCTGGCCGCTGTTCAGCAAGAAGCTCATGGCCGAGTACGGGCCCTTCTACCGCTCCGTCACCATCATCCTCTGGAGCTTTCTGGGCGCCATGGTGATCCTGGCGGGAGCGGAGTGGGCGGCGCGGCGCGCGCGGCCGCCAGCCGAGGCGGCCGGGTGCGCGCCATAGAAGTGGAGATTCCCGGCTCCGTGACCGTATGGAGGGCGGACTTCGAGTCCGCGCGGGGCTTCAGAGGTACTTGCAGAATTC
>PLEM01000081.1 GCA_003137035.1 Bryobacterales bacterium | reverse complement strand
GGTTCATCAAGCGGTGCCTGGAATCGGTTCTGGCGCAGCGGTATCCCCACAAGGAGGTCATCGTCATCGACAATGCCTCCACGGACGGGACTCAGGCAGTGCTGGAACAGTTCGAAGAATCCTGCCGGGTGATCCTCAACGACACGAATGTGGGGTTTGCGGCCGCGCAGAATCAGGCCATCAAGCTGTCGCGCGGCGACTGGGTTCTGACCCTCAACCCGGACATGCTGCTGACGCCCAATTTCATCGAGGCGCTGGTGGAGGCCGGGTGCCTGGATCCCAAAGTGGGGACGGTCTGCGGCAAACTTCTCACCATGACGGCGAGCTTCGCGCTTCCGCAGGAGCCGCTGGTGGATTCCACCGGGATCTACTTCACGCCCATGCTGCGGCACCTGGACCGCGGGAGTCAGGAAGTGGACAACGGACATTTCCTGAACTTCGAGTACGTGTTCGGAGCCACGGCGGCGGCGGCGCTGTACCGCCGCGAGATGATCGAGGACGTATCTCTGGCCGGGGAATTCTTCGACCCGGACTTCTTTGTGTACCGCGAGGACGCCGACGTGGCGTGGCGGGCGCAGTTGATGGGCTGGCGATGCCTGTACACTCCGCATGCGCGGGGCTACCATGTGCGCAGCGTGCTGCCGGGGAACCGGCGGGCGTTGCCGGCGGTCATCAACATGCACTCGGTGAAGAACCGCTTCCTCATGCGCATGAAGAACATGACGGGCGATCTTTACAGGCGCAACTGGGTTTCCATCACGTTGCGCGACGCGCTCGTGATTTGTTGCTGCCTGCTGCGCGAGCAGAGCTCGCTCAAGGCCTTCTGGTACCTGGCGCGGAACTGGAAGCGGGTGCGCGAAAAGCGGCGCGAGATCATGACGCGGCGGCGCGTGAACGACGACTACATGGCGACGTGGTTCCAATTCACTCCCGTGAGCAAGCCGCTTCCCAAAGAGCCCGCCCCGGTACCGCCACGGTATAAGACTGCCGGTGGTTCCCAAGCCGAACAGTTCGAGTATTAAGCTCGCGATCGTTGGCACACGGGGCATTCCCGCGCGCTACGGGGGATTCGAGACCTTTGCCGAGGAGCTCGGCGCGCGCCTTGCTGGGCGCGGGCATCAGGTGACGGTGTATTGCCGGGAGCGCTACTCCGAGCCGCATTACCGCGGCGTCCGGCTGCGCTACCTTC
Organism: Bryobacterales bacterium; assembly: GCA_003137035.1. Lineage (GTDB taxonomy): Bacteria > Acidobacteriota > Terriglobia > Bryobacterales > Bryobacteraceae > Fen-330. Next base: position 3,813 of record PLEM01000081.1, on the reverse strand, counting down.
CCACGCTCCGGCACAAGTACTCGGACACGGTGGCGCACACGTTCCTGTCCACGCTCGACCTGCTGCTGCACCGCCAGGACGCGGCTCTCTACTGCAACGCCGCCAATGCGCTGTTCACGCTGCTTCCGCGCCTCTTCGGGATGCCGGTCGCGCTGAATGTCGACGGCCTGGAACGCAAGCGCAGGAAATGGAACCTGCTGGGCCGGGCCTGGTACCGGATGTCGGAGCGGCTGTCCACGCTGTTTCCGAACGCGGTGGTGAGCGACGCGCGCAGCATCGCCAAGTATTACGCGGAGCGCTACGGCAAGCGCACGCACTTCATTCCCTACGGAGCCGAAATCGGGAAGGTGGAGACGGTCGAGGCGCTGGAGCGGCTCGGCCTGCAGCGCGGAAACTACTTCCTGTACGTCAGCCGGATGGAGCCCGAGAACAACGCGCTGCTGGTGCGGGAGGCGTTCGAACGCGTGGCGACGGACTTGCGGCTGGCGCTGATCGGCGATGCGCCCTATGCGCGCGCCTACATCGAGCGCGTGCGGGAAACGCGCGACCCGAGGATCGCGATTCCGGGGGCGATCTACGGGCAGGGATACCACGAGCTCACTTCGCACTGCTTCGCGTACATCCACGCGACCGAAGTCGGGGGGACGCACCCGGCGCTGATCGAAGCGATGGGCCGCGGGGCGCTCGTACTGTATCTGAACACCCCCGAGAACGCGGAGGTCGCCGGCGGCGCGGGGATCCCGTTCGAGCGGGACGACCTGGCGCGGCAGCTCCGGCTCGCGCTGGACTTGAGCGAGGCGGAACGGGAACAATGGAGAAGCAGGGCGGTGGAACGCGTCCGCGAGCGCTACAGTTGGGACGCGGTCACCGACGACTACGAGAAGCTGTTGCTGAGCTTGGTGGGCAGATAGGAAATATGGGAGCAGCACCGTACCGGTCCTGGGCCGAGGTGTCGCGCGGGCAGATCGCGGAAAACTTCCGCCGCGTGCGCGGCGCGGTGGGCCCGGGCGTGGAAATCGTCGCGGTGGTGAAGGCGGACGCCTACGGGCACGGCGCGGTCGAGGTGTCGCGCGTGCTGGAAGCGGAGGGTGCGCGCTGGCTGGCGGTGAGCTTCGTCGAGGAGGGCGTGACGTTGCGCGAGGCGGGCATTAACGCGCGCATCCTGGTGATGGCGGATTGCCCGACCTTCGCCCAATCGGCGCTCGTCGAATACAACTTGACGCCGGTGGTGCAATCGCTCGATAACTTGCGTGAACTCGACCGCTCGCTCGGCGGCGACGCGGGGCGGCTGCGCTACCATCTCAAGATCGATACCGGAATGGGGCGGTTGGGAACGCGGGCCGGGGCGGCCGAGATCGCCCAGGCGGTCGGCCAAGCCGCGTGCCTGGAGCTCGAAGGGCTGATGACGCACTTCGCATCTTCGGCCGACTACAGCAACGCGCGCACCGACCGCCAGGTGCGGTCGTTCCACCAGCTTTGCGCCGGGTTGCGGGAGGCGGGAATCGCACCGCCGTATCTGCACATGTCGAGCAGCAACCCGGTTGCCTACGGCCGGCGCGAGGCGTGGCACAACATGGTGCGGCCGGGCCACGCGCTGTACGGCTACGTTTCGCCGGCGCGCGGCGACGCCGCTCCGCAGCGGGTGCTCGATGTGGCTCCGGCGCTGACCTGGAAAGCGCGCGTCGTGACGGTCAAGGAGGTTCCCGAGGGCGCGCTGATCGGCTACGGCGGCATGTTCCGCGCACCGCACCCGATGCGCATCGCCATCCTGGCGCTGGGCTACTCGGACGGGCTCTCGCACCGGCTCTCCAACCGCGGGCACGTCATCGCCGGCGGGCGGCTGGCGCCGATCCTGGGCGCGGTGTCCATGGACCTCACCACCATCGACGTCACCGAATCCCGCTCGGTTCGCGTCGGCGACGCGGTTACGCTGCTGGGCGCCGATCGCGGCGTCTCCATCAACGCCCAGGAGATGGCGCGCACCGCCGGCACCATCTCCTACGACATCCTGTGCGGCATTCGCGCGCGGGTCAAGCGCGTGTACGTCGAGTAACGTGCCTGGGCCGACGTGGACTTCGGCCCGCGGACCTGGAGGTCCGCCCCACGCGGCCGGATGGGTTATCCTCAACAGAGACTCCTGAAAATGGACGCGCAATGAAGATCACGAAAGCTGTTATCACGGCCGCGGGACCCAGGCAGCGGAGACTCCCTCTGCAAATGGTGGTGGACCGGGACGGCGCCGAGAAATCGGTGCTCGGCATCCAGATCGCCGAGGCGGTCCGGGCGCAGGTGGAACAGATCTGCGTGGTAGTCTTCCCCGGCGACGAAACCGCGTACGCGCAGGTGGCGGGGGATCATGCCGCGCGGATTCACTTCGTGCCGCAGCCGGAGCCGCTGGGCTACGCCAACGCAGTGTACTGCGCCAGGGAGTTCACCGGGCAAGATCCCTTCCTGCACCTGGTCGGCGATCACCTTTGGGTCAGCCGGACCGAGCGCGGCTGCGCCCAGGACCTGGTCGAGATCGCCCAGGTTGCGGGATGCGCCGTCTCGGTGGTGCAGCCGACGCGGGAGAACCTGCTGCCGAATTTCGGAGTGGTGGGAGGCCAGCGCGTGCCCGGCCGCTCGGATCTCTATCGCATTCAGACGGTGCTCGAGAAGCCCACGCCCACCGAGGCGGAACAACGCCTGATCGTGCCGGGCCTGCGCTCCGGCTACTACCTCTGCTTCTTCGGCATGCACGTGCTCACGCCGGCGGTGATGGGAATTCTGGAGCGATTCCAGTCGTCCAGAAAGTGGAACTTCAGCCTCTCGGAAGCTCTGTCCGAGCTGGCTGGCCGCGAGGAGTACCTGGCGCTGGAGCGCTCGAACTGGCGCTACAACATCGGGTCGCGCTATGGCATTCTGACCGCGCAACTGGCGCTGGCGTTGAGCGGCCGCGACCGGGACGAAGTGCTTTCCGGTCTGCTCGAGCTGCTGGCGATGCGCGAGATGGGCGCCGAGGGGGATCGCGGCCGGCCATGAGCGAGCTGACGGACATCATCACCTCGGAGAGTCCGGAGCTGCGCAACCGTTCTCTGGACGATTTCTGCGCGGCGGCTCCACTCGAAGCGTTGCAGGCGGAATGCGAGGCGCTGGAGCGTCTGCGGCGAGCCAGCGAGAACCTGTATGAGCGCGTGCGCGCGCTCTTCTTTCTGTACGCGATTCACCGCTTCCACGTGCCCCTCAAGCCGGGCATCCGCGCGACGGCGCCGATCCCGTTCGCCGGGTACTCCTATCTGCTGAAGCGGCGCTTCGAAGAAGCGATTCAAACGTTTCTGGCCAGCCAGGCGGCCGAGGGATCGAGCGTGGCCATTTCGAGCGCCCTGGCGGCGGCGTATCGCGGCCTGGGGTTCCAGACGCTAGCCGACCAGGTGCGGCGCAGCGTGCGATCGGTACGCGGCAACCAGTGGATGTTTCGCGCCGGGCACCCCGCCGACTACCCGCTGCGTATTCGCCCGGACCTGCTCGAGCGCCCGCACGCAGCCGCGCCCCTGCCGGTTCTGCGCGAGACCACGCCGGTCCGAATGGACTTGAGCCACAGCGGGTGGAGCGACATCTTCTTCCTGGGCATGGATTTCCCCGAGGGGGCGCGCGTGCTCAACGTCTCGATCGACTTGAGCGTGCGCGGCGCCAGTGGCGCGAGCGTTCCCAAGCCGCCGGTGGAAGCGTACTTCCGCGTGATCGATCAGCCGGTGCTGCGGCTGGTCAGCGTGGACCTGGGGGCTAGCGCGGAAATCGCCACGGTAGCCGAGGTGTTCGATTTCGCCAAGGACT
>PLEM01000250.1 GCA_003137035.1 Bryobacterales bacterium | reverse complement strand
TGGTGACCCGCAGCTTGTTGCCCGGCCGGTCCACTTCCACCGAACTCACGCCCGCCGCCTTCAACCGCTTCCGCAAGGCGTCTTTGAGCTGCAAGTCTTCGATCAGCAGCTTGGCGTATTCCTGCTTGGCGAACCAGCGCGACCGCCAGGTCTTGGTGACCCCCAGCCGAAATCCGTATGGATGAACTTTTTGACCCATGCCTTATCCCTCTGCCACCGTGATCGCGATGTGCGCCATGCGCCGCTGGTAGCGGTAGGCCCGCCCCATCGGAGCCGGCCGCACGCGCTTCATCCGCGGTCCCTCGTTCACGTAGGCTTCCGAGACCACCAGCTTGTCCACGTCCACGTCGGCGGAACGGTTTTCCGCGTTGGCGATCGCCGACCGCAGCACCTTCTCCACCGTCGGCGCGATGCGCTTGTTGGTGGCCCGCAGGATGTTGATCGCCTCGCCGGCGTTCCGCCCGCGGATCAGGTCCACCACCAGGCGCGCCTTCTGCGCCGAAACCCGAATGTATCTCGCTTCTGCTCTGGCTTCCATGTTCGCCTCTAGGCCGGCTTCGCCGTCTTCTCGGTGGCCGCCCTGGCCGAGTGCCCCCGGAAGGTGCGCGTCGGCGAGAACTCGCCCAGCTTGTGTCCCACCATGTTCTCGGTCACGTACACTGGGATGAACTTCTTCCCGTTGTGCACCGCGATGGTCTGCCCCACGAACTCGGGCAGCACGGTCGAACGGCGCGACCAGGTCCGGATCACTTTCTTCTCGCTCTTGGCGGTCGCCGTCTGCACCTTCACTACCAGGTGCGTATCGGTGAACGGCCCTTTTTTGATCGATCGACCCATAGAACCCTCAGATCACTTCTTTCCTCTGCGGCTCACGATCCACTGCGCGGTCCGCTTGTTGTTGCGCGTCTTGAAGCCCCGGGTCGGCTGGCCCCACGGGGTTACCGGGTGCCTTCCGCCGCTGGTCTTGCCCTCGCCGCCGCCGTGCGGGTGGTCCACCGGGTTCATCGTGACACCGCGGTTGTGCGGCTTCTTGCCCAGCCACCGCTTGCGCCCCGCCTTGCCCAGCGACACGTTCTCGTGGTCCACGTTGCCGACCTGCCCGATGGTCGCCATGCACTCCACCAGCACCCGCCGGATCTCGCCCGAGGGCAGCTTCAACAAAGCGTAGTCGCCTTCCTTCGATACCAGCTGCGCCGAGGAGCCCGCCGACCGCGCCATCTGCCCGCCCTTGCCCGCCTTCAGCTCGATGTTGTGCACCACCGTGCCGGCCGGGATATTCTTCAGCGGCAGCGCGTTGCCCACCAGGATGTCGGCCGCCGGGCCGGACAGTACCGCCCGCCCGACTTCCAAACCCACCGGGTGCAGAATGTAGCGCTTTTCTCCATCCGCGTAGTTCAGCAGCGCCAGCCGCGCCGAGCGGTTCGGATCGTATTCGATGGCCGCCACCTTGGCCGGCACCCCGCTCTTGTCCCGCTTGAAATCGACGATGCGATAGGCCTTCTTCGCCCCGCCGCCTCGCCACCAGGAAGTGATTTCGCCCCGGCTGTTCCGCCCGCCGGTGCGCTTCTTGCCCGTGACCAGCGACTTTTCCGGCTTCTGCTTGGTGATCTCCTCGCGGGAAGTCACCGTCTGGAAGCGCCGCGTGGGGGTCGTGGGACGGTAGCTCTTGATCGGCATCTCAGATCTCCCCGTATTCCGGCACTTTCTGGCCGGTCTTCAATTTCACGTAGGCTTTCTTCCAGTCCGAGCGGAACCCGCTGAAGCGGCCTCGCCGGCGCTGCTTGCCCACGTTGTTCGAGGTGCGCACGCTCTCCACCTTCACCTTGAAGATGTTCTCGACGGCGGCGCGAATCTGCACCTTGTTGGCGCCCGCCGCCACCTCGAAGCAAAGTGTCCGCTCGCCTTCCTTCTTGTCCACGGCCTTCTCGGTCACCACCGGCCGCCGGATCACCTCTTGCAGCTTCATCGCAACGCCTCCGACAACTTCCGGGCCGCGGCCTCGGAGAGCAGCACGTGCTGGTGGCCCAGCAGATCGTAAGTGGTCACCTCGCGGCTCGCCACCAGCGTCACTCCCTCCAGGTTGCGCGCGCCCAACTCGAGGTTCCGGTTCTCCTCGTTGTCCACCAGCAGAACCTTCTTCACGCCCGCTTCCAGCTTGTCCAGCGCCGCCCGCACCGTCTTGGCCTTGTGGTCCGCCAGCGTGAAGGACTGCACTACCTTCAGCTCGCCGTCCCGCAGTTTGGCCGACAGCGCCGAGCGCAACGCCCCCAACTGCATCTTCCTCGGCAGCCGGTAACTGTAGTCCCGAGGGACCGGCCCGTGCACCGTTCCACCGTGCCGCCAGATGGGCGAGCGAATCGAGCCCGTACGCGCCCGGCCCGTGCCCTTCTGCTTCCACAGCTTCTTTCCGGAGCCCGAGACTTCGTGCCGCGTCTTGGTCTTTGCCGTTCCGCTCCGCCGGCTCGCCAGATGGTGCCGCACCGCCTCGTAGATCAGCGCCTGGTTGATTTCCGCCGCGAACACCTCCGCGGCCAGCTCCAGCTCCCCGACCTTTTCGTTATTCAAATCGACAACGTCTACGATTGGCATGCTGTTCACCTCTTGGCCCGCCGCACCACGACGTAGCCGCCGTTGGGTCCGGGCACCGCGCCCTTCACCACCAGCACGTTGTCCTCGGCGTTCACGTCGATGATTTCCAGGTTGCGCACCGTCACGCGCTGCGTGCCCATGTGCCCCCCCATCCGGGTCCCCGGCCACACCCGCGAGGGATAGCTCGAAGCCCCGATCGAGCCCGGCGCCCGGTGGAACATCGACCCGTGCGACTTGTCGCCGCCCCGGAAATGATGCCGCTTCACCACGCCCGCGAACCCGCGTCCTTTGCTGATGCCGATCACGTCCACCTTCTCGGCGGGCTTGAACTGGTCCACCAGCACCTGGTCGCCCGGCTTGAAGTCGTCGTCTCCCGGCCGAAGGTTCAGCTCGTTGAGGAACTTCACGCCCTCGACATTGGCCTTCTTGAGGTGTCCGGTGCGCGGTTTGTTGATGCGCGCCGGCTTGACGAATTCCATCAGCCCGAGCTGCACCGCGTTGTAGCCGTCGATGACCGGCGTCTTCCTCTGCACCACCACGCAAGGCCCGGCCTTCAGTAACGTGACGGGCACTACCTGCCCGTCCGCCCGGAACACCTGCGTCATCCCGATCTTTCTGCCAAGAATCCCTGGGGTCATAAAAACCTCTTGGAGATTGACGATTGCTTCATTGCATCATTGCCGATTGCCAACCCCTAAAAGACCGCTGACTCAATCGCCAATGAAAAAATCGTCAATCGTCAATTCATTTCCGGTCTTTCCCGAACGCCTTGATCTCGACGTCCACGCCCGCCGGCAAGTCCAGCTTCATCAGCGCGTCCACGGTGTCCTGAGTTGGTTCCAGGATGTCCAGCAGCCGCTTGTGAGTCCGGATCTCGAACTGCTCCCGCGATTTCTTGTCCACGTGCGGACTGCGGAGCACGGTGTAAACGGTCCTCCTCGTCGGCAACGGAACGGGTCCAGAGGTCTCGGCGCCGGTGCGACGAGCGGTCCGCACGATCTCCGCGGCGGACTGGTCCAGCGTCGCGTG
>PLEM01000436.1 GCA_003137035.1 Bryobacterales bacterium | reverse complement strand
TTCTTGGATTGGAATATGCTGCCCGAGCGGCGTTCTGTTATAACTCGGTAGGAAGGGCCGAGCTGGGGATTGAATGGAGAATGTGCTGGCCATCCTGATGGCGGGGGGCGCGGGAGAGCGTCTGTTTCCTCTGACGCGGCACACCGCCAAGCCCGCCGTCCCGTTCGGAGGCATCTACCGGATCATCGACTTTGCGCTTTCCAACTGCATCAATTCCGACATCCGGAGAATCATCGTCCTCACGCAGTACAAGGCGCTGGAGTTGACCCGCCATCTGCGCGACGGCTGGACCATCCTGAGCCCGGAACTCGGCGAGTACATCGAAGCGATCCCGCCGATGCGGCGCATTCACACCGACTGGTACCTGGGTAACGCCGACGCCGTCTTCCAGAACATCCAGAGCATCTCCGCGGAAAACCCGGAGCACGTGCTGGTGCTCTCGGCGGACCAGATCTACAAGATGAACTACCACGAGATGATCGCCTGGCACCGGCAGCACCAGGCCGACGTCACGCTGGCGACCATTCAGGTCTCCCCCGAGGAGGCCGGCCGCTTCGGGATCGTCGAGATCGACGCGGAGTACCGCGTGGTGGGGTTCGAGGAGAAGCCGGAACACGGGCGCCCGGTGCGCTCGATTTTCAATCCCGCGATGGTCAGCGCCTCCATGGGCGTCTACCTGTTCAACGCCGAAACCATGCTGCGCGCCTTGAAGGAGGATGCCGAGAATCCGAACTCGAGCCACGATTTCGGCCGCGACCTCATCCCGGCCTGGATCCCCCAGGCGCGTGTGGTGGCTTACGACTATACCGACCTCAACGACAAGAGCGTGAAATACTGGCGCGATGTCGGCACACTCGATGCGTACTACGAAGCCAATATGGATCTGGTCTCGGTGATCCCGGAGTTCAATCTCTACGATCGGCGCTGGCCGATCCGTACCCACCTGCTCCAGCAGCCCCCCGCCAAGTTCGTCTTTGCGCAGGAAGGCCGGCGCATGGGCGTGGCCATCGATTCCATCGTCTCGGGCGGCTGCATCGTCTCGGGCGGGCGAGTGGTGCGCTCGATACTCTCGCCGGGCGTGCGGATCAACAGCTACTGCGAGGTGGAGAGCTCGATTCTGATGCACGACGCCGAAGTCGGCCGCTACAGCCGCATCCGGCGGGCCATCGTCGGGTCCGGGGTCAAGATCCCTGAGTCCAGCGTAATCGGTTATGATCTTGAAGAGGACCGTGGCAAGGGCTACACGGTGACCGACTCGGGAATCGTGGTCGTCTGTAACCAGCAGGAAACCTACAGCCGGCAGGAATCCTTCGTTAACAGGCAGGCCGGGTAGGCCTGCTTCGCAATCTTAACTTTCAAGGAGCAATTGAGACATGACAGAGATCGTAAGAGTTGTGGGGCGGGAGATTCTCGACTCGCGCGGGAATCCGACCGTCGAAGCCGACGTGTATTTGTGCGACGGGAGCATGGGACGGGCGGCGGTTCCGTCCGGCGCCTCCACCGGAGAGCACGAAGCGGTGGAATTGCGGGACGGCGACCCGTCGCGCTACCTCGGCAAAGGCACGCAGCAAGCAGTGACGCACATCAACGGCGAGATCGCGGCGGCCGTGAAGGGACTGAACGCCGTCTGCCAGGCCGAAATCGACCGGGTAATGATCTCTCTGGACGGCACGCCGAACAAGGGCCGGCTGGGCGCCAACGCGATCCTCGCGGTTTCGATGGCCACGGCGCGGGCGGCGGCGGCGGCGCGCAACATGCCGCTCTACCGCTACCTGGGCGGCGTGGGCGCCTGCGTGCTCCCCGTTCCGGGAATGAACATCCTGAACGGCGGCGCGCACGCCGACAATTCGGTGGATCCGCAGGAGTTCATGATCGCTCCTTACGGCGCGCCTACCTTCGCCGAGGCCTTGCGCATGGGCGCCGAGGTCTTCCACACCCTGAAGGCCGTTCTGAAGAAGCGCGGCTATTCGACCGCCGTCGGCGACGAAGGCGGCTTCGCGCCCAGTCTTAAGTCCAACGTGGAAGCACTCGAGGTCATACTCGAAGCCATCACCAAGGCGGGTTACCAACCCGGCGAGCAAATCGGGATTTGCCTCGACCCCGCCGCGAGCGAGTTCTACGACTCCGAAAAGGCCAAGTACGTTTTCAAGAAGTCCGACAAGAGCGAGCGAACCAGCGAGCAGATGGTGGAATTCTGGGCGGACTGGGTTCGCCAGTACCCCATCGTCTCCATCGAGGACGGCATGGCCGAGGATGACTGGGCTGGCTGGAAACTCATGACCGAGAAACTGGGTCAGAAGATCCAGCTTGTCGGCGACGACGTGTTCGTGACCAACACCGAGCGCCTGGCCCGCGGAATCGAGCAGGGCGTCGCCAATTCGATTCTCATCAAGCTCAACCAAATCGGCACCGTGACCGAGACGCTGGCGGCGATGCGCATGGCCGCCGAGGCGGGCTACACCGCAGTGGTTTCGCACCGCTCCGGAGAAACCGAAGACGCCTTCATCGCCGACCTGGTGGTGGCCACCAACGCCGGCCAGATCAAGACCGGCTCGGCCAGCCGCACCGACCGCATCGCCAAGTACAACCAGTTGCTCCGCATCGAGGAGGAACTCGGATCGGCCGCCCAGTTCGCCGGCAGAAAGGCGTTCAGGCAGGGCTGACATGTACAAGGTCGTACTGGTTCGTCACGGCGAGAGCGATTGGAACAAGCAGAACCGGTTCACCGGGTGGAC
>PLEM01000061.1 GCA_003137035.1 Bryobacterales bacterium | reverse complement strand
TTTTCCAGATGGCCGTGCTCGATCCGCGGCTGTGCATTCTGGACGAGACCGACTCGGGCCTGGACATCGACGCGCTCAAGGCGGTGGCCAACGGCATCAACGTCATGCGCAGCCCCGAGCGCGGCATCGTGATTGTGACTCACTACCAGCGCCTGCTCGGCTACGTGGTTCCGGACTTCGTGCACGTGATGAGCAACGGGCGGATCGTGCGCTCGGGCGGCAAGGAACTCGCGCTGGAACTGGAGCAGCAGGGCTACGCCTGGCTCGAGCCGGAAGCCGTGAGGGCCTAAACGCATGACCGCCGCCGTCCTTCCCATTCACGAGTTGCGCGACCTTCGCCAAGCGGCGAAGGAGCGCTTTGACGTCCTTGGGTTCCCGACCACGAAGAACGAGGATTGGAAGTTCACCAACCTTGCGCCGTTCTTGAAAACGCTGGGGGCGCAGGCGGGCTCCGCCGAGCCTCTGAACCTGGCCGCGCAGCCGTTCGCGGATTTGCGCTGTCCCCGGCTGGTGTTCGTCAACGGGCGCTTCGCGCCGGAACTCTCGTCGGCGCCCGCCGGAGTGAAGGCCGGCAGCCTGCGGGAAGCGCTCGATTCAGGCGGAGCCGGGCAGGTGGGGCGGTACGCCGATTTCGAGAAAAACGCGCTGGTGGCGCTGAACACGGCCGAGTTCGAAGATGGCGCGCTGGTGGAGATCGGGAACGGTTGCGTCCTCGATTCTCCGATTCACCTGCTGTTCGTCTCCACCGGCGGCGCGGCTTATCCGCGAAACCTGATCCTGGCGGGCCGCGACAGCCAGGCGACCGTCATCGAGACCTATCTCGGCCTCGGCGAGCAGCCCAATTTCACCTGCGCGGTCACGGAATTGGTGGCGGGCGACGGCTCGGTGATCTCCCACTTGAAGCTCCAGGACGAGAGCACGCGCGCGCTGCACTGGGGCATGCTGCGCGTCGAGCAGGGCGCGAGCAGCAACTTCACGTCGCACAACATCGCGCTGGGCGCCGGCCTGGTACGCAACGAGATCGCGGCGGTGCTGGCGGGCGAAGGCGCGGAGTGCACGCTGAAGGGTCTGTATCTGGCTACCGGCCGCCAGCACATCGACAACTACACCACGCTCGATCACGCCCGCGAACATTCCACCAGCCACGAGCTTTACAAGGGCATTCTGGACGGCGACTCGCACGGCGTGTTCCACGGCCGCATCATCGTGCGTCCGGAGGCGCAGAAGACCGACGCCATCCAGCGCAACAAGAACCTGCTGCTTTCGCGCGGCGCGGTGATCAACACCAAACCGCAACTGGAGATTTACGCCGACGACGTGCGCTGCACCCACGGCGCAACCGTCGGCCAGGTGGACCAGGAGGCGGTCTTCTACTTGCGCAGCCGCGGCATCGGGCTGGCGGAGGCGCGCAGCCTGCTCACGGTTGCCTTCACGGGCGAGATCCTGGAGGGCATTCCGGTCGAAGTTATCCGCTCGAGGTTAGCCACCGCGATCTCCGCCCGGCTGTCGGGGTTAGGATCATGAGGAGCGCTCGCGCCGAAATCGCCCTGGCGCCCGATGTGCGGCGTGTACGCGAGGACTTCCCCGCCCTCCGCCAGACCGTGCATGGCCATCCGCTGGTGTACCTGGACAATGCCGCAACCACGCAGAAGCCGCAGGCGGTGCTCGACGCCCTGATGAGCTTCTACACGCGCGACTGCGCCAACGTCCATCGCGGCGTACACCTGCTGAGCGAGCGCTCGACCGCGGCCTACGAGGGCGCGCGCGAAACCGTCCGCCGTTTCTTGAACGCCGCCGACACGCGGGAGATTGTGTTCACCCGCGGCGCGACCGAGTCCATCAACCTGGTCGCCCAGACCTACGGCCGCGCCAATCTCCGTGCGGGGGACGAGATCCTCATCTCGGGGTTGGAGCACCACTCGAACATCGTGCCGTGGCAAATGCTGGCCGCCGAGAAGGGCGCATCCCTGCGCGTGGCGCCCATCGACGACCGCGGCGACATCGTTCTCGAGGAATACGAGAAGCTGCTTGGCCCGCGGACCGTGATGGTGGCGCTCTCTCACGTCTCGAATGCGCTGGGGACCATCAACCCGGTGCGCCGGATGATCGAGATGGCGCACCGCGTGGGCGCGGTGGCGCTGATCGACGGCGCGCAGGCCGTTCCGCACCTGAAGGTGGACGTTCGGAACCTGGACTGCGATTTCTACGCTTTCTCAGGCCACAAGGTGTTCGGCCCCACTGGGATCGGCGCGCTCTATGGGAAGGCCCGGCTGCTGGAGGCGATGCCTCCCTGGCAGGGCGGCGGCGACATGATCCGTTCGGTCACCTTCGAGAAGACGACTTTCAACGACCCGCCTTACAAGTTCGAAGCGGGCACTCCGCACATTGCCGGCGCCATCGGACTGGGGGCGGCGATCGACTACGTCACCGGGATCGGCCTCGAACAGATCGGCGTCTGGGAGCGCGAGTTGCTGGCTTACGGCGCCCAGGAGCTGGCCCGAGTGCCGGGGGTGCGGCTCATCGGGACGGCGCGCGAGAAAGCCGCCGTACTCTCCTTCGTGCTGGAAGGCGTGCACGCGCACGACATCGCCACCATACTGGACCGCCAGGGCATCGCCATACGCGCCGGCCACCACTGCGCGCAGCCGGTGATGGAGCGCTTCGGCGTAGCGGCGACCTCGCGGGCGTCGTTCGCGTTCTACAATACTCGTCTGGAGATCGATGCGTTGGTCGAGGGGCTCGGCCAAGTGAAGGAGATTTTCGAGTGAGCTCGGACGTCCGGGAACTGTATCAGCAGGTGATCGTCGATCACAGCAAGCGGCCGCGCAATTTGCGACCGCTGGAGGGCGCCAATCGCAAGGTCGAGGGCTACAACCCGCTGTGCGGCGACAAGGTCACGATTTACGTGAAGCTCGAAAATGGTGTGATCGCCGATATCAGCTTCGAGGGCTCGGGCTGCGCCATCTCCACCGCCTCGGCCTCGCTGCTGACCGAGAGCTTAAAGGGCAAAACGCTCGCCGAGGCCGAAGCGCTGTTCGAGAGCTTTCACAACCTGTTGACCGGGTTGGAGCCCGCCGACGAAGCGCCGAAACTCGGCAAGCTGGTGGTCTTCTCGGGCGTGTGTGACTACCCGACCCGGGTCAAGTGCGCGACCCTGGCCTGGCACACGCTGCACGCGGCGTTGAGCGGCGAAGGGGAAAAGGTGTCGACGGAATGAGCAAGCTCCAAGACCGGATCATCGAGGCGCTGCGGAGCTGCTACGACCCCGAGATCCCGGTCAACATCTACGATCTGGGATTGATCTACGAGCTCAATGTGGACGAGGCGGGAGCGGTGAGTGTCCGGATGACCTTGACCGCGCCCAATTGCCCGGTGGCAGGCAGTCTGCCGGGCGACGTGGAGCGCAAGATCCGTTCGGTTTCCGGCGTGAAGGACGTTCAGGTCGAGCTGGTCTGGGATCCACCATGGGGGCGGGACCGGCTTTCTCCCGCCGCGCTGGTTCAGTTGGGTATGTTCTGATGAAAATCACCTCCCAGGAAGAGTACGGGGTCCGCTGCCTGCTGCAAATTGGCCGTCGGGGGGCTGAGGCGAGCCTCACCATCCCCGAGATTGCGCGCGCCGAGGGGCTCTCGAACCCTTATGTCGCCAAGCTGATGCGGGTGCTGCGCCGCGGCGAGCTGGTGACCAGCGCGCGCGGACAGGCGGGCGGGTACACGCTGGCGCGCCCCCTGAGCCGCATCACCGTGGGCGAAGCGCTGGCCGTGCTCGGCGGGCGCCTCTACGAGCCCGAGTTCTGCGAGCAGCACCATGGCAGCGAGGAAGTCTGCGCCCACTCAATCGACTGCTCGATTCGCTTCCTGTGGCGGAGTGTGCAGCAGGTGGTCGATCAAGTGCTCTCGAAAGCCACCCTGGAAGACCTGCTGCCCAAGCCCAGCGCGGGCCCGGTCCCGCCGCCGCCCACCCAGCTCACCCGCATCGGGATCAACTGAACGCGCCGCGCCTGACAAGAGGCGATCCTTCGCGAGCCTCGAAGCGACGAGGTTCACGGCCGCGAGAGCTGGCGCCACCGCGAAACCGCTCGCTGGCGCTCGCGGCTCTGAACCGAGCCACGACCGCAAGGGAGTGGTTCCCAGAGAAAGCGCAATCGACCTCACCGACATCCCGGAAATCGCGGATTGGAGCAAAGCGGTGGTGGGAAAGTTCTACCGGCCCATAAAGAAGCCGCTGACTATTCGTGTCGACGTCGACGTTCTCGCGTGGCTCAAGGCACAGGGAAGGGGATACCAGACGCGCATCAACAGCCTTCTTCGAGAGGCCATGGAAAACCGTGGAAGGCGCCGTTCACCGGAAGTGCAAGATCAGTTTGCCGGCGGGGCCGCGGTACTGCAGCTCCAGGTCCTTGGGTTTGTGCTTGCCCTCGAGCGAGAAGTACAACAGGCCGGCCAGCGGCTCTCGGGTCTCCTTCTCCGGCAGGACCTTCTCGGTGAGCACGGCCAGCAGCGGGTTCTCTTTGTCGCCCGCGCCGCTGGTCGCCTTCGCGTCCGCCCCCTCCTGGCCAGCGGCGTTTCCCGCGACCGGCGGATTCATTCCCGGCAACCGTTGCGGAGGCATCCCGGTGCCGGGAATCCCGCCCCAGACCGGTCCGCGGTTCTCCGCAACCCCTCCGCCGCCGGTCACCGTCGTCGAGATCACTAGCGCCCCGCGGCCGGCGATTTGGCCGGGCGCGAACGGCTCGGATTTCTCCCCGTCCTTGTAGCTGCGCAAAAGGAAATCGTCCCGGTTCACCTTCAACGCCTGGCCGCCCTTCGGCGTCAATTCGACTCGGATCACGGTGAAGAACCCGCCCAGGTCGTTGCCGAGCACCTGCCGGACGGCCTCCTTGTCGGGGTAAAGCACCGCGGTGATCTCGAGCTTCTCGTTGCCGGTCTGCGCCGGAGCCGGTGGCTTGTCCGCCGCCATCGAGGCTGGCAGTCCGGAAAGGAGAAAAGCGACCAGGAATCGCATCGAAGTCCAGACCCCAGTCAAATTATACGCCTACCCGCGGGTGAGCACCGCGCGGAACCAGTGGACTGCCAGAACCGCGACCACGGCGCCACCCTGGACGAGCGCCAGCACGCGCACGCGCCGCGCGGCCGCCTGGGCCTCCGCTGGGCCCGCACTTCGCTGCCGCGAACCCAGCCACAGCAGGGCCCCGGCGATTCCCGCTACCGCCAGGACCCACAGAGGCCCCGCGGGATTCAGGCGGAACGCGGCCGGGAGCCTGCCATGCAGGGTGAGCACCACGCTCCGCGTCATGCCGCAGGTGGGGCACGGCAGGCCGGTGCGCTGCCGGAACAGGCACGCCCCGCCGATCGGAATACCGGCCAGAGACACTTCGTCTTCGGAGGCGCGGAGAAAGAGGCCCGCCAGCGCGAGTTGGAGCAGCATCAGGGCCGCGACCACCGCGGCTGTCGACCCCGGTCTGGCCCACAGCGCCTTCATCATCGCCCCGACGGATTGTTGATGACGTAGCAGCCGACTGCCTTGTCGTGCAGGGTCTGTCNNCCAGAGCGGCCACAGGAGATCGACTACGCCGCCAAAGGGGAGAAAGCTGAGGCCAACGTGCGCCAGGAGGCGGATGAGCGCGGTGCCCTGGGAGAGCTGTTGACCCCGCACGTCCACCACCTTGATCTTGACCACGCCTTGGCCCACCGAATACCCGCGCTGCGCCACCAGGTAGACCTTGTTCCATAGGCCGACGAGCAGAATGGCCAGCGGAAGTAGCGAAAACAGGCAGCAGCAACCGGTAAACCCGAGGCCCTGCAGTCCATCCGAACCAAGACTGCCGCCCAGCCCGATCATTGCGCCAAACACGGTCACGGCCAGGATGAGCAACACGGCCAGGACCATCGACACCAGCAAGCTGTCGATCAGGTATCCGATTACGCGGGTACCCCAGGTAGCGTAATCCCATACCGGGACGCCGGGAGCCGGGGGCATGCCGCCCGGGTACGGCGCGGGTGGGGCCTGGGGTCCGGGAGGAGCGGCCGCGGGCGGGGGTGCAGCCTGCCCGATCGGGGTCCCGCAGACCCCGCAGAAGCCTCCCGAAACCGACGCGCCGCATTTCGTGCAAAACATGACTGACCTCCAGAGATGAAGTAAGAGAAAAGTATATCGGAGTTCAGATCCGGCTGCCGAGGTTCCGGCGCCGGGCTTTGAGCCTGTGGGAAAAGTCCGTGGCAGGCGAAACCNNGTGGCGCAGGCGGTTCCGCCTGCGTCCGGGGCCTAACGGAACTTTCCCCACAGGCTGCTATGCCAGCCGAAGCACTCCGACCACGATTGCGATTCCGCAGCACGCCAGCCCGGCGATGGTGGGGACCTTGTTCGAGGCCTTCGATATCGCCAGGGTCACCACGCCGACCACCACACCCACCGAGGCGAATGCGATGTTCACATAGTTGAGCAAGCCCAGGCAAGGGATCAGGAAGATCACCATCCCCACCATTGCCAGCACGCCCCACACCAGGCACAGGGTCTGCATCATACTGCCTCCGTGCTCCAGCCGCGCGATGGAGCGGCTCGTCCGAGCTTGCCCAATGCGAAGCAGAAGGCCACGCACTCGTTCGTCAGCAGCGCCAGGTACAGCGGAATGCTCCCCTGGTTCCGCCGCGCCGCCGTTTGGAAGTCCCCCCGGGAAATCGCGACGAAGCTGCCGGTCATCCCGCACAGGATGCATTCCCGGTTGTACTTCGCCTTCCATTGGCAGACCGGCGCCAGCGCGTAGACCGTCGCCGGGGACAGCGCCAAGGGTGCGAGCAGCGCGCCATAGACCGCCACGCTTACCGCCAGCCAGGCGATGCAGAGCGCCGTTCTGAGTTGGTGCGCGAACACCGTTCCCTAGTATACGGCGATGCGAGCCCCGGCGTACTTACTCCGGTGCTCAGCGGTTCCCCGCATAGAAGGTCGCCCCGGAATGCCGATCTGTAACTTGGATATGTGTCGCTGGATCGCAGTTCTGCTGGCCACCGGAACTCTCTGGGCCGGAGAGAAGATCGTGAGCACTCGCGTCTCGAGCGAGCCGCCGGGCGGGGCCTTCACCGTCGATGGCCAGACCTACAACGGACCGGTCACCTTCTTCTGGCCCGAGAACAGCACCCATGTGCTGGGCCTTCCGGTGTCTACGCCGATCACCCCGAACGTGAGTTACGAATTCCAGTGGTGGCTGAATTCCAATGGCGACAAGATGCTGGACGGCCCGACCATAGCCATCACAGCCTCCGCGGAGATCCCGGCCTACGTCGCCGTTTGGAAGGTCTTCTACACCGTCACGCTGGTGCTCGACCAAACCTCGCCGTCCTGGTCCTGCGAGGCGGGGCCGCCTTGGGGCAAGGTCTACGTCAGCCTCCCCGACACCGAGTCGTGTTACGCCGCCAGCCAGGTGATTTGGGGCGAGAGCGGCAAGACCGTGCTGGTGCAGGTTTACCCGCCCACCGGGCTGGCCTTCGTGGGCTGGATCGGCACTTTCCAGGGCGAGAGCGCTCCGACGCTGTCGTTCGTGCTCGACGGGCCCAAAACTCTGCAACCCCGCTTTACCCCCGCCGCCCAAATCACGCTGACCAGCGTGCCGGAACAGATGCAGGTGTACGCGGATCGCGAAGTGTTCTTCGCACCCGCCGTTTTCTACTGGGCCGAGGGCTCCCAGCACCTGTTGGGAGTCGTCCCGGCGCAGTTCGATCAGACCGGGGGCCTGTGGGTCTTCGATTCCTGGAGCGACGGCGGCGCCGCATACCACGACTACACGGCCGGCGCGGCGAACGTCCCCGTCACGCTGACCGCCCGCTTTGTGCGCGGGGTTCCGGTTGGCGTAATCTCGAGTCCGCAAGGGCTGAAGCTCACCGTGGACGGCCTCGCCTCCACGCAAACCAATTTCGCCTGGGGCCTGGGATCGCACCACACCATCTCCGCGCCCTTGGAACAAACCGACTCGGCCGGGCGGCACTACCTGTTCCGCTCCTGGTCGGGGGGAGGCCCCGCGGCCCAGCAGGTCACAGTGGGACTCGACACCACCGGCTGGACCGCTACCTATGAGCCGCTGAACAGCCTTACCGTCCGCGCCGACCCGTCCGAAGTGCCCCTGACGGTAGACGGCGCCGCGTGCCAGGGCGGCTGCACCGTTTGGCGCTCCGCGGGCGCCGAAGTCGCCGTCTTGGCCCCCGCCTTCCTGGCAATCGGGGATGCCACGCGGGTGCAATTCAAGAGCTGGTCCGACGGCGTTACCACGCTCAGCCGCACCGTCAAGCTCAATGCCGACCAGCAGACGCTGGTCGCCGTCTATCCCTACTTCTACCTCCTTGCGGCTACCTCGGACCCAGCGGGGGCCGCCGATTTCCTCTTCGAGCCCGCCTCTTCCGACGGGTTCTTCGCGGTCGGGACCTCCGTCGCGGTCACCGCCCAGCCGCGCGCGGGATTCCGCTTCCGCTACTGGGAAGGCGACCTCTCCGGTGGGCTGCGCTCGGGAACCGTGAAAGCGAACGGACCCCGGACGATAAGGGCGGTGCTCGAGCCGGCGCCCTACATCGCTCCGGCCGGTGTGCGGAACGCCGCCGCCGATACTCCCGAGTCGGGACTGGCGGCGGGCTCGATCATCGCCATCTATGGCAGCAGCCTCGCGCCCACCCAGACCACGGGGCCCCGCAGCCCCCTGGCTCAGACCCTCGCGGGCGTCACCGTCCGACTCGCGGACCGCATCCTGCCGCTGTTCTTCGTCTCCCCGGAGCAGATCAACGCACAGCTTCCGGCGGGCCTGACGTTGGGCGATTACACCCTGGTAGTCCACTGGGAAGGCCACCCGGAGGTCAAGGCGGGGGTCCATGTCGTGCGCAACGCACCCGGGTTGTTCACCCAACCTGTCGGAGCGCTCCAGTACGCGCTCGCCACCCACGCATCCGGCGCCCTGGTGACCCCCGGGGAACCCGCGCGCCCGGGAGAAACCATTACCCTGTTCGGCACCGGGTTCGGACCCTACCACGGCAATGCGCCCGATGGATTCGCGGTTCCCAAGACGCTCAACCTGCCGCTCGCCGACCCAGTCAAGATCCTGGCGGGCGACCTGAGCCTGGACCCCCTGTTCGCCGGCGCCGCCCAGGGCGAAATCGGCGTGGTCGTCATCCGCTTCCAGATCCCGGCCGACGCCGCTTCCCCGCTGGAGCTGCTGGTCACCGCGAACGGGAAGCGCAGCAACACCGTGGTGATCCCGGTCGGCCGTTAGCGCACAAAAAGAGCCGACATTCCTGAAACCCGCCCGAAGTGACACGCATCGCACTAACGGGTAAACTTACGGTAGCGGGAGGCGGTTGTGAAAGCTACAAGTTGGTTGATATGTTTCGCCTTGATTCTAATGGGGGTCTCCGGCTCGGCGTTGGCGCAGTCGGTGATTTCCGCAAAATCCGGCCAAATCAATTACACTCTCGGGACTGTCCTCCTGGATGGCACAGAGGTCCAAGTCAAGGGCGGCATCTTCCCGCAGATGAAAACCAACCAGGAACTCAAGACCGCGGACTCGCTCGCCGAACTGCTGCTCAGTCCCGGCGTTTTCCTGCGTGTCGGCGAGAACTCCAGCGTCAAGATGCTCTCCGATCGGCTGGAAGATACGCGTCTGGAACTGTCCAGCGGTTCGCTCATTATCGAGGGTGACGCCCTGGTCAAAGGGGACACCGTGACGCTGGTGTACAAGAACGCGGTCGTCACATTGCTCAGGAACGGCTTGTACCGCCTGGATTCCGAGCCCGCCCAGCTTCGCGTTTACGATGGCGAAGCGCTGGTCGATCAGGGAGGGCAGACGGTGTCGGTGAAGAGGGCGCATCTGCTCCCATTGAACGGCCTGATGCTGGTAGAGAAGTTCGACAACAAGACCGGCGATGCGCTATTGCGCTGGGCGCGCCGCCGCGCCGAGTACCTGGCCCTGGCCAACCCATCCGCGGCCCGGCTGATCGACTCCGGCGGCCTGGGCTTCGCTGGCGGCCTCGACAGCCTCGCGGGCTGTGGCGGCCAAGGCGTCGGCTCCTGGATCCATAACCCCTATTTCGGCATGTACACCTTCGTGCCCTGCAACGGGGTTTACACCAACTACTGGGGCAACCAGTACTGGAGCCCCTCCCAGGTCTGGATGGTCTACAACCCCCCGCAAAGTGTGTATACGGGAGGAGGAAACAACTGGGATGCGGGCCGCTCGGCCACTTCCTCCGGCTATTCTGGCGTGGCGGCCACCTCGTCGGGGACCTCGGGTACCGTGGCAGTCTCGTCGGCGCCCAGCACGGCCACCAGTTCCTCCATCGTGGTGGTGGGGGGCTCATCCGGGGCATCTGGCGGCGGCTCGCACCGCTGAGTACCGGTCCAGGGAGCGGGCCTGAGACCCGCCCCGATTCGGCATCGCCTTACAGTGTCCAGCGCCCGGCTAGCGGCGCTGGCGGATCCGCCAGAGACTGGAACCGCAGCAGCCGCACTGCGTCGCGGTCCTTGAGCGAGAGCAGGGGCATGAGCCCCTTATCCAGCATCGCGTTCGCGGCCTGCTCGGTCAGCAGTGCCTCCGCGCACGGTTTGAGGTGCGATTCGCCATCCTCCCGGTAGATGTGGGCCGGCAACCCGTCGATGTCGCGCAGGGCGTCGGGCCGCATCTGCCAACCCCACTGAGCGAAGGCCTGCCCCAACAGATACACGCAGGCCAGGGCGGGGTTCCCCCACAGGTAGCCCTCGTGCGAGGGAGCGCCGTCGAACTCCTCGAAGACGAATTGCTCGATCGGCTCGGTGGCCTTGCCGTAGGGCAGCCGCAGCAGGAACCGGGGCAGCGCCAGTCCGAGATAGCGCGCCTCCTCCAGGCTGCGCAGAATCTCCCACGCTCGGGCGCGCTCGGGTTCCACCGGGCGCCAGTTGCGCGGCTCCGGCGTTTTCCCGAGAGACTCCGCGCCCAGCACGCCGGGGCTCGCCGCGGCCAGCAACGGCGCGCCTGCCGCGCCAGCGATCCCGCCCAGGGACCCCAGCAGCATCACGTCGTCGACGCTGTCCTGGAACGTGTAGTTGGCGCCCACCACCGCCCAGGGCTGCCCGCCCGGCGTCTCGACCGTCTGCTCCACCAGCACCCGGTAGATCCCGGTGGCGCGCAAGCTCTCCGCCCGGGCCAGATCGGCCGCCAGTTCGGCTTTCGAAACGTCCAACAGGTACAGCTTCAGCTCGACGTCGGTTTCCAGACGGCGCAAGACGAAGAACAACCCGCGCCATGCCGCCTCCAGCGCCTGAAAGTCCGCGTGGTGCAGCACCGTGCGCATCACCTCGCCGGTGGCCGCATCTACCTTGGCAATGAACTCAGCCTGCCGCGGGTCCGCACCGGGCACCAGATGGGGCGCCACCAGATCCCTGATCAGCGCGCTGAAATCGTCGAGCGCCCGGGCTGGGCGATCCGCCTCGCGCGTCTGGGTCTCCTCGACCAGATCGGTGAGGCTGACCTTGGGCGGCGGCGTTCCCGGCGGCGTAGCGGGGGCCTGCGGTTGCAAGGCGGCCGCGGCGGCCGCGAAGGTGGAGCGGTCGCTCAGTTTCTCGCGCATGTCCCGCAGCGCGCCGAACAGCTCGACACGCTCGAAGATGCGGTCGGGATGAAAATCCTCCCGCTCGCGGAAGCGCAAGGAAATCTCGGGCGTCAGCCGCAGCCCCGGCCGCAGCTTCTCGAGTACCTCTTCGAAGTTGTCGCGGTCTACCAGCACGGGCCGGCGTCCCGCGAGATCGGGCTCGCAAATCCCGCGGCTCGCCCGTCCGCTGAAGTCGCCAAGAATCAGGATGCGAAACGGGGTGTCGGGTTCCGGCGCTTCCAGGGAAGGCTGGCTGCCGGCATCGACATCGATGGCGGCGTCTCCAAACGAGAACGGTTTTGGCATGCAATCCTCCGGCTCTGACCTGCCGTATTATATTGCGCCGGAGGGGCCCAACGCCAGCGGCGGCGCTAACCGCGCGGCAGGCCGCCTCCGGCGGAAGGGCAGCTTCGGTGCGCTAGGTCCCCGTAACCAAGCGCCGGGCGATCGCGGCGACGTGACGGCCCTGGAAGCGGGCGATGGCCAGCTCGTTCTCCGAAGGCTGGCGCTTTCCGTCGCCGCCGGTGATGGTGGTCGCTCCGTAAGGCGAACCGCCCGAGATCTCGCTCATGATGGTTTGGCGCGCCTCGCTGTACGGTGTGCCGACGATGATCATGCCGTGGTGGAGCAGCGTGGTGTGAAAGCTGGTGAGGGTGGTTTCCTGGCCGCCATGCTGCGTGGCAGTGGCTGTGAACACGCTGCCCACTTTGCCGATCAGGGCGCCTTTGGCCCACAAGCCGCCGGTCTGATCCAGGAAGTTGCGCATCTGCGCGCACATGTTCCCGAAACGCGTGGGGGCGCCGAAGACGATGGCGTCGGCCTCGGCCAGTTGCGCGGGCTGGATGATCGGAACCTGCGCGAAGGCCGCGCGCGCCGCTTTGGCGCCAGACCGCTCCAGTGCCTCCTCCGGAACCAGTTCGGGCACCTGAAATAGCGCCACCTCGGCGCCCTCGACCTCGCGCGCGCCCTCTGCGACGGCCTCGGCCATGCGGTAGATGTGGCCGTACATGCTGTAGAAAACCACTTGGACTTTCACGCTCATACAGACATGATGCAGGAAATGGGCAGGAGTTTCAAAGGCCGGCCAAAAACACCCGGTTGCATTGAGCACCCGTTTTGAGGGAAGCTGGAAGGCTTTCCCATGCGCGTTCGAATTCTCTATCACGACCACTGCTTCGATGGGGCTGCCGCGGCTGCGTTCTTCAGCCGGTTCATCGAAGGCACGTTTCATCCCGGCGCGGAGTTTCTGTTTACGGGGCTGGCCCACAGGGCGGACGGGCTTTTCGAAGAGAGCATGTTCGATGGGGACGAGAACGCGATTGTGGACTTCAAGTACTCGCCCGATCCGCGCCTGACCTGGTGGTTCGATCACCACCAGAGCGCGTTCCTTAGCGCGGCGGATGCCGAGCACTTCCAGCGCGAGCGGAACGAGAAGAAGCTCTACGACCCGACCTCCCGCTCGTGCACCAAGTTCATCGCCACGGTGGCGCGGGAGAAGTACGGATTCGACGCGCCGGACCTGGCGGACCTGGTGGGATGGGCGGACATCATCGACGGTGCGCAGTACGTGGATGCGAAGTCCGCGGTGGAACTGGCGGCGCCGGCCATGAAGCTGACCCTGGTCATCGAAGGAGTGAAAGGGTCGGAGATGGTGCAACGGATCATCCGCTGGATGCGTCACCGGAAGCTGGACGAAATCATCGCGGAGCCCGAAGTGCAGCAAGAATACCTGCCGCTTTACGAGCGGCATCGGATGGCCATCGACGTGATCGCCAAACTGGCGGAGTGCAAAGACGGCGTGATCTTCTTCGACCTGATCGGCCACGGCATGGAAGGCTATAACAAGTTCATCCCGTATTATCTGTTTCCAAATTGCACCTACACCGTGTCGGTGAGCACGGCGAGCTTTCGCACGAAGGTTTCGGTGGGATCGAACCCCTGGGCGCGGGAACTACCGGGGCACAACCTGGCGTCGATCTGCGAGCGCTACGGCGGGGGCGGGCACTCGCGGGTGGGCGCGATCAGCTTTCCCAAAGGGGACGCCGAGTCCGCGCGCCGGGTGGCGGCGGAAATCCGCGAAGAGTTGAGTCACTGAGAGGAAGCAGCGGCCATGAACTGGACAAAACTTCTCACGGCGGAGATTCAGTCCGCCTACGCGCCCACCGAGCGGCTGACCGGCCTGGTGGATGATAGCGCTCTGGAGTGGAAACCCTCCACGGGGAGCAACTGGATGACCACGGGGCAACTCCTCAAGCATTTGACCGAGAGCTGCGGCGCCGCTTTCCGGGGTTTCATCACCGGCGATTGGGGACTGCCCGAAGGGATGGACGCGAGCGAGGTCGCGAGCTTGCCGCCAGCGGAGAAACTGCCCACGCTGGCGAGCGTGGCCGAGGCCAAGCGGTTGTTGCAGAGAGACCGGCAACTCGCACTCGATATGCTGGCGGCCTGTAGCGAGGAAGACCTGGCCCACAAGCCCGCGCCCGCCCCTTGGGATCCCACCGAGATGGTTTTGGGGCGGCGCCTGCTCCAGATGGTGGACCACCTGAAGCAGCACAAGGGACAACTTTTCTACTACTTGAAGCTCCAGGGAAAGCCAGTCGGCACCGGCGACCTTTGGGGAATGTAGGGCGGACCTCCCGGTCCGCGGACCGACGTCCACGTCGGGCCCTCCCATGCCCAGGGCAGAGGCCGGACCAACGTGACCGCACCGAATTTTCGTTGCGGCAAGTGAACACCAGCGAGGTTAAAAGCCCAAGTCCCGCAGCCGGTCCATGGTCAGGGCGGGTGGCGTGCCCTCACGCGCGGCCAGCAGCTTCTCCACGTATTTCGCGAGGATATCGCACTCCAGGTTGACCCGGTCTCCCGGCCGGCGAGACCCTAGCGTGGTCCCGCGGTAGGTGAGCGGAACGATGGCGGCGGTGAGCGAATCCTGGTCCAGCGACGCCACGGTGAGACTGATGCCGTCGATGGCGATCGAGCCCTTGACGACTACATAGCGCTCGATCTCGCCGGGGATGCGGACCTTCAGCCACCAGTTGTCATCGCCCAGCGGCTCGAGCCCCAGAAACTCGCCCGTCCCGTCGATGTGGCCCTGCACGAGGTGACCGCCCAGCCGGCCGGAAGGCGTGAGCGCGCGTTCGAGGTTGACCGGCGCTCCCGTGCGCAAGTCGCCCAGGCTGCTGCGCTGGAGCGTTTCCGGAGAAACGTCGGCGGAAAAGGACCCCGCGTCGAATCCGGCCACGGTAAGGCAGACGCCGCTGACGGCAATGCTCGCGCCCTTCTGGATGTCCGAGATCACCTGGCGACAGCGGATGCGGAGGCGGGCGCCAGTGGGCAGGGAATCCAGACGCTCTACCGAGCCCAGTTCTTCGATGATGCCCGTGAACATATTGATGATTTTCTCATTGACGATTGACGAATGGTTGGTCCCCCGCCGTGCAATCGTCAATCGACAATGACCCCAATCGTCAATCCTTCATCACCCACGCTTCGACGGCGAACTCCTCCGCGGTGATCTGGTGGAGCTTGAGGTTTCGCAGCAGGATGGCGTCCTTGCGGCTACGCCGCCCGGGGCCACCGGCGACCGGAATCGACTGGAGACCGCCGAGGATCTTCGGGGCGTAGTAGAAGAAAATCTTGTCGGCGACGCCCGATTCCAGGGCCGTCCAGTTGACCCTGCTGCCGGCCTCGATCATCAGCGAGAGGCGGGATTCCTGTCCCAGGCGCTCGACGACGCCACGGAGGTTGACGCGGCCGCCGGGGCCGTCCAGCGTCCAGACGGTAACACCGGCGCTCTCCAGAGCGCGGCGGCGCTCGGGCGAGGCGGCCGAGGTAGTGGCCACCACCAGGTCGGAGCGGGCGCTCATGACCATGCGGGATTGCATCGGGATGCGCAACTGGGAATCCATCACGATGCGAAGCAGGGGGCGGCTGCGCTCCAGTCCGGTACGGTCGGTGAGCCGGCAGTCGTCGGCCAGCACGGTGCCGA
>PLEM01000196.1 GCA_003137035.1 Bryobacterales bacterium | reverse complement strand
GTATCTACCTGGATGGCTGTAAGTCGGAGAAGATCGTGGCCGTTTGCGATCTCGACTGGACCCGTCCAACTACCGCCGGCGTATTCGAGAAGTTCCCCGCCGCCACACGCTACCGGGATTTCCGCCAGATGTTCGACCGCGAAGAGAAGAACTTCGACGCCCTCATCATCGCCGTGCCGGATCACTGGCACGCCATCCTGTTGATGCGCGCCATCCGGATGCAGAAGCACATTTACTGCGCCAAGCCCATCGCGCACTCCATCGGCGAGGTCCGGAAGGTGCGGCAGGCGCTGCTGGCCAACCCGAAGCTCATCACTAAAGGCAGCATTCAGGATTCCAGGAACGACCCCGCCTCGAGCAGCACCGAATTACTGCGGACCGGGGTTCTGGGGCCCGTCCGCGAAGTGCATGTGTGGAGCTGGCACCCCATCTATCCCTGCAACCTGCTGCGTCCCACCGAAGTCCAGACTCCGCCCGAGGGAATGGATTGGGATCTGTGGCTCGGGCCCGCGCCATTCCGCCCCTATCACCGGGCCTACCATCCCGAGATCTGGCGCGCGTGGTGGGATTTCGGCACCGGAGACGTGGGCGACATGGGCTGCCACACGTTCCATTACTATTTCGACGAACTGCAGCTCCGCGCCCCGAAAGTCGTGTACGGCAGCTCCTCCACGCGGACCGATGTCTACAACACCCCCGTCGTCACGCCGGAAACCGAGGGATACGCCAACACCGTGGTGTGGGAGTTTGCCGCTCGCGGAAGCTTGCCGCCGCTCAACCTATATTGGTATGACGGCGGAATCAAACCGTCCCGTCCGGCGGAACTCGACCACAGCGTCGCCATGCCCAAGGAAGGCGTTCTCTTTGTGGGCGACCACGGCAAGCTACTCTCGGGTTACTACGGCGGCAATCCCTTCCGGCCTGCGCGCGGGCTCCCAGGAGGTCTGTTGCTGCCCGGAGCCAGGTTCAAGGACTTCCAGCAGCCACCCAAGACGCTCGCGAGGTGCGCGAAGGAAGACCACTACACCGAATGGACTCGCTGCGCCAGAGAGGGCCGGCCCACCAGCCTGCCCGTCGAGTTTGCGGCCGAACTCACGGAACTGGCGCTGCTGGGCACGCTGGCGCTGCGGACCCGCAAAGTGCTCGAGTGGGATTCCGCAGCCATGCGAGTCTCGAGCGATGCGAGCGTGAACCAGTATGTCGAGCCGCCTTATCGCTCGCCCTGGAAGCTGGCGTAAGATGTCAGGCAGAGTGCGACGGTTCGGTTCGCGACACAGAAGTGGACCGTGGCCGCTTGGAGGGCGGACTTTGAGCCCGCGCGGGGCTTCAGACCCGCAGCGCGGCAGGGCTCATGCCCCCGCGCGGGTTGAAACCCGCCCCCGGAGTCTCTTCGGCGTTCCTGTTTTGCGTCGCGCAGCCTCGACCGTCTGCTCTACTGCTGAGAGTTGTAGACTTTAGTTTCAATGGCCGACCTTCCGAACCTGCCACCAGACGCACAGGCCCGCATCCAGGCCGCGGAGACGGCGGCCGCGGCGATTCTCAAGATCTACCAGGCCCAGGGCAGCAACTCGATCTCGGACTTCCGCTTCTATTACCAACAGGGCCGGATCGACGCCGCCGAGCGCGTCTTCGACGCTCGCGCGCGGGAGTATCTCAAAGCCGTCCAGCCGGACATTGGGAGATTCCTGGCGATTCTGAGCCACCTCGGCCAAGAAGTCCTCGACAAGTACGGCGCCGAAGCCGCGGACGCAATCGTGATGCGCAACCTGGTCTGGCAAAAGCGCGCCTGGAAGCAACACCCCTTCAGCACCGAACCGCGACCATGAGGTAGCGGCTTCCAGCGTATATAATCGAACTAATTAGAACCTGGAGGGGTTCATCGATGTCAGCAGCCACAGTTGTTTCAATCGATTCCTAACGTGCGATTCGCACTCTCGAAGCGCAATTCCAACGCCTTGCCAATGCCGGGGACGCCTTGTTGCTGCCTCCCAATTCGCCGCCAGTTACGGGCAAGGCCGCCATCCGCGATTTCTGGAAAGCGTTCCTGGCAACGGGGGTATCGGAGGTCGTCCTGGAGACCGGCAACATCACCTCGTCCGGCGACCTCGCCTACAACGTCGGCAAGTATGCATTCACCGCTTCGGGCGCGCGGCAGTCGGGTAAGTACGTGGTGGTCTACCGCAGGCAACCCAACGGCGCCTACCGCGCCGTAGCCGACGCCTTCAACAGCAACGCCTAACCGCCCCAGCGGCTCGTTGTGGCGCCAGGCTATGGGTCCATGACCGCAAAACTCGACGCTACCGCGAAACCCACGATCTTCGGCGCCCACGGATTCGTGTACAGCAAGGATGCGGAGGCGAAGTAGCTCTCTACCAGCCGAAACATCCATCGGCCATTGCCCGCGCCGCAAACTGACCCGGTACCCGCAATCGTACTGAGCAACCTGGTCGGGCAGAAGCGCGCCAGGAAGCACCCCCCGCCGCAGCCCGCCGCCCCTGAATGTCGCCGAAGCCGGCTCTCCTTGACAACCTAGGAGAAGAAGCAATATACTTCTCCAAGATTACCTAGGAGAAGACATGACAGAACCGGCGGAGCTGATGCGCGGCACCCTCGACCTCCTGATTCTCAAGGCGGTCTCCCTGGGGCCGGTCCACGGCTACGGCGTGCTGCTCCGCATCGAGCAGATTTCCGGCGGCGCCTTTTCGATCGAGCAGGGGTCCCTGTACCCGGCGCTCTACAAACTGGAGTTTACCGGAATGCTCGCGGCCGAATGGGGAACGTCGGACAGCAACCGCCGGGCGAAATACTACCAGCTCACTGCCGCCGGACGAAAGCGTCTTCGCGAGGAAACCACCGGTTGGCGCAGGGTCGTTGCCGCCATGGCCGCGGCGCTTTCGGCCCGGGCGGAGGAGGCCTAGCGTGTTTTCGCGGACGCGCCACCTCTGGCGGGCTTTGTTTCACCGGGGCCAATGGGAACGCAACCTCGATGACGAGTTGCAATGGCACCTCGACAATCGTGTCGAAGACCTGATTCGCCGGGGCCAAACGCCGGAAGAGGCCGAACGCACCGCGCGAATCGAGCTTGGCTCGCGTGAATCCCAAAAAGAGCGGTGCAGGGAAGTGCACGGGCTCCGCTGGCCGGACGAGATCAAGCAGGACTTGCTCTATGCGGCTAGACTCTTGCGCCGCAGCCCGGGCTTCACGGCGGTTGCCATTCTCTCGCTGGCGCTCGGTATTGGCGCCAATACGGTGGTCTTCAGCGCCCTCAATGTACTGCTACTCAGGCCCTTGCCGGTAGCCTCGCCGGGCGAACTGCGTTTCGTGGAGAGAGACGGTTTCCCGGTGCACCATTTCGCGCGTTATGTGGAGATGCGGGACCGCAACAAGACCTTCTCCGGCCTCATCGCTTACGAGTTCGTTGCTCTCGCGATCGAGGACGGCGCTTCGCCGCGCTATGCCCAGGCGTATCTGGCCACCGGCAACTACTTCGATGTGCTCGGTGTCCGGCCCCAGTTAGGCCGGTTCTTCGGTCCCGAGGACGACCTGAAAGCTGGCGCCCACCCCGTCGCCGTCCTGAGCGACACGTACTGGCGGAGCCGGTTCGCGGCAGACCCCCAGATTGTGGGCAAGACGGTGCGCGTCAACTCGCTTCCCTATACGGTCGTTGGCGTCGCTCCAGCCGGGTTCTACGGCACGGAGCTGTTCTACAGGCCTGAGATGTGGATACCCATGCGCATGCAGCCGCAGGTTGAGGGCATCTCGCTTCTCGAGACCTACGACCGCGGTCCCTCCCGGATCATGATCGTCGGCCGCCTGAGGCCAGGCGTCACCCCGCGGCAGGCAGAGGCCGATCTGGGGTCCATCTCGGCGGCTTCGCCCCTGGGCGCTCCCGAGTTTCAGGGCGACTGGAACAGGATCAATCTCACGCCGCCCGGACTGATCGGCGATCAATTTCGAAGACCGGCCGAAGCCTTCGCGAGCGGGGTGATGGTTCTGTCCGCCATGGTGCTGTTGGCCGCCTGCGCCAACCTGGCCAGCCTGCTTGCCGCCCGCACCCTGGACCGGAGCCACGAACTCGCCATCCGGTCGTCCATTGGAGCCGGACGCGGACGCATCGCGCGGCAACTGTTGAGCGAGTCTCTTCTCATCTCGATCCTGGGGGGCGCGGCCGGTTACATTCTTGCTTTCTTCCTGCTTAGGGCTCTGAGCGCGTGGCGCGTCGCCGCCGGTGTCGCCGTGCAGATCGATGGACGCCCGGATTGGCGGGTGATGGCTTTCGCGGCGGCAGCGGCCCTGCTCACCGGAATCCTGTTTGGCGTGGCGCCCGCGCGACAGGCTTGGGCCAGCCGGAATACTCGCGGCGATTTGCCTGGCCGGGCTACGCGGCCCCGATGGCGCTTTCGAGAAGCGCTACTGCCTGTTCAAATCGCCTTGTGCTGCGCCGTATTGACCGCCTCGCTGGTCTCCTTTCGGGGTCTCTCCCGCTCCTTCCGGACGCACCTCGGTTTCGATCCACGCGGACTCGCGGTGGCGAGCACGAACCTCGCATTCGCGCGCTATGACCCCGAAAACGGTCGTGTCTTCCAGCGGCGCGTTCTCGACGAGCTGTCCAGGGTTCCGGGTGTCGAGGCGGCGGCGTACGCCAACGCGCTGCCACTGAGCGCGGCCAATTCGATGTGGGTGCTCTTCCCGGAGAACGCAACCGATTCCTGGCCCGCCAAGGGCGCCCTCGCAAACACTTACCGCGTTTCGCCGGGCTACTTCCGCACCATGGGAACGCGCCTGATTCGAGGGCGCGAGTTTACCTGGCGCGACAGCGCCTGGACCAGGGAGACGGCCATTGTGAATGAGACTTTCGCCCGCACCATCCTCCATTCGCGCGAGGCGATCGGCCGCCATTTCCGCTACTCCAGGCGGGGACCCCTGGTCGAAGTCATCGGCCTGGTGGAGGACGGCAAGTATGTCGCGCCGGCGGAGAAAGCCCTGCCGGTCGTGTTCTGGCCGGCCAACCAGGAGTACGAATCGGCCATGACCCTGGTGGTTCGATCCTCCGGAACCGAGCAGGCCGCTGCCATGCGAATCCGCGAAGTCGTGGCCGGGCTCGACCCGCGATTGCCCCTTTTCAACGTGGGTAGTCTGAGGGACACCATCGACTTCCAGTTCCTTCCGGCCCGCATCGCCACCGTCGCCTTGAGCGCGTTCGGTCTGCTGGCCGCCATGCTCGCGGTAACCGGGATCTACGGTCTGGCGCACCACGCGGTGAGCGGACAAATCCGCGACATCGGGATTCGCGTGGCGCTGGGCGCGAGCCCCTGGCAGGTGCTGCATCCCCTGCTCGGACGCACGCTGATGCTTCTGGCGCTCGGTTCCTGCGCCGGGCTGGCGCTCGGCCTGGCCGCCGACCGGGCCATCTCGAGCGTCGTATATCAAGCCTCGGCCCGCGACCCGGTAGTGCTGGCGGGAGCCGCGCTCGGCATGGTGCTCATCGGATTCGCCGCCACCTGGGCGCCGGCGCGGCGGGCGCTCTCGGCGGATCCCTTGATTGCCCTGCGGCACGAATGAAGGTCGATTTCTAGAAAGGCGAACCATATGCGTATGTTCCGATTGCTCCTTCTGGCCGGCCTCGCGGCAGGCGCGGCTTTCGCGCAAACCCAGGCCGGACCGTCGCTCGCGGTTGACGCCGGCGCTGCCCGGCATTCGATCAGCCCGGACATTTACGGCCTGAATCAGTACTTCTTCGACGAAACCGCCGGCAATAGCACCGGGCGGTATTGGGACCTCCATCCGGACTACGCGCGTCTCAGTGCGGGCGCGGACATACGCATCGGCTTGCGCCGTTGGGGCGGCAACATGGCCAGCCGCTACGACTGGAAACTGGACGTATGGAATTCCGCCAACGACTGGTTCTTCTCCATAGGGTTCGATCCGCAGGCGACGCATCCGGAGTTGCTGCCCGAAGGATCGCGTTTCAACCACATGATGGAATACACCCGCATGAGCGGAGGGAAAATGATGGGCGGCGTCTCGATGTTGGAGTGGTTGCCCAACGCCCGGTCGAGCGCCACCTCGACTTTGTGCAGTTACAGCGTCGCAAAGTACGGACCTCAGTTACTGGTTGCCCCCTATTTGAGCGACTGCGGCGATGGTATCACGTCCGACGGGAAAGCTCTCGTTCAGAACGATCCCGCCGACGTCGCCACCCGGACCGACGAGAACTATCAGAGCGACTGGGTGAAGTACCTGGTCTCCAAGTATGGCAAGGCAGACCAGGGCGGGGTCGCGATTTGGAGTCTGGACAATGAACCCGTGTGGTGGGGCACTGTGCACCACGACATCCATCCGCAACAGCAGTCCTACCAGGAGACGTTGGATCGCGGGATCCGGTACGCCGCTGCCATCAAGGACGCGGACCCCGCCGCTTTGGTTACGGGTCCGGTGGCGGCTCACTGGGGCTCCTTCTTCTATTCGTGCGCGGACTTCGTGGGCGCCGGCCTCTCGCTTGCCGATGTCGTCGCGGGGCATCTGAGTGTTCCGTTCTGGAGCAACCCGGTCGATCGTAACGCGCACGGTGGTGTTGATTTCTCCTCGTGGTATCTTCAGCAGTTCAAGCGGTACGAAGACCAGCACCACCAGCGGCTGCTCGACTACTTCGACCTCCATTTCTACAGTATGCTCGGGGAACCCGCAAGCGACCGGGAGCGTCTTCAGTCGACGCGTGTGCTCTGGGATCCGGCATTCATCGCCACGGATCCGGACTGGGGCTTCGACGACCAGGGCCGGCCGGCAAAGCCCCGCCTCATCCCACGGATGCGCGATTGGGTCGACCAGAACTACCCAGGCACGAAGACGGCCATCACCGAGTACGATTTCGGCGCGCACAAGAGCATCGTCGGCGCTCTGCTCGAGACCGATGTTCTCGGCATCTTCGGCCGCGAGGGACTCGACCTGGCGACTGCCTGGGTCGCGGGCGAGACCAACACGGGAGGAGACCCCCGCGCCGTAGCGACAACCGATCCGATCGCCTTCGCGTTCCGGATATACCGTAACTACGACGGCATCGGCGGCGCTTTCGGAGAAACCAGCGTTCAGGCCTCGACCGGCGATCCCGATCAACTGAGTATCTTCGCCGCGCAACGATCCGACACCGCGCTCACAGTCCTGGTGCTGAACAAGACCACCAGCGACCTTTCAACCACCATTCCCATTTCGAACTTCACACCGGACACCAAGGCGCAGGTCTGGCGGTACAGCCAGGCGAACCTGAACTCCATCGTTCGGCAGCCCGACGCCGACATCTCGGGCTCCTCCCTCGGCGCTACGTTTCCCGCGTATTCAATGACCTTATTCGTTATCCCCGCCTCTCCCAGTGTCCTGCCGGTTCCCAAGCCGGTGGTGGCCGCAGTGGTCAGCGCGGCCTCCTACAGCGCCAGCAACGCCCCCGGCCAGATGGTCGTCGTATGGGGCTCGAATCTCGGCCCGAAGCAACTCAACAACGAGATCGTCGCGGGGGCGAATTCCGTGGTGGCCACTGTCATGGGAGGCGTGCGAATCCTCTTCGACGGCGTACCGACGCCCATGGTCTACGTCTCCGAGCGCCAGTGCGCCGCCGTCATACCGTACCTGGCGGGGCTGAAGCCGGTCGCGAATGTCCAGGTCGAGTACCAGGGTGTGAGGTCCGATCCCTTTCCAATCGGTATGGCGCCCACGGCGCCCGGGCTGTTCACCGCCAACGCGCAGGGCTCCGGTCAGGCGGCCATGCAGAACCAGGACGCCAGAACGCCTAACTCGACCAACGCTCCGGCGCCGCCCGGTTCGGTGGTGGTTCTGTGGGGCACTGGCGAGGGCGCGACCAACCCACCCGGAGTGGACGGCCGGCTGGCCATCGACATCTTGCCGAAGCCTGTCGCAACCTGCGCGGCCGAGATCGGTGGGTTGCCCGCCACGGTGGAATACTGCGGAGCCGCTCCGCTCAACATGCCGGGCCTGTTTCAGATCAACGCCCGCATCCACGCGTCCGTAGTGCCCGGCGATGCCGTCCCGGTCCGCGTCATCCTCGGCGGAAAACCCACCCAAAACGGCGTGACTATGGTGGTTCACTAACAATGACCAAGACCCTGCTCCGATTTATGCTGCTCGCCGGCCTCGCTCTATGCCCGGCGTTTTCCCAGACGATTCGCATCCACGGCAAAGTGGTGGATTTCAAAACTGGCGAAGCGCTGGCGAAGGCGCTGGTCTCGATTCGCAGTCAGAATCTCGATGCGGTCACGGACGACTCGGGCCAGTTTGAGCTGCGCGGAGTCCAGCCTGGCGAAGTCGAGATCTACGTCGGCACGGTGGGTTATGGGTTGCTCAAGAAGAAGATGCAACTGCCTCCGGGCCTCGACCAGGAGCTCGAGCTTCAAATCGGCGAGGAAGCGCTGAAACGGTCGGACCAGGTCACGGTCGCCTCAGGCCCGTTCGAGGCCGTCGAGCCCAACGCGCCCACGGAACGCACGCTGCACAGCACCGACCTGAAGAATCTGTCGAGCGGTCTGTTCGCGGACCCGGTCCGTTCGGTTCAAACGCTGCCGGGCGTCGCCGCCGGCGACGATTTCTACGCCGAATTCGCCGTGCGCGGCGCGGGCATCGCCCATATCGGGTTCTTCCTCGACGGCGTGCTCATCAAGGATCCGTTTCACTCGATCCAGCAGGTTACAGACTTCGGATCCGTGTCTCTGCTGAGCGGCGACTTTATCGAATCGATCTCGCTTCTGGATGGCGGCATCCCGGCCATGTATGGCGATCGCACAGGCGCGATCCTCAATGTGCAGACGCGCGAGGCCGGCCGCGAAAAGATCTTCACTCGGATCAATGTGGATTGCTTCGGAGCTTCCATCACCGCCGAGGGTCCGCTGGATCGCGGCAAGAAAGCCTCCTGGCTGGTGACCGCGCGCAAGAGCTATCTCCAATACCTGCTGAAACGCATGGACACCAATGGCCTGGCAATCGGCTACTACGACATGGAGGGCAAGCTGACCTACGACCCGGCGCGTGGCCATCGGCTGAGCCTCCTCACGATTCACGG
>PLEM01000306.1 GCA_003137035.1 Bryobacterales bacterium | reverse complement strand
CCAGACGGCCAGGGCGTCGCCCTCCACTTCGGCCACCGTCAAGGAAATGCCGTCGATGGCGACGCTTCCCTTGTGCACCAGGTAACGGCCGGCGCCGGCAGGCGCGAGCGTCCGGAGATAGAAATCCTTGCCCCGCGGCTCGAACACCTGGATCGCACCGACACCGTCAATATGGCCCGTGACAAAATGGCCGCCGACCTTGCCGTCGAAACGCAGGCTGCGTTCGAGGTTGACCAGGCTGCCCGGCCGGAGCGCGGAGAAATTGGTCAGACGGCGCGACTCCTCCAGCACATCGAAATGCAGGTGGGCGCCGGCGGCCTGCGCGACGGTCAGACAGCAGCCGTTGACAGCGATGCTGTCACCGACGGCGACATCGACCGCGACCCGGTCCGCCGCAATGACGAGCTTCCACGCTTCGGCGCCGAGCCCGAAGGACAGCGTTCCCTGCCCCGGGCCGTTGCCTTCCATGCCCTCGAAGCCGTCGACCACCGCCGCGCCCAAGAACGGCGCGAGCTTCTGCGCGGTGAGCATCATGTTGAAGTTGGTGCCGCGGACGCCGGTGTGATACTTCCGTTTGTCGTTCCAGCGCTCCCCGGAAACACCGTGCAGAGGGGCGCCCAGAACCATGTTCTTCACCGAAAGCGTGGCCACGCAGACGTTGTGCGACTTCAGCATCGCCGAGCCGATGATGAAGGCGTCCGGATCGAACAGCCGCGCCGCCACCCGGATCGGCTGCACGTGCAGGTTCGCGTCCACCACCTGCTGGACCACATACCGGCCTTCCTCGTTCAGGTCGATCAGATCGAGGGACGTGATTGCGCTTGAGCTTTTATACTGGTTGACCACCGCCGGGTAACCGTAGGTCTGGAACCCGTCCGTGGTGTAGTTGGCGCCGGCCTCGGCGATGACCACCGGCCCTTTGAACCCCGATCCCGCGATGTACTCGAGGATGCCCCGCAACGCGTCCGCGTGCGTGCATGCGGGCAACTCCGGCGTATCCGAGACCACCACGTTCGGCTTGATCAACACCGACTTCCGTGCCCTCAGAATCGGTTGGATCTGGTCGTCAATCGCCCGCAGCGCGTTCAAGACATTCTGGGCCCGGTCGCTGCCCGAGACCAGCGCCACAGTGGGCGTCTCCGCATAGGGCGCGATGGACTGGGCGCGCGCCGCTCGCGGCCGCAGCGCTCCGCCGGCCACGGCTGCGGCCGACCCCCACAGAAAACCTCGACGGGAGAACCGGCGAGACACGAGGCAGCCTCCTTCGCTTTCGTTACACCCACACCTTCTCGACCGGGACGCCCTGCTTGCAGAGCTCGCAGGAAGCGGCGTCGCGATAGTAGCTGGCGTTGAGCTTGGCCAGGTAGTAGAGCGGCAGCGGGCTGAAGTCGGGCGTTCCCGGAGTGGGCTGGTAGATGACCACCGCCATGGCCACCACCTGGGCGCCCTTGGATTCCACGAGCGTCTTCAGTTCCCGCAGTTTATGGCCCGTCCGCAAGATGTCGTCCACCAGCACCACCTTCTCGCCGGGCACCTGCTCGAGGTACTGCCGGAAGCGCATCGGCCGGCCGGCGTCTTCCTGCTCCGCCCAATAGACCTGGTGGGCGCGCAATGCTTCGCAGACCCCGTAAGCCACGGGCAGGCCGCCGGTCGCCGGCGCGACGATCGACAGCTCGGGAATCATCGCCCGGATCTCGGAGTTGGCCCTCAGCCGCCGGCTCAAGCCGACGCTGAGCACCTTGGCGTGCTGGTAATAGCGCATGGCCAGCGCCACCTGAAGATACTCGTTGGAATGTAAACCGTTGGGGTATTCGAAATGGCCGTCCCGCAGGGCGCCCGTCCGGCGCAGCAGTTCGACCACGTCCTCTTGCGTTGGCACCAGTTCCATGTCGCACCGCCCATCCTCGTGAAGCGTCAATGCGCTCCCCTCCCCGTCAGCATGTGGGGAATGGTGAGCAGAAGGATCTTCCAATCCAGCCCCAAAGACCAGTTGTCGATGTACTGCATGTCCATCTTCATCCAGGTCTCGAAATCCAGACTATCGCGGCCCTCGATCGCCCACAGGCAGGTCAGCCCTGGACGCATGCGCAGCCGCCGCCGCTGCCACCCTTTATAATTGTCCACCTCTCCGGGCACCGCCGGCCGGGGCCCCACCAGCGACATGTCGCCTTTGAGCACGTTCCATAGCTGCGGCCACTCGTCGACGGAGAATTTGCGCAGATAGCGGCCGACCCCGGTCAGCCGGGGATCGTTGGGAATCTTGAACGCGGTGGATTTGCTGTTCAGATGTTCGAGCGAAGGCTTCAGCTCCTCGGCGTTCCGGCACATCGAGCGGAACTTGTAGAACGTGAAACGGCGCCCGTTCAGGCCGCAGCGCACCTGCTTGAAGATGGCCGGCCCGGGCGAAGTCAGGCGGATCACGAGCGCCACCAGGATCATGAAGGGGAACAGCAGCGTGAGCGCCACCGCCGCCACCACCACATCCGCGACGCGCTTGGCCAGCAGCCGGATTTCATCGTGTGGCGCCGCCGCGAAGGTCAGCAGCGCCATCGAGCCCAGACGGTCCAGGTAGACCTCGCTGTTGACATGCGGGAAGAAGTCCACCACCACCCTGGTGCGCACGCCCTCCTCATCGCACAGCACGAAAATGTCCTCGAGGCCCGCCAGGCTCCGGGCTTCCACCGCGAACAGGACCTCGTCGATCACCTGCCGCCGCAGCAGCGACGGCAGCTCGGCCAGAGGATGCACCGGGTACTCGGAGGCCAGCCGCAGTTGCGCCGGAGCTTGCACGGGTTCCACCGCCAGGAACCCCAGCAGCCGGATGCCGTACTTGGACGACTGCTCGAGCGCCTCGCCCAGCCGTCGCGCGCTCTCCCCGGTACCGACCACCATGACGTAGTGCGGCGCGCCGAACTCGCGCTGAATCACGCCGGCCAGCTTCGCCGCCCCCAGCCGGAACAGGCACAGGAATGCCCAGCTAAAGGCCCCAAACAGCCCCAGGAACGAGCGGCTCAAGGGCGCCTCCAGGCGCAGCAGATATTGAACGATCACCAGGCAGGTGATTCCCAGAACCGACTGGCGGAAGCTGTCCCGCAGAATCACGCGCGGATTGCCCGCGTCCAGCTTGTCGTAGACGCTCAGCCAGGCGCCCATAGCCAGCCAGGCCAGAACCGAGAATCCGAGCAGCAGTACGTGGACCTCGATGGTGAGGTAGAAGATGCGCTCGAAGCGCAGCAGAACGCGGCTCTCGTAGGCGGCTTCAAACGCAAGCGCCGTGAGGAATATATCCGACAGACCGAAGAGGAGTTTGACCTTTCGATGATGCCGGCTGAACATTCCACGAAAAGGATAGCAGAACTATTGACGATTTACGATTGTGTCATCGACGATTGAACGCAGCGGGCGTGCCGTGGGCGCCGGCGATTCACGATCGTTACTCGCTGGCCGACTCCTGGAAAGCTCTCGCCAGCAGATCCTCCACCCCGAGTCGCTTGGCCCAGGCCAGCAGGTAGTCGCGGTCGGCCGCTGGATTCATTGCCAGGATGCCCAGCACGTCGGTCCACTGCCGCTCCGAAACCTCTCCTCCGGAACGATACCAGCGAAGCTTGGCCAAAAGGATGTCTTCGGCGGTTGCGACCGGGCAACGGATGGTCCGGCCGGGAACCTCGAAGCTCACCGCAGTCGCCCGTGCCAGTTCCGACTGGTGGAACTCCTCCCCGGCCGGGAAGATGTCGAACTTCTGGCCCGACGGAATGTGAATCACGTTGAACGGGTACCCGGCTTGGATCGCATCGCGGATGGCCTGCTGGTCCGCGTACCAGTCTGGCCCCAGCAGCGCAGCGAAATCGGAGGCTTGGAGGCTGCCGATCTCCGCGAGTAGATCCACGTCCAGGGTCGTGCGTGGCGCGCCCCGCGCCGCGGAGGCAACCGAGCCTCCAATAAGATAGCGGATTCGAAGGCGATCGAGGGCCGCCGCCAGAAGACCGAGCGCGTCGTTCAGGCTATCCATGGTCGGGAAGGCTGCGGCCGTAGACCTTAAGGAAGAGCTCGGGGCCCAGCCTCTGCCGGGTGGCCCGCAGAAAGATCTCGCGATCGTCCGCTTCGGGATACGCCTGCCGCAGGCTGGATTCCGCCGCGCTCCGAATCAGGCGAGACATCTCAAACACCCGCTGGACTTTCTCGGCCGGAGACATCCGGCGCTGGAGCTCCAGAAACACGCGCCAAGCCTCAGGCGTGGTATCGGCGGGGCGCATGGCTTCAGTATGACATGCGGGCGAAGTTCCGCGAGATCCCAGCGGCTGCTTACGTTTCTTTACATCTGGGCGGGTGACATGGCGCGTCTGATTAACGTCTTTCGTTTGAATGCCAAGGTCTCTCCGGTGCGCACTCGGATTGCTGGCGGCTTGCCTGGCGGTGGCGCAAACCGCACCCAAGTCCAGGATTGTCGGTACGATAGCCTCGGTCGATGCCAGCAAGACGCAGCTCGTAGTGAAGACCGACGACGGCTCTTCCACGACCGTCCAGCTCGATGACGCTACCAAGCTGCTCCGGGTGGCGCCGGGCGAAAAGGACCTGACAAAGGCAACCCCGATTCAGCCCTCCGACCTCGCCGTGGGAGACCGCGTACTGGTGCGCGGCGGCGCGCCCGCAACCAGCGTCATCGTGATGACCAAGACCGACCTGGCCAAAAAACACGAGTTGGACCGCGCCGAGTGGCAGAAACGCGGCATGGCCGGATTGGTCACGGCAGTCAACCCGGAGGCTAAGGAGATCACCATCTCCACGCGTGTGGCCGAAGGGCGGAAGGCGGTCGCCATCGACACCTCCGGCCCAGCCAACTTCCGCCGCTACGCTCCGGATTCGGTGCGATTCGCGGAT
Source organism: Bryobacterales bacterium (assembly GCA_003137035.1). Taxonomy (GTDB): domain Bacteria; phylum Acidobacteriota; class Terriglobia; order Bryobacterales; family Bryobacteraceae; genus Fen-330. The sequence continues at coordinate 7,056 of PLEM01000306.1, read as the reverse complement.
GCGAAACCCAGCAAACTCGAGGAACTCCAGGTCGGAGATCAGCTTCGCGTACTGGGCGACAAGAACGGCGACGGGACGCGCCTGAAGGCCGAGGAGGTCGTTTTTGGCACCTTCCGCGCCCTGGCCGGCACGGTCAACGCCGTCGATGCCGCGGCCGGCGAGATTACCCTCAAGGACCTGGACACCAAGAAGCTCGTGGCGGTCCACGTGAACACCGATACTTCGCTCAGGAAGCTGCCGCCGGCGCTCGCCAACATGCTGGCGATGCGGCTGCGCGGCGAGCAACCCGGCGCGCAGGGCAACCGGCCCGCGGGAGCGCCGCCGGCAGGAGCCGCAGGACCCGGCGCGGGGGGGGACCGGTCCGGCCGACCGCGCGGAAACATGGATTTCTCGGACATGCTCGAACGCATGCCCGCGTTCAACCTGGCCGAGTTGAAGGCCGGCGACGCTTTGATTCTCTCGAGTACGAGGGGGGCGGATCCGTCCAAGGCGACGGCGATCACGGTGGTGTACGGCGTCGAGCCGCTGCTCACCGCCGCGCCGGAACGGCAAATCGGCGGGATGTGGAACTTCGACATTCCCATGCCCGCCATGTAATACGAACAACGGGGGCGTCAAGAAGGAGACTGCCATGAAAATGAGAATAGGGATGTTGTGCCTGATCGCACTGGTGCTGGCGACGGTCTCGTTGTCCGCGCAGACTACCGCCGTTCAGATCAAGGGGAGCGTCAACGACCAGTCGGGCGCGGCCATCCCCGGCGCCACGGTCATCGTCACCGGCCAAGGCATCGTCAAGACCTTCGGCACGAATGAGGTCGGCCAGTACACCATCTCCGGACTGCCTCCGGGCACGTACACCATTCGACTGACCTCCAACGGCTTCACGCCGGTGGAGCGGGCGGGAGTCGAGATTCAGCCGGGCAAGACTCTTATGCTCGACGCCCAGTTGACCATCGCCTCGGGCAAGCAGGAAGTCACGGTCGCCGCCGACGCGAACACGGTGAGCACGGAGGCCTCGAGCAACGCCGGCGCCATCGTGCTTCGCGAAGCGGATCTCCAGGCGCTCTCCGACGATCCCGACGACTTGGAAGCCGACCTACAGGCGCTGGCCGGCCCCTCCGCGGGGCCCAACGGCGGCCAGATCTTCATCGACGGATTCTCGAACGGCAAGCTGCCGCCCAAGTCCTCGATCCGCGAAGTCCGCATCAACCAGAACCCGTTTTCGTCCGAGTACGACCGTCTGGGTTTTGGCCGCATCGAGGTGTTCACGAAGCCCGGCACCGACAAGTACCGCGGCCAGGCGTTCTTCAGCGACAGCAACAACGTCTTCAACGCTCGCAACCCATTTTCCAACAACAAGGCCGATTTCCAATCGCGCTTTTTCGGCGGCAACCTGAGCGGGCCGATCAGCAAGAAGTCGTCGTTCTTCGTGGATGTCGAGCGCCGGGAGATCGACGACAACGCGCTGATCAACGCCACCACGCTGGACAGCAACCTGAACCCTCTGTCGATCAACCAGTCCGTCGTGACGCCCCAGCGGCTGACCACGGTCAGCCCGCGGGTGGATTATCAGCTCACTCCGAAGAACACGCTGGTGGCCCGTTACACCTACTCGCAAAACACCCACGACGACGCGGGGGTCGGCGGGTTTTCCCTGCTCTCCCAGGGCTACAACACGGCCCTGGAGAGCCATAACGTGCAGCTCACCGAGACCGCCATGGTCAGCCCGCGCGCCATCAACGAAACGCGCGTGCAGTTCTACCGGACCCGCAACGACAATTATGGGAACAACACCATCCCGGCCCTGAGCGTGGCGGATGCGTTCAGCGGAGGCGGCTCCCAGATCGGCCGCTCGTGGAACACCGATGACCGATGGGAATTCCAGAACTACACTTCGTGGACCGTGGGCCGCCACGCCCTGAAAGCCGGCGCGCGCCTCCGTTACTCCTCGCAGTCCGACGACTCTTCGAAGAACTTTGGCGGCAGCTTCGCGTTCTCGGGCGGCCAGGGCCCTCTCCTGGATGCCAACTATCAGCCGATCCTGGGCGCCGACGGCAACCCGGTGATCGGCCAGATCACCTCGCTCGACCGGTACCGGCGCACCTTGTACTTCCAGCAACTGGGATACAGTTCCACACTCATCCGCCAACTCGGCGGAGGCGCCACGCAGTTCTCCATCGTCGGCGGCACACCTTTGGCAAAGGTGGCTCAGACCGACCTGGGCGCCTTCGTTCAGGACGACTGGCGCGTCAAGCCGAACTTCACCCTCAGCCTGGGACTGCGCTACGAGACCCAGACCAACATCCACGACTGGACGGACTTCGCGCCCCGCATCGGCTTCGCCTGGGCTCCGGGAGCCAAGAATAGTCGTCAGAAGACGGTGGTCCGCGGCGGCTTCGGGATGTTCTACAGCCGCTTCGACGACAACTACACGCTGCAAACCATCCGGTACAACGGCGCCAACCAGGCGCAGTACATCGTTATCAATCCCGACTTCTTCCCCACCATCCCGGTGTTCAGCCAACTAAGCGCGCTGCCGCAGACGATCACCATGAAGGACCCCTCGCTCCGAGCGCCGTACATCCTCCAGACCGCCATCAGCGTGGAGCGCCAGTTGCCCGCCAACACCACGGTGGCGCTAACCTTCACGGACTCGCGCGTGGACCATCTGTACCGCTCCACGGTGCTTACCGATCCGTCGGGACAGCTCGCGGGCGACCGGGTCTACGAGTACCAATCCAACGGCATCCTGCGGCAGAACCAGCTCATCCTCAACGTCAATAGCCGCCTGACCAGGAACATCTCCATCAACAGCTTCTACGTGTTCAACCACGCCAACAGCGACACCGATGGCGCGGGCTCGTTCCCGGCGAACCCCAACGATCTCAGCCTCGATTACGGGCGCTCGTCGCTGGACGTGCGCCACCGCTTCATGTTGATGGGGTCAGTGGCCACCAAGTACAACATCCGTTTCAGCCCGTTCATCATGGCCAGCTCCGGGGCGCCGTTCAACATCACGCTGGGGCAGGACCTCTACGGCGACTCGCTGCTCACTGCCCGGCCCGCCTTTGCCGCCGATCCGAACGCGCCCGGGGTAATCGTCACCCGGTTCGGGGCGTTCGATCCGATCCCTAAGCCGGGCGAGCAGATCATTCCGCGCAACTACGGCCAGGGTCCCGGGACGTTCTCCGTCAACTTCCGCCTGAGCAAGACCTTCGGTTTCGGCCGGAACCGCAGCGAGACTGCCGCGGCCGCGGGCCCCGGCGGAGGCGACATGGGTGGTGGCATGCGCGGGATGCGCGGCGGCCCTGGTGGCGGAGGTGGTGGGCGCGGCCCGGGCGGCGGAATGGGAATGGGTGGCGGGCGTGGCGGTTTCGGTGGCGGAGGCGGCGATACCACCAACCGGCGCTACAACGTGACGCTCTCCGCCATGGCGCGCAACGTCCTGAATCACGTGAACCCCGGCCCCCCGGTCGGCAACCTGACCTCACCCCTGTTTGGACAGTCGCTGGCTCTGGGCGGCGGCGGGTTCGGCAATTCGGCGGCCTACAACCGGCGGCTCGAGTTCCAAATGCGTTTCAGCTTCTGATACGAGCGCTATAGGGCGGCTCCCCTGAGCCGCAACCCGACGCCGAGGCCGGGTTTGGCCGGGTCTTGGCCATCCCCCTACTAAGGGTGTGGTTTTCGCGAACCAAAGCGTCGGACAGCTTGCACCCACGAGGGGAGCCGACTCTGGCCCCTGACGGGTACGCCCAGGACCTTTCAGCGCGGCGAGCGTGAAAGAGACCGTGAGACTATTTTGGGGCCTTGAGACTGTTTTCTCTTGACCTGGCCTGGCGTCCTGCTATATGATTCATTCTTAAGCCACCATGGCAGATCACAACAGGTCTTCCTCTGGCATGTCGGACGTTGGGGCTATCAGTATGCTTGGAATTAGCCGCGCGACGTTCTACCGGCGCTTGCAGGACGGGACGCTCGCGCCTCCCTCCCTCCGCGTCGGCAAGCGACGCCGGCTTTGGACGTTGGCCGAGGTAGTACTGGCTCAAGAACAATTGCAGGCGCAAAAGGTACGCAAATGATCCGTCTCGTCGTCGCGAATCAAAGAGGGGGAGTCGCCAAGACTACCACCGCACTTGTGCTCGCCCGCATTTACGCCGACCAAGGCAAGAGGGTGCTGCTCATCGACACCGATTCGCAGGGGTCCATCGGCACGGTCATCTCCCTCAAGTCGAAGTACCACCTCTCAGATTTTCTGGTGGGCCATATCGCCCTCGAGGAATGCCTCGTGCGGGCCCATCCCAACATCGACGTGTTGCCCAGCAACCGCCACACCTCCCGGGCTGAGGATCTGATCACGGCGCAGGGTTTCCGCGAGTTTGTTTTCGAGCAGATGTTCGGCCCCTACGAACACGACTACGACGTGATTCTGGTCGACGTGGCGCCGTCCATCACCCTGTTTCAAACCTGCGCCATGGTGTACACCCGCCGGGTGGTGATCCCGGTGGCGATGGAAATCCTGAGTGTCCAAGGCGCGATGGCCAGCCTGGAGTCGGCCAGAACCTTGAACACCATGTTCTGCAACAGCTACCACCTGCCGGTCGAGACCGTGGGCATGGTGCCGGTGATGGTGGACCGCCGCCTGGCCATGACCAACATCATCCTGGACACACTGGACCAGATCTGCGAGAAAACCGGCGTCCCGCGCCTGTCTGCGATACGGACCGACACCTCGGTCGTCAAGGCGAACAAAGAACGGCAATTTCTGGCGGACTTCGATCCGAAATCCAAGGCCTTGGAAGACTACACGGTGGTCGCGGACGAAATCCTCACCGTAATGGAACAACTGAATGGCATCCCCCAAGCACAGTGCAAATCGGCGTAAGTTCAGCCGCGAGCCCCTCGACATCGACGACCTCACCAGCGCGTCCTCGTTCTCCGGAATCCGCGACGTCATCGAAAGCCACTTCGGAAAGCCCGATGCGCCCACCGCCACGCCTGCGTTCGAGACGGATCCGACTCGGCAGCAATACGTTTGGCAGCCCAAAGAAACGCCCATCACCGTGAGACTCGCGGTGGAGTTGATCGAGCGTTTGGAGAAAGAGAGCCTCGATATTTTCCGCGCCATCACCAACCGTGGTTCGGAAATCGGCGGCATCCTCCTGGGGCAGGTGGTGGCCGGCGCCCCGCTCACCATCGTCGTCGAGGACTACGAACCCGTTCCCTGCGCTTACAGCCTGGGGCCGATTTTCCGCCTGTCGGAGGAGGAACAGCAGAACCTCAAAGAAGCGCTCGCGCGACGGCGCGCGGCGGGCGAACTGACCGTGGGCTTCTTTCGCAGCAACACCCGTCCCACGCTGGCCCTCGCGGAAGAAGACCTGGCGCTGTTCAATGGATTCTTCCCGGAAGAGCGCAATGTTTTTCTGTTGGCCAAGCCGTTCTCGCGGAAGCCCTCCCGGGGAGCCGTTTTCGTCCGGGAAGGACGAAAGATCCAAAGCGAATCCACCTACCTGGAGTTCCCGTTCTCCAAGTCGGAGCTGGAGAAAAGCGGTGACCTGCAGCCCGCGATCCGGGTAGCTCGCCAGGCTGAACCGCCGGCATCCGGCGGAGATCGCGTTGCGATTTCCCGCCCTGCGGCAGGCCCGAGCGCACCGGTCCCGCCAGCGCCTGCGGCCGCGCCGGTTGTGAAATCCGAACCGCCCCCGCCAGTCTCCGTGCCCTTGCCGCCCCGACCCGCGCCAGTCGTCGTATCGAGTGAGCCAGTGCGTTCCGAAACCGGCGCCGGCATGAAGGCGAAGGTCGAAGCGAGTGTCGAAACCGTCGATCCACCGAAGATCCGGCTGACCATCAGACCGGCAATCGAGCCGCGGATCGAGCCCGTGCGCGCGCCGGCAGCCGAGGCGAAGGTTGAACCGCCGGTCGCGCCGCGAGCCGTCGTCGAACCCGCGCCCGTATTGCGCCGCACGCCGGAACCCGAGCCGCGAGTCGAGCCGCCGCCAGCGGCGCCACCCGCCAAACCGCGGGATGAGGTGCAGCCCCAGCCGAAGTCCGAATGGAAGGTTGCGACGCCCGCTCCGCCTCCGATTGAAACCAGAGTGAAGCCCGAACCCGCGCCAGTTTTCGAGGCGCCGGTTGAGGATTTCCAGTTCGGAGCCGCCGAGCAACCGCAGGGGCGCCGGCGCTGGTTGCTGGTTACGGCCGCAGTGCTCGTGATTGGCGGGATTGGATTGGCGGCGTTCTTCTGGATGGGCCGTAGTGCACCGCAGGCGGCGCCCGCGGCCGTCAGCGCCGCTCGTCCCGAACAGGCCCTGCTGGCGCTGAAGGTGGAAGGCGCCGAGGCTGGCCTGATGATCGTTTGGGACCCGCAGGTTCCCACGGTTTCGGCGGCGCGCGGCGGAAGGCTCACCATAACCGAAGGCGGCGTTCCCAGCCTTGTCAGCCTTACCTCGGTCGATCTCAAGAAGGGCCAATACACCTTCAAGCCGAAGGCCAACGATCTGACGGTTCGGCTGGATCTGGACAGCCAGATCCCCGGCCAGAAGGTCTTCGGTCTGGCGCGCGTCCTGGGAGCCACCCGCATGCTGCCGCCGCCGGCATCCCGGCGCTAGGCGCCTGCCGCTCGCGAGGACTACCTTTTGGCGATGACATTCTTCAGGTACCGCCGTTCTCTCACGAACCGCCGAAACAGTTCCTCCATTTTGAAAACCTCCTGGGCAGAGGCTCAAAACGCACTTCCGGCAGGCGGCACAAGCAGGTAAGCCTAACAAAAGAAACTGAATGGTGGGCGGTGCGGGGCTCGAACCTGCGACCTCCTGCTTGTAAGGCAGGCGCTCTAACCAACTGAGCTAACCGCCCGATGGATCTCTCTTGATCTTAGCAGGCAGGCCGAACGGCCTGCTCCACCTAAACCTCCAGTCCCAGGTAGCGCTTGGCGTTGCCGTAGCAGATGTTCTCGATCATCGGGCCCACCAGTTCGTCGGAGTCCGGGATCTCGCCGTTTTCGATGTCGCGGCCGATCAGGTTGCACAGCACCCGGCGGAAGTATTCGTGCCGCGGGTA
>PLEM01000485.1 GCA_003137035.1 Bryobacterales bacterium | reverse complement strand
GGCTCGGGAGCGGGAGGCTCTTCGGGAACCGGCTCGACCACCGGCTCGGGTTCCGGTGATGGAGCTGGTTCCGCGGGCATCTCGGGCGGGACGGTCGGAATCTCGTCCTCCACGGGCGGCTCGGGGACCAGCGGCTCAACGGCTGCCGCAGCCATCCAGCCAGGAGGCAGGATCTTCACTTCCAGCGGGCCCGTCAGCCACGCGGCCCCCAGGGCCACGCTCTCCAGCGGGTCGACTTTTGGGACGATCTTTCGCGGACCGAACAGCGCTTCCACGGCCGCTCGCACGCACGGAACACACGTCGAGCCGCCCACCAGGACGACCGCATCGATCGCGTCGAGGGTGAGGCCCGCCTCCGCAATCACGCTGCGGGTCAGCGCGATGGTGGCCGCGACCTTGTCCTCGATCATCCGCTCGAATTCTTCGCGCCCTATGTCGACTTCCACATCGATCGAGGCGCCGGCCGCCGAGCGCAGGCCGCCCATGATGATCACATCGGAAGTGCGGTGCACTCCCAGCGCGACCTTGGCCTGCTCCGCCTGCTTGCGCAACTCCGCCATGAAGCGGAAGGTGGCGCTGGCGTTGAGCCGGTGCTGCTGCTGCACCAGCACGGTGACATAGTCCACGATCTGCTGGTCGAAGGACGCTCCACCCACCCCTTCCAGGGCGCCGGCCTTGAGCAGGCCCATCGAGGAATCCTCGCAGGCCAGCACCGCGGCTGAAAACGTGGTCCCGCCCAAGTCGTAGACCAGGATGCGCCGCGGGCCGCCAGCCGCCCCCCGGAAGCCCGCAGCCAGCGCCGCGGCGATCGGGGAATCGATCAGGGAGAGGGGCAACTGCGCCTGCTCTCCGGCCGCGCGCAGACGCTCCCGGGCAGCATCGCCCCACGTGGGCGGGATGGCGACGAAGGCGCGAGCTACCGCCTCGCCCATCCGCGTTTCCGCGTCGGTCTTCAGCCGCGAGAGCAAGCGGGCCGCTAGCGCGGCCGCTTCGCAGGTCGAACCGTTGATCGGGACCGGCTCTCCCGCCGCCAGGCGAGCCAGCACGTCGGTGATTCCGCGCTCGGGATGCAGCGCGGTCCAGGAGCTCGCGCTTCGGCCCACCAGGATCTGGCCGTCGGTGTGGACCGCCAGCGCGGTGGTGGTAACGCGCTCGTTGTCGCTGTTGGGAAGGATCTGGGGGCGCCCCGGCTCGCTCAGCCAGGCCGCCCTTAAGTTGGTGTGGCCCAGGTCAATTCCGATTTCGCGCGGCACGGTTCCCCTCCTGTTCCTCGCTTTGGTAAAAGTCAGTGGCAGGCGAAACCGCCTGCCCCACACCGGCCCAAGACGCTGACTCTCCTTGTGGCGCAGGCGGTTCCGCCTGCGTCACCCCAGGCTCCTACGGCGCCCAGATCGGCCGGAGCCGCTGCTCGTTGGGGTCGAATTCGGCCACCACGGACCAGGAACGGTTCAGCGGCGGCACCGCAAACGTCACCTCGAAGTTGCGCTTCTCCTTCGGCGGCACCTGCGGGAAGTACTGGTAACCGAAGTAGTTGCGCCCCACGGTGGAACCCTGGTGGAAACCGTCCGACTTCACGAAGCCGGCCCACACTCCGACGTCCCGCGTCTTCCAGGTGTTATTCACCACAACGCCGGTCACGGTGGCGTTCGGCCGCTCCATGGTCAGCTTGTACTCCTGGATGGCAGTGAAGTCGTAATAGCGGTCGCGATGCTCGGGCCGCAGGGCCTCGGCCGCCCGGTCCTGTTGGCGCTTCCACGCCATGAATCCCAGGCCGGCCGCAACCACCGCCACGCCGATCAGCGCGTACTTGACTTTGTTCGACATGATTCGATTCTCCTTCTCTTCGCTTCGCCAACTCGCGACCGATGCCTTACCGCCGTGGCGCGTCCGGCTTGGGGCCGCGGCCGATGCGGTGTTCCTTGCAGTAGCTGTCGATCGCCGCGAGCGCCACGGGCCGCTTCAACCCGGCTTCCTTTCCAGGCTCCGGCGTGACAATGAAACGCAGGACTGTCTCCTGCTCCTTGTCGTCGAGCCACTGATCGTCCTGGGTATTGGTCTTCACCAGGCTGCGCAGCCGTTCGAGCAACTCCCGTTCCCGGACCGCCGTGCGCCGCTTGTTAAACTCGCTATCGAGGATCTCTTCGGCGACTTTGGCGTCCACGCGGAACCCCGCCACCTTGATCTCCAGGCCGTCCCGGCCGGTGAAGGTGAAACCGTCGATGACGGCCGGAAATGGCGCGCGAGCCTTGATGGCCTCGGCCTCCGCAACCGCCTTCTGGGGTACCTCCCGCTCCTCCTGGACGCTCAAGTAGCCGTCCGCGAGGGCCTCGCGCGCGAGCATGGTGGCGGCCTCGCGGGCTTGCGTATCCAAGGCCGCGACGGCGGCTCGGAGCTCGTTGGCCTCCTTCTGAATCACCGCGGCGGGCGGACGCAGTGGATTACTCGTGTAGCTGGGGTCCATGAACCAGATTCTGGCAAAACGGACCAGGACCACCAGCACCACCACGCCCACGACCACCAGGATCACTTTCGCTTTCATCTCGCCTCCTTACACGTACAAAGCACTCTCTTGCCACGAAACTATCAAGCCACCGGCTCAATGTGCCGGGGCAGCGCACCGGTCGATCATGCGCAGAACCTCCTCGCGCTGCAAGTCGAGCGGGTCGGACGCATTCAAATTCCTCTTAAAGAGTACGCTCAACGCAGCGTGCTCGACCATGACGCGATTGAGCACCCCCAGCCTCTCGGAGACGGTAAAAGCGCCGTCGGGCCTGGCCTCTCGCACCATCTCGCAGACGCGGCTCGGCAGTTCCTGCTCGAAGGTCCGAACTTCCCGGAGCAGGATCGCCTCGGAGGGATGCAGCGGAACGTATGTGTACTCGGGCGGCCGCAACTGCCACACGAAATACGCCACGTATAACACCGCGACCAAGCCCAGGGCAATCAGCAGCCAGCGCACCACCAGGACCTGCGCTGCCGGGCCGGCGGCAGGAGCCGGCTTCGGAGCCGACTGTCGCGCCGGCGCTGCCTTGGGCTCTGGTGGTTGGGGCGCTGGGGCGGGGGCCGGCTTGGCTTCCTGCGGCGGAGCGGGCTTGGCCGGCTCCGGGGCCGGCGCGGGCGGAGGTTGTGGCGCGGGCGGAGGCTGTGGCGCCGCCGCCGGTTCCGCCTCCTCCACCTGCGGCCCGGCGGTCACCACCACCACCGCGGCTGGGTCCGCGGGCTGGGTTTGAATCTCCAACTGGC
>PLEM01000443.1 GCA_003137035.1 Bryobacterales bacterium | reverse complement strand
CCAGGGCCGGGGCCGCGGCTTCCCTCTCGTGCTCTGACCGTGTGAGGATGTGCTTTCGCAGGGAACCACTCCCTATCGGTCGTGGCGCGGTTCCGAGCCGCGAGCGCCTGCGAGCGGTTTCGCAGTAGCACCAAATCTCGCGGTCAACGACCTAGTGCCCCGGAGGAGTCTTCAATTCCACGACCACCGCGTCCAGCGGCTTGTCAGTGAGGTTTTCCACCTTATGTTTGCNNTTCCCTCGGGCGAGGTCTCGCGGACGTTTTGGTCCGTGAAGTAGACCACCACGTGGTTGACGACGTGCTCGTGCATCGGCACGCTCTGCCGTGGACCGATCCGGACGCGGACCACCCGGACCTTGCTGTTCTCGAATTCCAGCTTGCAGTCTTTGGGATCGACCTGCAACGCGCCGAGAGCGGTGCTCACCACCTTGCCGGGCTCTCCCGCCTTCTTGATGCCAATATCGACGAGCATCACGGAATTCGTGACCGTGGGTTCAATCTTGGTGATAGCTTGCGAGACATGCATCCCGCTGGCCGGGCTCCATCGGACCTCGCCCGCCTCCCACTTCAGGGGCTCGTCGTGGCCGTCCAGGAAATGCAGCACCTCCGAGCCGGCCTGCAGGTAGACCATCACGCGATCCAGCTTGTGGTCGTGCGGCTGGCCGTGCGGCTCGTTGATCAGCACTTGGTCGTTTTCGAGGAACGGTCGCGGGATTCTCGGCTGGGCGGCCAGCGGAGCCCCCATGAGAAGGCAAAGCAGGAAGGCCCGTTCCGCGTGCAATCCAAGGAGTCGCATTGGCCCATGATACAGCAGGCCGCAGGCCGAATCGGGGCCGGTGCGATGCGACGCACGCGCCAGGGGCGCCTTGCGGGATGAGAACCAGACTAACCCTCGAATACGTCCCTGAGCCGGCCCACCAGCCACGCCAGATCGTCGCGGCTCACCACCAGCGGTGGCGCGAGCCGGATCGTATGCGTGTGGGTTTCCTTGCAAAGGACTCCCAGCTCGAGCAACCGTTCGCAGTATGGGCGCGCCAAGGTCTTGAGTTCCAGACCGGTCAGAAGCCCCTTCCCCCGCACGTCCGCGATGACCGGGCTGCGAATCCCGCGCAGCTCCTCCAGCAGCCAGGCGCCGAGTTCAGCCGATCGCGCTGCCAGTTGTTCGTCTACGACCACTCGGATCGCAGCACGGGCCACCGCGCACGCCAGGGGGTTCCCTCCGTAGGTGCTTCCGTGACTGCCGGGCCCGAACACGCCCAATACCTCGCGGCTGGAGACGACCGCCGACACCGGATAGAACCCGCCCGAGAGCGCCTTTCCCAGGATGAACACATCGGGACGCACATCCTCGTGATCGCACGCGAAGAGCTTGCCGGTACGGCCGAGGCCGGTCTGGATTTCATCGGCCAGCATCAGCACCCGGTGGCGTGTGCAGATCTCCCGGATGCGGCGGAGGTATCCGTCCGGCGGAATCAGGATGCCGGCCTCGCATTGGATGGGCTCGAACAGGAATGCGCAAGCGCACTCCGAAATCGCGGCTTCCAGCGCGTCGGCGTCTCCGAACGGCACTTCGACGAAGCCCGGAGTGAACGGTCCAAATCCATCGCGGTAGGCAGGTTCCGAGGAGAAGCCGGTAATGGTGGTCGTGCGGCCATGGAAGTTGTTACGGCAAACCACGATCTCAGCCCGGTCCGCGGGGATGGCCTTGCGTAGATAACCCCACCGGCGGGCGGCTTTGATCGCAGTCTCCACCGCCTCGGCTCCCGTGTTCATGGGGAGCACGGCTTCCATACCGCAGAGCTGGGCGAGTTCTTCGCAGAACAGCGGTAACTGATCGTTACGGAAGGCTCGCGAGGTCAGCGTGACGCGGCCGGCTTGTTCGACCAGGGCCGCGAAAATGCGTGGATGGCGATGGCCCTGGTTCAATGCCGAATAGGCACTCAGGCAATCCAGGTAACGCTTTCCGCCCGTCGCCTGCACCCACGCGCCCTCGGCACGCTCGACCACGACGTCGAGGGGATGATAATTGTGCGCGCCCCAGCGGTTCTCCATCTCGATCAGTTGATGCGTCATTTTGTCTCCCGCGCAGCGAGTTGGCACGCATCGCCGAGGCGCAGATCCGGCACAAGATAGCTTTTCACGTAATCCACCACCGCGAGCAGAAGCCCGGTGATCTCCTTCCGGTAGCCAGTCTCCCGAAGCCGCTCGATTTTAGCACAGGTGTGGTACCGATTTTTTGCCCTCGGTTCGATGCGACGCACGCGCCGGGGCGCCGCCAGCACGTCGGCCACTCGCTCACCGCCGGCTGAGGCGTTTGTCCTAGCGGACGCCGGCCAGTCAGGGGCGGGGGGCCTGCCCCCATTAATGGCGGAGGGCCTTTACGACTGGTCGGGGCGGTCGGATTTGAACCAACGACCCCCTGCGCCCAAGGTAGATTGCGACCTGCTCCGAAGGCGCCCTATTTTCAACTGCTTACGTTCCAACCACATGCGGGAATCCTGTTGAAGGCTGTGGAATCCGGTTGAACGCGGGTGCTCCCGACAGCTACATTTCTATTTACAGTCCCGTCAATGCGACCCAACAACCGGGCAAGTCTCCAAGCGCTCTGACGTTTGGAGGCACCGCTCGCCCCTCTCAAGCCGAACTGGTGACGTCAGGCATTTTTCGCCCCTGTCCAGCGGAATGTCGGCGCGATTCATCATTTACTACTTGCACTGAATAGAAAATGTTGGTATTGGTCTATATAGGAGGGTTGAATGAGCGATTCAGATCCGGAAACCCAAGCCATGGGCCAGATTGCGGCTGTGATCAGCGGCCTCCAGGAGGAGCAACGCGGCCGCGTGATTCGCTATATCGTGGACCGTTTCAAGGTTGACATCGCACACCCGAGGCAGCCGAAAACAGTTGGTGCACCCGAAGAAGCAGCCGCACCAGATATGAATCGGGAGTTTCAAGACTTCGCCTCGCTTTTTGAGGCCTGCGGCCCGAACACAGATTCCCTCCGGGCTTTGGTGGGGGCCTACTGGCTTCAGGTCTGCCAGAGTAACCAGGGTTTCGATGGCCAGTCGGTGAACAGGGAATTGAAGAACTTGGGCCACGGCATCGCCAATATCACCCAGGCTCTGAACCCGTTGATCGCCCAGAAACCTGCATTTGTCCTGCAACTCAGGAAGAGCGGCACCACGAAGCAGGCCCGAAAACTATACAAAGTCACTGAAGCTGGAATCAAGAGGATCAAGGAGATGATCGCAGGAGCAGCAACGGATTAGGGTGAGATCAGATGAGCGATGCGCTTGAGGCGTTCCTGAGTTCCACGTCCGGAGTGGACGCTCTGCTATCGAAACACAGCGATGCGGTCGCTCTCTTCGGCTATTTCCTTGCCGAAATTGCGGGGGAGTCGGTGACACCGGGTGGAATTGCCGGCTGCTACGACGCGGCTCACATTAAGGCACCCAAGAACATCTCGGACGTCATGGCCAAGTCGAAGGCATTCGTTAGAACAAAGGACGGATGGGTTCTGCATCGGGACTCCATTGCCCGGTTCCGAGCCTTGATGCCAAACGCCTTTCCTGGCGGAGGCGACGCCGAGCGCGCCAAGACGGTCATGGTGATCTATGGGCAAGATGAGGCGATTCGGGCAGACATGTTTAGCTTCCTCCGCGCGCTGGGTCTGAAGCCCATCGAGTGGAATGCCGCGGTTATGAGGACCGGCAAAGCTTCGCCCTACGTCGGAAAGATTCTGACAGCCGCCTTCGGCATGGCACAAGCCTTCCTCGTTCTTTTCACGCCCGACGAGGAGGTCAAGCTGCGCGTGGAACTCCGCAAAGCTGCCGATGCCGACGAGCACGGATTCCAGGCTCGTCCGAATGTTGTCCTTGAAGCCGGAATGGCTCTGGCGACTGACGAAGCACGGACGATTCTGGTTGAGATCGGCAAGGTCCGCGGTTTGAGCGATCTCGGCGGGCGCCACATCGTCAGGCTTGACAACACTCCAGCCCGCAGGAACGACTTAGTTCAGCGCCTCAAGATTGCTGGTTACCTGCCAAACACAGACGGCACCGACTGGATTAGCCAAGGCAACTTCGAGCGGTGACAAGTCGGCAGCCGATGCGCCAGCACTTGATAGCCGATGAGGACTGCGAGGTGACGAGCCGGCATGGCGTACCCGAAGACATTCCTATCGCGCGACAACTTTAGGCTCGCGTTCACCAGGGTGGTCCGCGGCGCCAACAAGGACTACAAAGCCTACTATCGCCATTTGTTTCCTTCGTACGATCTCGGACTGGAAGACAATCTAAACGACCTCCTGGATGACATCAGGCGGGGAAGATATTTCGCGAGGCATGGCGTTGTCGTCCACCAGCCGAAGAGAAACGGCATTCTCCGCCCACTAACGCTCCTCTCGCTTCAGGACGTGATCGTCTATCAGGCGCTGATGAACTATGTTGCCGCCCAATTTGAGAAGGACCAGTTGGCCTACGCCCTGAAGCGCTCGTTTGGGGCGGTCTTCAGCGGCAGGTCAAGCCCGTTTTTTTATCGATCCTGGAAGGCGTGCTATGGCGAATACAACAACGCGCTGACGAGAGCCTACAGAGCCGGAAACAAATACGTGGCCGACTTCGACTTGGTTTCCTTCTATGAACTCATCGACCACAACCTGCTCCGAAAGTGCTTGTCAAAGCGAGTTACGAGTCCTGAAGTACTCAATCTCCTTTTCGACTGCCTGAATGAGTGGACCCTCGATCGCGCGGGCGACCACATCGGGCATGGGGTACCGCAAGGGCCGGAGCCGTCGGCCTTCCTGGCGGAGTGCTACTTGTTGCATTTCGACCAACTGAAGTTCAAGAACATTCACTATTTCCGCTATGTGGACGATATCAAGTTGCTCGCTTCCGACGAAGTGCCCCTAAGGCGAGCTCTCATGAGGCTGGACTTGTGTTCCAAGGACCTGGGACTCGTTCCGCAGGCGCAGAAGATCGGGTGTCGAAAGGTCACGAGCCTCAAGGACTTGCTCAAGAATGTTCCGAGCGCCCTGGCCGCGGCTGCGCCGGGCCGTCTCGCGAAGAAGACCTCCCAGAAACAGCTGCTAGACATGCTCCGAAAGAGCCTTCGGCGGAATGGAAAGACGTTGGACATCTGCGACAACACGAGTTTCAAGTTCGCCCTGAATCGCTTGGGACCGCGCAAGGATGTTCTCCGGCGAATTGCATTGTTGCTCGTGCACCGGCCCGACTGCTCGTGGGCCATGGCGCAGTATCTCCGAAAGTTCCCCGCTAACGAACAGGCGGCGGACATCTTGCTCCGGGCGCTGCAGCGCGACCCCACCTATGACGCCGCGGCGGCGAACTACATCAACGCGATGGATGTGTGCGAGCCCGAGAGTGGTTACACGAAGTACCGCCGTGTCATCCAGACCGCCAATCGGCGCTCGGAGGAACGCAGCATCCAACTGCGTATTGCGAGCCTGACTTTTCGAGGAAGGCGTGCGAGCGGTCTGAAAGCCGTTGGTATTGTGGAGAGGGAAGCCGACCCGCGCGTGAAGAGCATCCTGATCGACAGGATCTTCGGGGACGATCCCGCGGCCCCCTTCGACGTCAAACCTTGCCTCGGACTCCTGGAACAGGCAACGTCGGATCCGGACCCGGATCTAGCAAGGTATGCTGCGGCTCAAATCCTGTTCTGCTGGCCGTCTAGCGCCAAGAGGTGGAAGCCATCTGGAACGGTGAATCGCTCCGTCAGGCTCTTGCTTATGTCACTTGGACTTCGGCGCCGGGCTCCCAGAAAGGGAGGCGTTCTCGACGCGTTTTTCGTAGACAAGATGAAGATTGGAATCAAGGTGCCTTGGCGCCGCGCTCTCGGCCCTGACTTTCGAGACGCGGAGCAGCGTTGTATTCGACTTCAGCGTCTCCAACTAGGCGATCCCAGTGCCTGGGTTTTGATGCTCGACACCTTCAACGAGGTCCTGCTTTACGCCATGGCGCGGGTGCATCCATCGCTGAAAGCTCGTTTCAAACTGCTTAGCGGCAAGAACCACCATCCTGACATCGGGGCGTGGTTACGGGAACCTAAACTGGCTGCCGTCGTGCCCGCTCGGCTGCAATGGTGGCAGGAGGTCCACAGCACCCGGGTCAGGGCGGATTTGGCGCACGCCAAGGCGAAGAAGACGGGCCAGCGTACTCGTCCCGTTTCCTTCGGTACTGCGAACAGGATCCGAAAGCGGGCACAGGCCGCCTTTGCGGAACTTCTCAAGGAGTGGATGAAGGTCCTCTGAAGCACTCGCCCTCACTCATGGGGCCGCGCTCCAGGATGGCGCTGCCCTATCGCCATCTGGACCGGACCGAACCGCCGCTTCACCCTCGCACCTGCTTCTTGTGCAGGTGACCTGCCGGTGATTCGTTGAAAACACTCTGGAGGATGATCGCGCGGCCTACAGGTCTCGCCGCCGACGGAAAGCATGAGCTACAAAACTGACTACAGTGGGTTTCCAGAGCTACTTGTGGCTTCCCGCGGCTCCTTGATTCTATTGGTCGGGGCGGTCGGATTTGAACCAACGACCCCCTGCGCCCAAGGCAGGTGCGCTACCAGGCTGCGCTACGCCCCGACTTCACCCTATTATAGTCCAGCCCGTCCGGATCGGAGTGCCCGGTCGAACAGTCCTGCACTGTTGCAGTTTTCATCGCTTCTTGCTTCTTTTTGAGGAGACCCCCTTTTTGAGGTGCCGGGGAGGATTGCTTCAGGGGTCTTTATTTAGAGGTTAGTCTCGCTTTGGTGGGAGTTGCCTCCCCGGCTTGATTCCAATAATAGAATATCCTGGTCTGGAATGCAACAGTTTTTTGTATTTTTTTCTAGCGGCGCTTCACCTCAACTCCCGCCCAGGCCTCTAACACCTTGATTGCAGAGCAGAAATCCTCGTCTCCGTAGCCGGAGGACAGAGCCGCCTGAAACATCTGCTGGGTCAGCCCAGTTAACGGAAGTGGTACTTCGAGCTGCTTTCCGGACTCCAGCGCCAGCCCTACGTCCTTGTGCATCCACTTCAGGGAGAAGTTGGTCTCAAAATTGCGGCTGAAAACGTACGGCGCCTTGAAGGCGATCAGGCCCGAGCGAGCCGCGCTGTTGTTCAGGATTTCGAGCATCAGCTCCGGGTCGATGCCCGCCTTCGTGCTCAGCACGAGACCCTCGTTGAATGCCTGTAGGATATTGGAAAGAATCAGGTTTTGGGTCAGCTTGGCATGCAGGCCCATGCCCGGTCCGCCGCAGTAGTAGAGCTGCTTCCCCATGGGCTCGAAGTACGCCTTGACCCGCTCGAAGACCCCTTGATCCCCGCCCACCATGAAGGTCAGCGCGCCTTTCTCAGCCCCAGGTTTGGATCCGGTGCAGGGGGCGTCCAGGTAGTGGATCCCCCGGGCGGCGAGTTCCTCGCCGATCCCTCGGCTCGCTTCCGGCGAAATGGTACTGGCATCCGCCACCACCGTGCCCTTCCGGGCCCCTTCGGCGATCCCGGCCGTTCCCAGGGTCACCTGGCGGGACATGGCGGTATCGCCCACGCAGAGGAACAGGCACTCCGCGAACTCTCCCACCTGCCGGGGCGTATCGCATGCCACCCCGTTCTCCGCCTCGGCGAGCTGTTTGACCTTGGCCGGGGTGTGCGACCACAACGCCACTTGGTGTCCTGCCCGCAGCAGGTTCCGGGCCATCGGATAGCCCATAATCCCCAATCCGAGAAAACCGAGTCTTGCCAAGGTCCACCTCCCGCTTCCAGAAGCTCATTGTAGGACATAATCGAGCTGGAGAGAGAACGGCGAAATGGGGGCAGCTCTCGGGAAGCGCGGTGGTGGGCGACCTCCCCGACGATCAGGCGTTCGCGCGCTTCGGACGAATTGGCCGCGGCTGCGGCCTGCCCAGCAGCGCGCGGACGGCCTCCACCAGCGCAGCGGGCGTGAAGGGCTTGTTGAGCATCGGCAAGCCGCTGGCCGACTCCGCCCCCGCGAATCCCGACAGACGCAGGACCTTCAGCTCCGGACGTTGGCTGGTGAGTTGCTCGATCTCCAGAGGCAGGCCGTCGGTCACCAGCAGGTCGACCTCCATGCGGTGCTGTTGGTAGACCTGCAGCGCCTTCTCGCCGCTGCGAGCCAGAAGAACCGTGAATCCCGCCCTGACGAGTATGTCCCGCAGCACACACAACACCTGCGGGTCGTACTCCACCACCAGAACCGTCGCTGTCGTTCGGGAAGGCACGCCCGGAAAAATGCCCCAAGTTGCGGCTGCCGGCGTGGACCAAACCCCGGCAACTTCGCGCCCGCGCCGGCCTCCCCCGCAGGAGACCGCCGTCGGCGGGCCGCAACTTGGGTCCGCAAAGGAGATTCCGTGTTATTAGTGAGTTTCGAAGGCCAAGCGTTTCACAAATCTGCGGAGGAATTGCGCATTGCCGAAAGTTAAAACGCCGGCCGCCGGGTGAATACCTGGAATGGCGCCCAATAGTACGGCTTTCGGTAGGCCCCCTGGCTCCTGAGCAGATCCAGTTTCGCGGCGCGCAGGGCCGCCGCGGGGGCGCGCCCAGACCGAATTTCGGCGTACAGGCGGTCCATCAGCACGGCGGTCGAGCGGTCGTTGACTTCCCAAAGCCCGGCGATCACGTTCTGCGCTCCGGCTTCCAGGAAGGCCCAGGCAAACCCGACCAGGCCCTCGCCGGCGTAAATCCTGGCGCCCGCGCCGCGGCACGCGGAGATGGTGACCAGCCGGGCGCGCAGCGGCAACCCGATCACCTCTCGCGCGTATAGCTTGTAGGCTTTGCCCCGCTTCGAGAGAATCACCGCCGATTCCAACGGGCTTTCCCGATTGCTCGTGGCGTGGGCCGAGAAGTGGATCAGCGAAAACCGGCCGGGATTCGCCTCCCGGTACGCGCCGGGGTATGCGGCTGCGCCAGTCAGCACCAGGCTCCCCGGACCGGGGAACCTGCGCCGGAGGCTGCCTACCTCTGTCCCGACATCGGGAAGCGGAGCGAACTCGCTGCCGCCCGCCTCGGGGTCGCCGATCAGGAGCAGGGAATTCGAATCCGCTCTCGTAGTTCGGTTCGCGGGAGCCAAAAGAGCGAGTGAGGGCGCCATGAGCAGCGTCACGTCTTCCAGCCAGTAACGCGGCTTGCCGGAGATCGCTGGGAGCGCCTCGAGGTTCAACTCGTGCAGGGCGCCGTCCGGCGCCAGGATCACCCTGGTCCCTCCGGGTGCAAACCGGGCGATCGGAGCGAGCAGAAGCTCGGATAACCGGCGCCCGGCGGGGTTAGCCGTCTCGAGCGGGTCGCGCAGGCTCCGGATCGCGCCCTGGTAGGCCTCAACCGCCGCGGTGAACTCCGCCTCACGCGGCAAAACCACGGACTCCACCTTCCTTGGCGTCACTACCCAGAGGAAGGACCTCTTCGGTCCCAGCCACACCGAGACCAGCGTGGCATTCAGCGCCCGGGCCATCTCGCGAAACCGCGAAGCGCCCGGCAGGCGCAACGTGGATTCCGGGATCCCCAGCTTCTGGGCCAGCATCCTGGCGCGAGACGACTCCACTACATCGAGGGCGCGTTCGCTTTGCCCCCGGTCCATCAGGAAGTCCACGTAGGTCTGGTAGAATTCCTTGGCGCCCGACTGGAAACTGAGTTTCCATTCGTCCCGCGCCAGCTTCGTGCGCGTTCGCTCCAGCGTCGAGAGCGCGGTCTGGAACTCCAGGTCCGCCTCATCCCAGCGCTGGGTCTGGGCATAGATCG
Source organism: Bryobacterales bacterium (assembly GCA_003137035.1). GTDB lineage: Bacteria > Acidobacteriota > Terriglobia > Bryobacterales > Bryobacteraceae > Fen-330. The sequence goes on along the minus strand of PLEM01000443.1, from coordinate 3,719 downwards.
TGCCGAGCTTGGTGTGGGCCTCCCAAACTGCCTGCCGGTTCTCAAAGTCGGAGGCCGAGGCGATGATTCCCCGAAATCCCTGTTGTGCCGCGGCGAACTCACCTCGCGCCGCCTGAATCTCCGCCTGTCCGAACAGAGCCCACAACTCCAGACTTCGATCTCCGATTTGCCGGCTCAACGCCAGCGCCTCCCGGTCGTAAGTCTCCGCCCGGACGACGTCTCCGGAACTGAGGGCCACCTCGGTCATGCGTTCCAGGCACCGAGCCGTGGAAGCCGGTTCTCCGATTTGGCGCGCCAGCGCCAGCGCCTGCTGGTAGTAGGAGGTCGCCTTCGGGATGTCGCCACGGCCGTAGTAAGCCTCGTCGCCCAGCGACCCGAGGCTAATCTGCCGGTGGTACGCATCGCCGATCTCACCGAACAGGTCGGCAGCGCGGGAGAGTAATGGGTCGGCCTTTTCGAAATCGCCCAGCCCATAGTAACAACGCCCAAGGTTTCCCAGGGTGTTTGCGACGGAACTCCGGGCGCCGGCTTTTTCCGCCACAGTGAGCGTCTGTTCGAACCAGGGGAGGGCTTCGTCAAAGCGCGAGATCTTCAGGAGAGTGAATCCGAGTCCTCCCAGCGCGCTGGCCTGGAGATACAGATCCCGCTCCCGCAGCGCGACCTCCAGGGTCTTGCGATAGTGCCGCTCCGCCCCCGCGGAATCGCCGGACAGGCTCAGCGCGATCCCGGTTCGCAGATCGACTTCCGCTTGCAGGGTCGGGGACGCGGCAGCCGGGGCCAAGGCGGCCGCCTGCTCCAGCAACCGCTTCGCTTCGCCGAATTCCGCTAACAGAGTCCTGGCGTACGCCCGACCCATCAACTGGCGCACCGCCAATTCCCGAAACGCGGGTCCGCCGGGCATACTGCCATCCAACAACGGGAGAGCGTCCCTGGCTTTCCCTTGTGCCAGAAGAACCTCGGCCTTCGCGATCCGAAACTGCCAGCAGGGTTTCGAATCGGGTCGCTGGCGCCACTCCCGATAGCCGCGCTCGGCTTGGGCCAGCGCGCGATCGAGATTCCCCCGGCGAATCTCGGAGCGCGCCTCTTGATAAAGGGTATCCGGGGGCACGCGAGGCCCGCCGCACCCGGCCAGGAGAAGCGCCAGCAGCGGCAAGCCGCGCGTGATCGCTTGTCTTCCTAGGGTGGTGGGGGAGCCCCGTTCCCATCGCCGCCTCCGAAGCCCAGGTCCCCTCCTTGCGGGCTGCCCAGGCTCAGCCTCAGGATGGTCAGGCTCTGGGTATACGGCGCGGCGCTCCACTCCCCGAAGTATACCCGTCCGAAGTCCGGCTGGTGGTGGTAGCCAGAGCCGGTTTCGTCGAATTTCAGCAGAGGATGGCGCCCCAAGGCATAGTGAATCTTGCCACCGGTCTCAATGTGTTCGGGATGGTTCTTTCGAAAGGCTTCGTAATCGGCGGCCTCGTGGCCGAGGCCGTGGTCGATGGCGACGTCGAACGCCAACCCCGCGATAGTGAGGTTGACGAACCTGCTCCCCTCGGTCCCGATGGTCACCCGGCCAGAGCCCAGATCGTAGTTCAAGGTCAGGCTGGCCGTGACTTCGTCGGCTTTGAGGACGTTGCCCACGTTGATATTCCGCACCGTGGAAACCAGCACCGTGGTGTGCACCCCCGCGGCGCTCTCGTGTCCCCGGATCGAGGTCTCAGCCGAGCCGTACGACAACAGCAACGCGCCGGAGGCCGGATCGGACAGGCTGAACGCCCCCGTCCGCGAAGAAACCGCGCCCCCGTCGGCCGGAAGCACGCAGACACCTTGCGGCTCCAGTTGGTGGCTGATCGGCCGGACGATCCGGCCGGATACAGCGACACCACTCGCTTTGTAAATGAATCGCGACATAATCACACCTCAGTTGAATCGGATGGTGAAGCCGAAGCGGCTCAACTCCACCGCCTCCGCGCCGTCGTTCCGGCCCCTCAGGACGAGGATGTATGGTCCCGGCTGAAGGCGCGACGCCGGGATGAGGATGTTGAGCGGCGCTCCGGGCGGGGCCGGTGCGGGGACTGCGATCGAAAGCGCTTCCCCCCCGCGGAGGTCGCACTCGAAACTGCGGTAGGAGTTGCCAGGCGGGACATCGAGCGCAAAACCCACGAACGGGGCGCTCTTCGGAACCTCGAGCACCTGCTCGTCACCCCGCGCCACCGGCCGGAGGAAAAACGCCGGATACCCCCGTGGCGCGGTGATTTCGGCCCACTCCCTCTTGATCCTGGGAATCCTTAACAGCTCTTCATAGGCGATCAGAAACAGCAAGGCCGCCGCGATACCGAAGATGCAGGCCGGCCGCTGCCATTTCAACCACCGGTGGTGGCTGGGGGCGTGGCGGCCGGCCTCCTCCGAGAACACCGCTCGGGCGTTGGCAGCGAAACTCGCCCCGGCTTCCACCTCCGCGGCGCATTCGGAGCAACCGAAATAGTGCTCCTCGAACTCCTCCCGCTCGGCTGCGGGCATCTCGTCGAGCACGTACCTTTCCACGGCCAGGCGCTCGACTGCTTCCCGATGGTTCATCTCACTTCGCCCATCTATAAAGTGATTCTCGCCTCAATTCCGTTTCACCGATCTGCGGCTTTCGGCCTCTTTCCGTTCAATCGGTCCCGGAATCGCTCTCTGGCCCGATGCAGCAACACTCGCAGGTATTCCGGGGTGATCCGCAGCTTCTGACACACCTCGGCCTTGTCGCGCTCTTCCAGCAGCACCAGCCGCAGCACCTCCCGGTCCTTGCGCGGAAGCTCCGCCAGCACCCTTTCCACCAATAGCTTGCGCTCCTGGCTGATTAGCTCCTGCTCGGTTCCCGACCGCTCGTCGATCGTTTCCGATTCTTCCTCGCCATGCTCCCGTCGGCTGCGGGTCTCGGCCCGGCGGCACTCCCACAAAACGTGATTCGCGGTGGAGCACACGTAGGCGCCCAGGCCCTCCGGCTGTGTGATCCGGTCCTCCCGAACGGCCTCCAGGACGCGCAGCATCGTCTCCTGACGCACCTCCAGCAGCATCTGCTGGGAGTGCACTCCATTGGCGAGCTTGAGCTGGAGCAGAAAGCCGAAGTACTCGCCGAAGTGCCGCTGGGTCTCCGGATCGCCCTGTTTCAGGCGCCGCAGGTAGTTCGCGTCGAATTCCTCGAATTCCGGCAACTGGGCCACTATGGAAGGCAGTAGTATAGCGGTTGGCCGCGGTTCGCGCAACAACTTAGCGCATTATTTGAACTGGGAGGTACTGCCAGTACCAAAAATTGGCGCGGTCCACTTATGCCCGAACTGTGGCGCCGAGCTCCTTGACAATGCCGCCAAGAAACGATTTGGCGTCGCCGAACAACATCAATGTATTATCCATGTAATACAGAGAGTTATCGATGCCTGCGAAGCCCGGGCTCAGACTTCTTTTGATCACCATGACGGTCCGCGCCTTGTCTACATCCAGAATGGGCATGCCGTAAATGGGGCTGTTGCGGTCGTTGCGCGCGGCCGGGTTGGTAACGTCGTTCGCTCCGACCACCAGGGCCACGTCGGCCTGAGCGAACTCCGAGTTGATGTCTTCCATTTCGAACAGCTTGTCGTATGGGATGTCGGCCTCGGCGAGCAGCACGCTCATGTGGCCGGGCATTCGCCCCGCCACTGGATGGATGGCGAAGCGCACTTCCACGCCGCGCCGACTCAGCCCTCCGTGCCAACATTGAT
>PLEM01000291.1 GCA_003137035.1 Bryobacterales bacterium | reverse complement strand
GTCGATGCCGATGTCGGTGAGCAGCGGGTTGCGCACGCGCTCATGGAAGCGTCGCGCGGCGGCGGAGCCGTCGTCCTGAAGCCCCACGTACTCGACTTCGCCGCGCCCGTACTGCGCCATCTTATCGAGCAGGAAATGGTTCACCGAGCCGCCGATTCCGAAGGCGAAGACGCGCGCGTTCTGGTGCTTCTGCACTTCGGCGACGATCTCCATGTCGTTGCCCACGTAACCGTCGGTCATGAAGCACACGATGCGGACGTGCTTCTGCGAGTCCGAGGGATCGAGCGCGGCGCGGATGGCCTTCATCATCTCGGTTCCGCCGCTGCCGTGGCGCCCGGCCAGGAATTCCTGGGCCTTACGAAGATTGCCGGGCGTGGCGGGAACCGGCTCGGGGAACAGGATGCTGGTTTCGCCGGAGAACGTGATGAGATTGAACGTGTCCTGCGGATAGAGGTTGGCCAGCGCGAGCCGCATCGTTTCCTTCGCCTTCTCGATGGGGAAGCCCGACATCGAGCCGGAGGTGTCCAGCACGAACACCAGCTCCTTCGGGGAAACCTCCTCGACGGCGACCCGTTCGGGCGGTTGGAGGATCAGGGTGAAGAAACCGCCGCGCGCGGCGCGGTGCGCCAGGATGGCGTCGGTGATCTTGCGGCCCGCAACGTCGTACTTCAGGATGAAGTCCTTGTTCGGCAGCACGTCCTTGTCCTTGAGGCGCACGATGGCCGCGTGCGGATTCGGCCGGTCGATCGCGACTTCGTGAGTAGTGCAGGAGAGCGAATCGAGAGGAACGCCCGCGTCGAGCGCGACCTCGATGGAGATGTAGTGGCCCGCGCGCGTGCCGGGCGGCGTCACCGGCGGAGTGATGCGCGAAGCGTCGGGCACGCGATCGGTGTCCGGCGCCCAGCCGCCGCCTTGCCTGCCGATCGGCTGGCCGGGGATATAGCGCGGCCCCACCACCATCGGGAACGAGAACTCGTACGTGCCGTCCTCATACTTCAGTGTCTCGACGTAGCTGATGGCGATCTTCACCTGCTCGCCGGGCATGATGTTGGCCACCGACTGCGTGAAGATGTTGGGCCGTTCCTGGTCCAGCAGCCCGGCCACGTGCCCGGCGGCGCGCGCCGCGTCGTAGATCGCCCGTGCTTCCTCGCGGCGCTTGATCTTGCCCTTGACCACGCGGCTGCCCACCAGCATGGTCATGTCGTCGACAGCCGAATTCTGCGGCAGCGGGAAGGTGTAGACGGCTTCGATCTTGTCTTTGAAAGGATTCGTGAACTCCTGCGTGACGGTGACGCGGGCCAGGAAGCCGCTGATCTCCGCTTTGACGCCGGTGTGCTTGAGCGGGCAGGCGGCTTGCGGCAGGCCTTTGGAGTCCAGGCTGATCAGCGATCCCTCGGTGATGCGGTTGCCAGCGGCGGCGAGTACTGCGCCGGCGAACAACGCGCAGGTGGCGAGGCGGTGAAGAGATTTCATGAATTCCTCCATTTCGACAGGGATATGCCCCGGCCGGGAGGTTCCTTTCAGGAGTTCTTACGGGCGGTTGAGATCGATCTCGACTTCGACGCGGTCGTCCGGTTTGCCAGCGCCTTTGGCACGGTCGTCGAGCATGAGCTTTCGGGCTGGAGGCGGCATCGCGATGGGCTGGCGGGACAAGACGACGTTGAGCCGGCGGTCCCCGGGCAGCGGGTCGACCAGGTAGGAAGCTCCGGGCGCAGCCAGGGTGGAAAACAGAACTCCGCGAGTGTTGATGACGTAGAGGTAGCCGGCCTGATTGGTGGTCAGCGATACGCGGACCTGTGCACCGGGCGCCAGGTCGGTCTTGAGAGCCTGTTCGGCGAATCGGCCGTTGTCGTCCTTGGCGAGAATCTTGTACCGTACCGCGAGGGGAGACACGCGCGCCTGCTTCGCCAGCATGCCGACGGCCGGGGGCTGCGCCTCCTTCTTGTCCTTCGTCTCGATTCGAAGGGCGGGCGATTCTGCCTGCATGGCAATGGGCTCGGCGGCATTCTGACGGGTGGCGAGACTCGTGCCGGCGGTCTGTTGAGGCGCATTCTGGTAAGCGTTCTGGGCCTGAACATGAGGCCCACCGGCGGCCATAGCCGGCGCCGCTGGAGCGGCCGCATTCTGAGCGATAGCGGCGGCGGGGATTTGTGGCGGCTCCGGGGCGCTCAGCCGGTCGGCGGCCACCGCTACTTTGGCCGGCGCATCGAAGCGGCGTGCCGCACGGGCTGCCTCGCGCCGCGGTAGCTCGGGGGGAACGGCGGCCGGGACGGATGGCGGCGCGGGCGCTGGCGCGGGCGGCGCCTGCTGTTGGGCCATCTGGATCTCGGGTCTCGGAGATTGCACCCGGATCACTACCACGGCGAGCACGGTGGTGGCCGCCAGCGTCCCGGCCAGCGCCCAGGCCTGCGGCCGCCGCATCCACTCGCCGAGCCGCGCCAACAGCCCTGGCGGCCGTTCCGCAAGCGCCTGCTCGACTTGGCGGCGGCAGTTCGGATCATCGAGCAGTTCCTTCAGCGCTTCCTCGCCCGCCAGCGCCTCGAACAGCTCCTGGTCGGAGAGCGCGGCCTCGAACAACGCGCGCCGCTCTTCCTCGGTGAGCGTGCCGGTGGCGTATCCGCCGAGCAGCTTCGCGATGTCGTCGCGCTTCATGACTGTTTCTCCCAGGCGCCGCCCATCCATTCCAAAAGCTGCTTGCGGCAACGGAAGTCCCAAGTATAAATCGTGTTTATGGAGCCGGCTCCCAGCAAAACCTGGATCTCCGGAAACGTCTTCCCCGCCAGTTTGAGCCGGAACAACTCCTTGCAGCGCGCGCCCATGCGGGCGATGGCCGCGGTGAGGCGCTGGGTGGTTTGTTTGCGGGCGAGCAGAGCCTCCGGACTCGGGTCGGGATCGGCCAGCGAGATCTCCTCGGCGGCGACCTGCGTGTATTCCCCCCGGCGATGCGACTTCCGGATCAGGCTCATCATCTTGAACCTCAGGATGCGCAAGCACAGGGGGACTAGGTCCTCCCACCGCTCGACCTGCCGGTACTTCTCGTGCAACAGCAGCAGCACTTCCTGGGCCAGGTCCTCGGCGGCATCCCTCGATATACGAGATGCCGCGAAGGCCACGATCCTTTCACGCAGGCGCGAGAGCACCTGTTCCCGCTCGGGCTCCACGCGCGTCGCCGCAGGCTGCGTATCCATGGCCGCCGTTCATGCCAATGATACTGCAAAGTACGAACTACGAATTACGAAGTACGAAGTGAAACCCGGCCGCCGCGCACCGGACCGAGGCCCGCGCTCTCCGACTTCGTCCTTCGTACTTCGTAATTCGTACTTCTAGTATGCTTAAGGTTCCCATGGACCTCCAAGCCATTCGTCTCGAAGTGCCCGAGAACGGCAACCTTATTCTCGGGCAAACCCACTTCATCAAAAGCGTGGAAGACCTTTACGAGGCCATCGTCAACACGGCGCCGCAGATGAAGTTCGGCATCGCGTTCAACGAGGCTTCGGGCGCCTGCCTGATTCGCGCCGAGGGCAACGACGAGGACCTGAAACAGCTCGCCATCCGGAACGCGGGTTTGATTGGCGCAGGCCACCTGTTCGTCATCGCCTTGCGCGAGGGATTCCCGATCAACGTGCTGGGCCGCATCAAGGATGTGCCGGAAGTGTGCTCGATCTTCTGCGCCACGGCCAACCCGGTCGAGGTAGTGGTGGTCCAGAGCGAGCAGGGGAGGGGCGTGCTGGGCGTGATCGACGGCTCTTCGCCCCAGGGCGTCGAGGGAGAGCAGGACGTTGCCTGGCGGCACGGCCTGCTGCGCAGGATCGGTTACAAACGGTGAACCCAATGTCAGACTCAGAGCGAAGCTTCGGATTCAACACCCGCGCGCTGCACGCCGGGTATCAGCCCGATCCCACCACCGGCGCCCGCGCGGTGCCTATCTACCAGACTACCTCGTTCGTCTTCGAGGACAGCGACCATGCCGCCGCGCTGTTCGCGCTCGAGAAGCCCGGCAACATCTACACCCGCATCATGAACCCGACCACCGCGGTCCTGGAACAGCGAGTGGCTTCGCTCGAGAACGGCGCCGGGGCGCTGGCCATGTCCAGCGGGCAGGCGGCGCAATTCATCGCCCTGTCGAGTTTGCTCGAGTGCGGCGACGAGATGGTGGCCGCGTGCACGCTCTACGGCGGCACTTACACCCAGCTCGACGTCAGCTTCCGCAAGCTGGGCATCCAAGCGAAGTTCGTCGAGCCGGACGACCCGGAGAACTTTCGCAAGGCCATCACGCCGAAGACCAAGTGCCTGTACGGGGAGACCATCAGCAATCCGCGCGGCAACGTGCTGGACATTGAAGCGGTGGCCCGCATCGCGCACCAGCACAAGATTCCGCTGGTGATCGACAACACGTTCGCGACCCCTTACCTGTGCCGCCCCATCGACTACGGCGCCGACATCGTGGTGCACTCGCTGACCAAGTTCATGGGCGGACACGGAACCTCGATCGGCGGCATCATCGTCGATAGCGGCAAGTTCCCCTGGCCGGAAGGGAACTTCCCGCAGTTGACCGAGCCTTCGCCCGCCTACCACGGCATGAAGTATTGGGAGACCTTCGGAAACCTGGCCTATATCATTCGCGCGCGCGTGGAAGGGTTGCGCGACATGGGCACCTGCATGAGCCCGTTCAACGCCTTCCTGTTCCTGCAAGGCATCGAGACGCTGGGGATGCGTATGGAACGGCACGTGGCCAACGCGCTGGCGGTGGCGAAATTCCTGGAAGCGCACAAGCTGGTGAAGTGGGTGAAGTACCCTTCACTCCCATCGAGCCCGTACTGCGCGCTGGCGCGGAAGTACCTGCCCAAGGGCGGCGGTGCGATCTTCTCCTTCGGAATTCAGGGCGGCTACGAGGGGGGCCGGAAGTTCATCGACAGCGTGAAGCTGTTCTCGCACCTGGCCAATGTCGGCGACGCGCGCAGCCTGGTGATCCATCCCGCTTCGACCACCCACCAGCAGTTGAAGCCCGAGGAGCAGGAGGCCGCCGGCGTGACTCCCGACATGGTGCGCCTCTCAATCGGCCTGGAGGACCTCGACGACATCCTCTGGGACCTGGACCAGGCGCTGGAGAAATCGCAAGAAAACCAGTGACAGTATACTCAATACCGGGTTTTCGGCGCTAGTCCAGGTCGATGTCGCGCTTGGGCGGGGGCTCGAGCGGGCTCTCCTTGGCCTTCTTGAGGAGTTCGTCGAACTTTTTCGACAGCACCTGGCTGGACTGCTTCTCGGCTTCGAAGGACTTCTGGAATGCCGCTTCGCGGCGGCCCGCAGCGCCTTTGAGGTGCTCGACCGCGGCCGCCAAGTCCTCGATCGGCGGTGGCCTGACGGCCTCTTTGAAGGTGATGACCGCGTGCGTCTCCGGATCGACCTTGAGGTCCGCCTGGCAGCAAGGGCATTTCACCTCGAACATCCCTTTGGCTTTGGCCATACCGGCAAGCTTAGCGCATCCGGGCGTCAAGGCGGTACACTAAGGGCTTATGGTGGGCCGCGTCCTGACTGCCATCAAGCGCTTCATTTTGTGGGACTATCCCCGGGCGTCCTGGCAATACGACGTCATGGTCGGACTGATTCTGGCGTTCGTCTTCCTAACGCCCCGCGAATGGTTTCGCGACCACCGCCGCATTCCGCGAACCAGCCAGATCGCCATGTTGCCGGCGGCCCGCGGCACCAATGTGTTCTGGATCGAGTCGGAGTTGCTGGCGGCGATCCCCGAGGCCCAACGGCCCGCCAAGGCCGCCGAGCTACTGAATCAACTGGCCGGGGAGAAGCAGACGCTGGTTCGCCTCGAACCAGTTCACGACTCGGAACAAGTGATCCAGGGTTACCTGGTGTTTACGCACCCTTGAGCCGGGGTGGTGTAACATCCGAGCCCCAAACTGCATCGTAACAGGAGACGCTATTTTGAGAGCGACCATTGCATTCCTTGCTGTGTGCGCCGTGCCGGGCGCGTTGACCGGCGCCGAGACCGTCCAGGCGGTGCTGGCGCGGATGGATCGGGAGGCAGCCAGCTTTAACCAGTTGACCGCCAAGCTGAAGAGGGTTACCTATACCGCCATACTGAACGACACCAGCTCGGAAAGCGGTGCGATCTGGCTGAAGAGGGCGGGCGCCAAAATCGAAATGCGCGGAGAAATCATCGGAGACGATGCGAGATCCTTCGGGTTCCGGGAGAACGAAGGCCAGATGTTCTACCCGAAGATGAAGACCGTCCAGATCTTTGATCTCGGCAAGGCGCGCTCGCTGGTCGATCAGTTCCTGCTGCTGGGTTTCGGGAGTTCGGGGAAGGACATCCAGAAGAACTACACGGTGACGGTGGCGGGCGAAGAGGCGATCGGCGGGCAGAAGACAATCCGTTTGGAACTGATCCCCAAGTCGAAGCAGATGCAGGAACAGATCACCCAAGTGCAACTCTGGATCCCGCTGGACGCGGGGCATCCGGTGCAGCAGAAGTTCTTGAAGCCGCGCGACAACTACGACCTCGTGGTTTACTCCGATATCAATCTGCATCCCGGTCTTCCGGATAGCGCGTTCCGTCTCGTGCTGCCGGCCGGGGTGGAAAGGGTTTATCCTCAGAAGTAGGGTAGAAGTACGTTCCACAGGGAACGCGGACCCGTGGCGAGCCGCCCCTCGAGGGGCTGGGGCGGGGAAGTGCAAAGGCAGAACGAAAACGTGTCATCGGTACGACAAACCAACACCGGCAGGCTGGCATTTCTGGACTGGACGCGCGGGCTCGCGGCGATCGTCATGCTTCAGGGGCACGCCTTCCATGCCTTCACCAAGACGGAACTGCGCGACAGCGGCCCCTATGCGATTTCGCAGTTTGCCGGTGGCATGCCGCCGGCGGTCTTCCTGTTCCTGGTGGGGGTGACCCTGGCCTTCCTCATGGACAGCGGCCAACGCAAGGGACTCGCCGCCTCGGCGCGCGTATTTGCCGCGTTGCGCCGGGCGGGATACCTGCTTGGCATCGCCTTCCTGTTCCGCCTCCAACTCTGGCTGTTCGGACTCCCCAACAGCCCGTGGACCGATCTGCTGCGAGTGGACATTTTGAATTGCATGGGCTTGGCCGTGGCGGCGATGTCCGTGATGGCCGTCTTCTCGACGGCGGATCGCGCGCGCCATTGCGCGGTGCTTGGGGTGGCGATCGCCGCCATCTCTCCGGTGATCTCCCAAATGGATTGGACCTGGGCGCCCTCGGTGGTCAAAGGCTACCTGGCGCCGGATTATCTCTCGTTCGGCTTCTTTCCCTGGGCTTCCTACGTGGCCTTCGGCCTGAGTGCGGGCAGCGTGCTCCGGATGCTGGGCAAGGATCAACTCGACCGCGCGGCGCAGTGGGCGGCGCTGCTTGGGTTTGCGTTCGTTTTGGCCGGCCAATCCATGTCGAACTTCTCTCCCTCGGTCTACGCGAAGTCCGAGTTCTGGCTGGACAGCCCTTGGCAGATCGCGGGCAAACTTGGC
>PLEM01000023.1 GCA_003137035.1 Bryobacterales bacterium | reverse complement strand
CAGATCAACGGGCAGTTGCCGGTGGACGTGGTTGGCCCGGGTTCGATGATACTGCACACGCCGGCCGGGGTAAGCAACACGTTCGTGTTCCCGATCCAGGGCGGCGCGCCCGCGCCCTTCCTGGTCGACGTACCGGGGTGGGACGGGCAGTTGCCGACGGTGGTGCATGCGGCCGACGGCGCGTTCGTGACGCCTTCCTACCCGATCCACCTGGACGAGTGGATCGTGATCTACTTGACTGGATTGGGCAAGACTTTGCCGGAGGTCGCCTCTGGAGATCCTGGCCCGACCGATCCGCTGGCCGAAGTGGTACTGACGCCTACGGTGACCCTGGATGGAGCGGACTTGCCGGTGTCCTTCGCGGGGCTGACGCCCGGGATGGTGGGAGTCTACCAGATCAACGCGAAGGTTCCGTTCAAGGGAGTGCAGACCGGCATGTCGGTGAAGCTGACGATCACGCAGGCCGGCGCGTCGACGACGTTGTTGGTGCGGGTTGTGAACTAGGAACGGGGCCAGAGGAACATGAGAAAACATACGGTTTGTCTGTTGACGCTTGCGTTGGGGGGAACCTGCCTGGCCCAGCAGTGGGAGGTCGGAGCCGCGGGCGGCCTGGAGATCTATAAGAATCTGACGGTCACGCGGGGGTCGCTGGACGCCACGGCGGGCTTCAAGCCCGGAGTAGCGGCGAGCGTATTCGCCGCCCAGAATCTGTACCAGCACCTGGGAGGCGAGTTTCGATACACGATCGGGCTCGGGGACATGAAGGTGTCCTCGGGTGGCACGGAAGCGACCTTCGCGGCGCAGACGCACGCGGTTCATTACGACCTGTTGTTCTATGGGACTCGCCGCGAGGCCAAGGTGCGTCCGTTCGTGGCCGCCGGGGGCGGGGTCAAGGTGTATCGCGGGACGGGCAAGGAGCAGGAATCGCAGCCGCTGGGCCAGTTCGCGCTGCTGACCAAGACGCAGCAAGTGGAAGGTTTGATCACGGTGGGCGGCGGAGTGAAGCTCCAGGTGGGGCGGCGCAGCTTCGTGTACATCGAAGCGCGAGACTACATCACGCGGACTCCGAAGAATGTGATCGCGCCGTTCACGGGCTCCTCGATCAGTGGATGGATGCACGGGTTTTTGCCGATGCTCGGGGTGAGCATAGGGTTCTAAGTTTAAGCGGGACAAGGAAGGGCGATGAAACGTTTGGTTTTGTTTGCCGTCGTGCAACTCGCGCTGGGCGCCCTCTGGGCCCAGCAGAAGATGGTGAGCACACGCGTGTTCTCGGAGCCCTGTGGCCGGTTCTACGTGGACGGGGCGCAGTACACCCACGAAGCGATCTTCCTGTGGCCGGATAACAGCACGCACATCCTGAGCATCGCTCCGAACTACTACGTCGGCGATGGCGTCATGTGCGTGACGACCGCGACGGCGACGGATGCATCGGCCACTTGCGACGAGCAGTGGAAGAACGCCTGTACACCGGACAGCCCGCCCTGCGCGAAAGCGCCGACATCGCCTTGCGCCGCCGCGGGGACGTGGGTGGACTCCAACGGCAACGCGGTGCCGGGCGGGAACACGGTAGTGATCACCGCCAGTTCGGCCATCGCCTACTATCGGTCCGACTCGCTTTTCGTATTCCGGGTGGACATCTTCCCGAGCCTGTCGGGGGCGCCGATGTCCTGCGATAGTCTTTTGGGCGCGGCGTTCGGCAGCCTGTCGGTCAACGGGGCGTGTTACAACAAGGACACGGAATTGTGGCTGCCGGCGCAAACGATGACTTTGTCGGCCTACCCGCCGCTGGGCTGGGTATTCGTGGGATGGCAGCCCATGGCGGGGACCGGGGTTTCGACGGTCACTGGATCGTTCGTCCTGCAGGGCCCGGTGAGCATCGCCCCGCTCTTCGATAAGGCCGATCAGGTTAACCTGCTGACTTCGCCCGATCGGATGAAGCTGATGGCGGACGGCGCGGTGCTGGTCTCGCCTGCGGTCCTCTACTGGGCCCGGAACTCCTCCCACACGATTTCCTCGGTAACGCCGCAACAGGACGAGGTTGGGCGGGTGTGGGTGTGGGACTCCTGGAGCCAGGGCGGAACCGAGACCCAGGTATACAAGACGGGCGATTACTGGGACACGATCACGCTGACCGCGAACTACGCGCTGGCGGGGCGGGTCTCTTTCGGCACGGATCCTCCGGGATTGAGACTGGTGATCGACGGGCGCGACAATTGGCCGGTCTACACCTTCGCGTGGAAGGTCGGCTCGACGCACTCGATCGTGGCGCCCTCCCAGCAGGCCGACGCGCAAGGGCGGCAGTACGTGTTCAACTCGTGGTCGACGGGCCCCGCAGCGGAGCAGCAGTACACGGTGACCGGCACCGACCAGGTAGGGGTGGTCGCCAAGTACGACTTGCTGGGGCGGCTCACTGTGCTGAGTATGCCGGGCGACATCAACATCCAGGTGGATGGAGTGGCGTGCAAGACACCCTGCGTGATCGACCGGAAGGTCGGCACGCAAGTGAAGGTGTCGGCGCCGGCGAGGGTTTCGCTGAGCGATGCGATGCGGCTGGACTACACCTCCTGGTCCGATGGCGGCGCGCGAGAACGGAC
>PLEM01000134.1 GCA_003137035.1 Bryobacterales bacterium | reverse complement strand
ACGTAGTCGTCGGCGCCCGCGTCGAGCGCCTGGATTTTGTCCTGCTCCGTGTTCCGCACGGTGAGCACGATGATCGCGATGTCCCAGCGGGCGCGGATCTCCCGGCAGGCCGCCATCCCGCCGATGCCCGGCATGTTCATATCCAGGAGCACCAGGTCGAACCGCTCGGCGGTGAGTTTATCGAGCGCCTCTTCACCGCTTCGAGCGTCGGCCACGAAGTAGCCGTGGCCGGTGAGCGTGGCCCGCATCACGCGGCGGATCTGCGGCTCGTCATCCACCACCAGAACCCGGATGGCGCTCACGGCGACACCCCTTCGGGGGCCAGCGGAAGAGAGAAACAGAAGCGCGAGCCCTCGGGCGCGCTTTCGGCCCAGATCCTGCCGCCGTGGGCCTGCACGATTTCCCGGGCGATGGCCAGCCCCATCCCCGTGCCGGGAATGCGACGCCGGTCCTTGTCGCACCGGTAGAACTTCTCGAAAACGCGCTCCCGTTCCTCTTCGCGAATGCCCGGCCCCCGGTCGGCGACGGCAAATACGATGCCATCCTCGCGCGCCTCGGCCCGCACCGTCACGGGCGAGCCCGGTGGCGAGTATTTCAGAGCGTTGTCCAGGAGTTGCAGAACCACGGTTTGAAACATGGTGGGATCGGCGCTGCACATCGGCAGGGAGATTGAAACCGACAACTCGATCCTCCTCCCGTCCAGGCTGGGTTCGACCTTCGCGAGGGCAGAGGCCAGCAGGTCGGCGGGGCGGTGCGGCTCCCGATGGATCTTCAGCTCGCCGGCCTCGATGCGGGCCATGTCGATGGCGTCGGTGACCATGGCGCTCATCCGGTCGGTCTCCTCGCTGATCACGGTGAGCAGTTCGGCCGTCGTCGGGTCGGCTTGCGGTCCCGAGAGAAGGGCCGACACGGCCGCCTTGATCGAGGTCAGCGGTGTTTTGAACTCGTGCGCAACGGCGTCCAGCAGCGTGGATTTCAACTCCTGGCTTTGACGCGAGGCCTCGGCGCGGCCGGCCAGTTCCAGCGTGCTGGCGCGCTCGAAGGAGATCGCGGCCAGGTTGGCGATGGCATGCAGGGCGGCGTCGGAGATGTCCTGGCTCAGGATCGCAATGCTGCCGATCGGGCTTCCGCCCAAGCGCAGCGGAAGGATCCGGACGCCGCTCTCTTCGAGTTCGGTGTTCTGAAGCGCGGCATCGCGCAACCGGCCCTCGCCGATCGGAAGATCCTCCGGCCCGGAGCGCTCGATCTCTCCGGTTCGCCGGTCGAAGATCGCGGCGGCTTGAACGTCGAAAACGGAGGCGATGTGCGTGGCAACCTGCCGGCCAGCAGCGGTCTGGTGGGCGTCCGCGAGCAGCAATGCCCGGCTGAGATTGTAGAGACGCTCCATTTCGGCGCGCCGGTGCAAGGCCTCCGCCGCGCGGCGCTTGGCTTTGGCGGACAACTGGCTCGCGGTAACCGCGGTCACCAGGAATGCCACCAGTGCGACCCAGTTCTGCGGGTCGGCGATGGTCAGGGCGCCCACCGGAGGCAGGAAGAAGTAGTTGAAGCAGAGCACCGCGGCGACGGACGCCAGCACGGCCTCGAACAGGCTCCACCAGGTGGCGATCGCCAGGATGGCGAGCAGGAAGCTGAGCGCCACCGTGGTGGCGTTGACGTGCAGGATCCGGACGTAGACCAACGTCACCGCGGCAATCAGCCCTAATGCCCCGGCCAATCGCGGCAACCGCTGCCAATCCGCAGTGGGTCGCATGATCGCCCCCTTCAGTTGATATTCTACACGGCCAGCGGCCACGGGCCGCGCCTACTGTCTCACGCCGAGTTGCCAGTACAGGAAAGCCAGATCGCCGGTGAGGTCGTCGATCTGTTTGCCGATGGGTAAGCCGCGGCTGTGGCCGGCCTTGGTGTCGTAGCGGAGCAGGATGGGGCGGTCCGAGCCCGTGGAAGCCTGCAAGAGCGCGGTCATTTTGCGGGCGTGCAGCGGCGCGACGCGCGTATCGCCGTCGCCGGTAACCAACAGCACCGCCGGGTACTTCACGCCGCGCTGGACGTGCTGGTAAGGCGAGTACGCGTAGATGTACTTGAACTGGGCGGGATCGTCCGCGGAACCGTACTCCGGCACCCACCAGCGCGCCACCAGGAACTTGTCGTAGCGCAGCATGTCGAGCAGCGGGTAGCTGCACACTACCGCGCGAAATAACTCCGGCCGCTGGGTGATGGCGGCGCCCATAAGCAGCCCGCCGTTGCTGCCTCCGGAAATCGCCAGGCGCGCGGAACTGGTGAACCGGTTTTTGATGAGCCACTCGGCCGCCGCGAAGAAGTCGTCGAAGACGTTCTGTTTCTTCTCGTGCATGCCGGCCTCGTGCCACTCCTCGCCGAACTCGCCGCCGCCGCGCAGGTTGGGCTGGGCGAAGACGCCGCCATTCTCGGCCCACAGAACCGCCCTGGGCGAGAAGGCGGGGGTGAGGCTGAGGTCGAATCCGCCGTACGCGGTGAGCAGCGCCGGAGCCGAGCCATCCAGGCGCAGTCCCTTGCGGTAGAGCAGGAACATCGGAATCTTCGTGCCGTCCTTCGAGGCGTACCAGACCTGCTTCAACTCCAGCTTGTCGCGATCGGTCGGAACGCTGGCGCGCCACCAGACTTCCTGTTTTCCGCTCGCGGCGTCGTAGCGGTATGTCGTATCGGGGATGTGGAACGATTCGAACTGGAAAAACGCTTCGTGGCCGCTCCAATTGCCGCTCACGTCGCTCGCGGAGCCGATGCCGGGCAACTCGACATCGCGGACGTGTTTGCCCTCAGGCGTGAAGACGCTCAGCGCGGAGGAGACACTGCGGAGGTACAGGACAAACAGCATCCCGCCGACGGGGGAGAAGTTCTCGATGGGCGCATCGCACGCCGGGATCGCTTCCCGCCAGCGCTCGCGAGCGGGGTTGCGCAGGTCCACCGCCAGGATGCGGCCGTTGGGCGCCTCCCAATCCGTGTGCAGGTACAAGGTGTCGCCGCCGATGAAGCCGAAGAACTTGCCGCGAAGGTCCTTGACGATAGGGACCAGCGGAGTGCCGCGCGCGAGGTCTCGCGCCCAGATCTCGGTATGTTCGCCGGCGCTGCCCTCGAAAACCTGGACCAGAAGATAGCGCCCGCCCTCCGAGATGCGCGCGTCGATCATCTTCTCCGGCCCATAGCCCTGGCCGAAGACCTCGCGGTCCTGGGAGGCGGGCTTGCCGATGGCGTGAATGTAGACGCGCGGCCCTGCCTTCTCGAAACGACTGTAGTAGAAGCCCCCGCGGTCCGGCTGGATCGAAACATCATAGCGGCCGCGTGGCAGTTGATCGGGGAGTTCCTTGCGGCTGTCCACGTCGAGCAGTTTGACGGTGACCTCATCCTCTCCGCCGCGGCGGATGCCGTAAGCCACCAGCTTGCCATCCTCGGAGATGTCCAGGAAGCTTACCGAAGTAGTGTGGTCCGGGCTGAGCGGAGCGGGATCGACCAGCGCCTGGTCCGGGCCATTGAGCCCCTCGCGCATGTACAGGACGGGCTGATCCTGGCCCACCTGCCGCCGCGTGAAGAAGTAGCGGCCGCCGCGCGCCACGGGCACTCCGGTGCGGTCCACGTTCATCAGCTCCGCCAGGCGCGTGCGCAGCCGTTCGCGCCCCGGAATGCGGTCCAGGATGGGACGCGAGTAGGCGTTCTGGGCATCGATCCAGGCGCGTGTTTCCGGGCTGTCCTGGTTCTCCAGCCAGCGGTAAGGGTCGGTGATCTCGACGCCGTGGAGCATCTCCTTGACGTTGTCGGTCCGCGTGGCGGGGGGCTTCTCGGCGGCCCAAACGACAAACGCCGACAAAGCGAGCGGCAGGATTCGGTGCATGAATATCAGGCTATCAGTTGGAACCGCTTCTTGACAGTCGCGGTTCGGTGCTGAGGGCTGCGTGGCGGCACTGAACCGCGACCGCGAGAGAGCGGTTCCGCGAACCGGTGTACGATAGGGGAGTTTTACACGATCGTTCGGAGGAGTGGAAATGGGTAACGAAGGCATCAATCGTCGTCAGTTGCTGCAAGCCGCTGGCGCTACGGCGCTGTTAGGGGCGCAAGCCGCGGGGCAGAACAGCGTGCCGGAGACCAACACGGCAGGTCTGCTCGGCCTGGCGCTATACCCCCAGAGCAATCCGTACCGGCAGGTGATGGGACTCGATGGCTTCTGGGATTTCCTGCCCGACCCCGAGAACGCCGGCCGCGGGAAGACCTGGTCCGGCGGGTTTTCCGGCGGGCGGCCCATCGCCGTTCCCGCGAGTTGGAACGACCAGTTTGAAGATCTGCGCGACTTCCTCGGCCCCTCCTGGTACCAGACGCGCTTTGACCTGCCTTTCGGATTCGACCCGAAGCGGCGTCTGCGCCTGCGCTTCGGCTAGGTGAACTACCTAGCCGAGGTCTGGCTCAACGGAGAGCCGCTCGGGACGCACGAAGGCGGCCATCTGCCCTTCGAGTTCGACGTGAGCGGGAAACTGCGTCGCGAGGGCAACCTGCTGGTGGTGCGTGTGGACGGCGAACTCGCGCCGGACCGCGTCCCGCCTGGTGGCGCCTCCCCTAACTTGCCCGAGATCACCTGGGACCAGCAGTATCCACCCGCCAGCTTCGACTTCTTTCCGTTCGCCGGCATCCATCGGCCCGTGATGTTGTACTCGACGCCCTCGGAAGCCATCGCCGACCTGACCGTTCGCACCACCGTGAACGGCGCGGAGGGCAGGGTGTGGGTCAAGCTCGACACCACGGCTGGAACTTCCGGAACGGCGCGTTTCCTCTTGCAGGGACACGGCGGCGACGTTCGGGCCGAGGCGCCGGTCTCGGGCGCGGGAGTCGAGACGGAGTTGCGGGTTCCCGGCGCCGCGCTGTGGGGCCCCGGTGCGCCCAATCTCTACCGCCTGACGGTCGAATTGGTGCGCTCCGGCGAAGTGACGGACCGCTATTCGTTGCCGGTGGGAATTCGCACCGTGGAGGTTCGGGGCGACGCCCTGCTGCTCAACGGCAAGCCGATTTACCTCAAAGGATTCGGACGCCACGAGGATTTCCCCGTGGTAGGCCGGGGCCTGGCGCCTGCCGTGGTCGTTAAGGATTACGCGCTCATGCAGTGGGTCGGAGCGAACTCCTTCCGCACCACGCACTACCCCTACTCCGAGCAGATGATGGACCTGGCGGACCGCCTGGGATTCCTGGTCATCGACGAAACTCCCGCGGTGGGCCTGTTCTTCGCCGAGCCGGGCCTGGAACGGCGGCTGAATCTTTGCCGCCAATACACCCGCGAAATCGTCGCTCGCGACAAGAACCGGCCGAGCGTGATCATGTGGAGCGTGGCGAACGAGCCGCGGTCCAAACGGGCTCCGGCCAAGCCGAGCTTCCGGGCGCTCTACGATCTGGCGAAATCGCTCGACCAAACCCGGCCGGTAACCTTGGTGAGCGACCTGTGGGTCGAGGAAGAGTCGTTCGAGTTCCTGGATGTGGTTTGCGTGAACCGCTACATGGGCTGGTACCGGAATCCGGGACAACTTCCAGCCGGCGTGGCTACGCTTTCCAACGACCTGGACCAACTGCACGCGAAGTTCGGGAAGCCGGTCATCGTCTCGGAATTCGGCGCGGACGCGGTTGCGGGCCACCACGCGCAGCCGCCGGAGATGTTTTCCGAGGAATACCAGGCGGAGACGATCAAGCGCCATCACGACCTGTTCCATACCAAGCCGTACATGGTCGGGGAGCATGTTTGGAACCTGTGCGACTTCAAGACCGGCCAGGGCACGCGCCGGGTGGGCGCCCTGAACCTCAAGGGAGTATTCACGCGCGACCGCCGGCCCAAGATGGCGGCCCACCTGCTGAAAGAACTGTGGCGGGAGCGGTAGACAGGTCCCGCCGCCGCGATGAAATTCCTCCGAACGAGTTGGCGGTCCATCACGTAGACTCGTTAATAGGGCACTGAAGTCCTCGATATTATGGCCACGCGGAAGAAGCGCTCCTGGATCTGGATTACGGTGGTGCTGGCCGGGCTTGGCGGTGTGGCGTTTGTCTCGCTGAAGGCGCTCAGCCATGGGCCGGCCACGATCGATCCCGAAAGACTCGCGCGCGTCGAGCGCATGGACCTGGTGCGCTCGGTGGTGGCGACCGGCAAGATCGAGCCTACGACGAAAGTGGAGATCAAGTCCAAGGCCAGCGGCATCATCCTGAAGTTGCCGGTGAACGTCGGGGACCTGGTCCGCCAGGGGCAGGTGATCTGCGAGCTAGACCAGAACGATCTGCTGCCCCGGTTGCGGCAGGCGCGTGCGGCCCTGGGCATGGCCGAGGCGGCGCTCAAGAGCGCGCAGGCCGAGTACGAGCGCAACAAGGTGGAGGCGCTCGGCCCGGACATCCCGTTCCTGAAGCGCGACATGGAGCGCGCGCGGCAGTTGTTCCGCGACAAACTCATCGCACAGAACGCCCGTGACGATGCCGAGAAGAACTACGAAATGGCCATCAACCGCCAGCAGCAGGCGGTGGGGAACCTGGGGGTTTCGCAAGCCGCCATTGCCCGGGCGGAGGCCCAGGTGGAGCAGTCGCGAGCCGTGCTGGCGCAGGCCGATGAAGACCTGCGCAACGCCACCATCGTCTCGCCGATCGATGGCGTGGTGCTTTCCCGCGACCGGGAAGTGGGCGACGCCGTCAGCTCGATCCTCACGATGGGGTCCGGCGCCACGCTGATCATGACCCTGGGAGACCTGCGGGAAGTCTACGTCAAAGGCAAGGTGGATGAGAGCGATATCGGAAAGGTCTACCTGGGCCAGCCGGCCAGCATCAAGGTGGAATCCTACAAAGACCAGATCTTCACCGGCAAAGTGACCAAGATTTCTCCCATGGGAGTGGAGAAGGAAAACGTCACCACGTTTGAGGTGCGGGTCTCCATTTCCAACGAATCGCGGAAACTCATGGCCGCCATGACCGCCAACGCCGAGATCATGCTCGAGGAGCGCAAGGGAGTCCTGGCCGTGCCCGAGGGAGCCATCATCTACAAGAAGGACCACTCGACCGAGGTCGAAGTTCCGGACGCCACCCTGCAGAGCGGCAAGAGACGGGTGATAGTCGCGACGGGCATCAGTAACGGAGCAAAGATGCAGGTTCTGAAGGGCCTCTCCGAGGGACAGCAGGTGATTCTCCAGTAGGTGGCCGCGTGACATTCCTCACAGAACTGCTGGGCCATGTCCTCTCCAGCCTGCTGCGCAACAA
>PLEM01000403.1 GCA_003137035.1 Bryobacterales bacterium | reverse complement strand
TTGACTGTGGTGATGATATTCGGCACCTGCGGAGCCTCGACCATTGGGGTTGGCCGGACCATAAACGGCAGCGCCGATAGGTCCACTCGCTCGACCACGCCCGGGTTCGATTGGCCCGCTTCTTGCGGCGCCAGCGTTCGCAAACCCTGTCCGTCCACCAGCGCGAACCCGGAGGACATTCCGTTCGCGGTTTCCAGCGTCCCGACCTGCCCCAGCGAGGCGTCCAGAACGTTGTCGCCCACCAGGAGCTGGTCGTCCGAAAGCGCCACCACCGGGCCGGACAATGCGTCGAAGTCCTTCCGCGCCGCCACGAAGTTGTCCGTGTTGGAGTCGTAGAGCATGGTCCGCCCGTCCGCCATGGCGACCAGGATCGAGCTGCCCGAAGGCGAAGCCGACAGCATTGTATCCACGTTGATGTCGTTGACCCAAATCCCCAGCGTCGGATACTCGGTCGCCAGGCCCCACAACTGCATCCGGTCGATCGTGTGGATCGGACCCGCCACCCGGCAGGCCGCCAGGATCGACCCGCCGGCCACCGCGATCCGCCGCGGGTAGTGCCCGCTCGGCATCACGATGTACTTCTGGAATTGCCAGGTGTCCAGGTCGTAGAGGTGGGCCACCTGGGAATTGTCCGCCCCAATCAGCAGGTAGCGCTTGTCGAAGGTGATGGCCATCGACCAGGGCGTGTTCCCGGTCCGCAGCGTCCCGATCTGGTGGTTGTTCGAGGCGTCGAAAATCAGCACCAGGTTCTTGTCCTGTCGCAGCACGTAGAAGCGGTTCCGCACCGGGTCCGCCAGCACGTCCACCAGCAGGCCCGGCACGTTGAGAATGCTTCCGCGCTGCTCCGGCTCGGGATTGCTGATCAACAACTGCACCGGGATGGCGACGTTCACCGCCAGCCCCGACCCAATCTGGATCAGCCCCGCCTGGGTCCCCTTCAAATTCTGGAACGCGGCGGGGTCGATGGATACCTTCACCGTGGCGGGCGTCTTGCCCGAGGTGGGCGACAGCATCACTCCCGGCATGTTCGTGCTCACCGTGAAGTCCGTCTGGCCTCCGCCCGGATCTGTAATGGTGAACTGCTGCGTCTGGATGCTGCGGTCGCACCAGTTCCCGGTGAACAGCAGCGATTCCTGGCTAGCCACGACGCTATGGACCTTGGATCCCTGCACGTAGAGTTGCCCCACCGGCAGGACCGTCAGCCCGCTGTCGGACACCGAATACATGGTGTCGCCATTGGCGCTCAGCACCGACCGGCCCGAGAGGTTTTGGGATAGCTTCAATTGCTCGCGCACCGCGAGATTGTCCGAATCCGTCACCATCAGCACGGGACCCGAGTAGTTCGTTCCTCCGGTCGGCCACGTCTGGGGCGCGGAGGCCATCGAGATCTGCGCGTAGATGGTCTTGCGGGCCGTATCGACCGCGTGGCTGCCTATCGAAAAGTCGCCGACCGCGTTCGGGAACTGCGCCAGGCTCACGAAGTCGTCCGCCCGGTGCATGGACCAGCCGGTCACGTAGAACGTGCCGGTGCGATCCACGCTCACCACCCGTGGGCCGGATGCCGGCGAGTTGGTCCAGTACTGGGCGTTGACCTGCCCGCTGGCGACATCGTACTGAAACTCCACCGTCTCGGTGTCGGTCTGCTGTGTCTCCAGCGTCCCGAAGATCCGCGATCCGTCCCCGGAAGCGCTCATCGACGCCCGGATGATGTCGCGCGGATACTGCCCGATCGGCACCGGAAGCGTCTTCGTGGTGGCGCCGGCGATCGAGGCGATGGCCGCGGCATAGCCGGTGGTCGGGTCGAACAGCATGAAGTCCGTGGTGGTCACCACCAGCGCCAGTCCGTTGTTGCCGAACGCCACGCCCAGCGGCGGCGTGCCGAAGACGTAGTTCTGGGTCTGATACGAGCTTCCGCCCAGGTAGACCACCGTCAGGCCGTTGTTCGGCGTGCCGACCTTCGGATCGAAGTTCGACAGATGCGTCACCAACAGGTACTTGCCGTCCGGCGACAAGGCGATCGAAGCCGGCTGCTTCGGCATCGCGATGGTGGTCTTGATCCGGAGCGTCGTGGTATCGATCACGACAATCTTGTTGGCCGTGAAGCTGGCGACGTAAACCACTCCCCGCGCCTCGTCCAACGCGAGATCCGAGGGATGGCTGCCGATCGGCACCACCGTGCCAAACGTGCCGGCAAAGGCTGTTGAAGCCAGTAAGCTGAACACCGAAATGGCGACAGCCCAGCGTGACAGCTGGTCAACGGAACGGGTTCTCTTCGTGCGTACACCGAGATTTGAGGGCATAGGTCCGCCTATAGATGGCTCTATCAACCTGAATCATCTCTAAGTGGCTGTCAAGATTGAAGATCGGCAACAGCCGCGTGTATACCAAAGTTAGGCCGGGTACGGGGGTATCCCACCGGTACTGTCGTTACCGACCTAAATATATGAAGTTGCTGGGGTTATGTCTTTGCTTCCATCTCGCGCCCGGAGTTCGGCGCGGGTCCCCTGCGGTCACTCGGGTTAACCCGGAGGGGTAACCGTCTCACCGCCTTCGGGGGCCGGGGCCATTTCGAGCAATTCCCGTACCATCTGCAGCTCTTCCGGGCTGTACCGGTTGCGGAACCAGGGCCGGCTCAGGCGGAGCTCGCGGCGGGCCTCGCCCAGCCTCTGCAATTCCCATACTCCGCGCCGCACCGCCCGGCGGCGATCCTCGGGCAATTCGCGGAATCGCCGAAAGAGTTCCCGCAGCGCCTGCTGCCGCTCCGGGGGCATCTGGCGGAAGCGCTCGAATTGCCGCCGCAGGCGTTCGCGTTCCTCCGGCGTCAGGCTCTCGTATTGCCGCAGCCGCGCTTCGATCCGCTGCCTGCGCTCGGGCGGCAGCTTTTCGAGCACGCGCTGGCGCTGGTCGGGCGACATCCGCTCCAGACGGTCCAGCGCGTTCAGATCCTGCGGCGGGAACAGCGGGGCGCGCCGGGGCGGCTGGGCCACCAGCAGCCCGGAGGCCAGCGCCATCGCCACGACAATGCAGAGCTTGTGCCGCATGGTTCTACATCGATTGACTGCCCGCGGAAGACCCCGCGTCCAGTTGACGCAGCATCTCCACGTCGTCCAACGCCCGTTCCAGACGATCCGCATCCAGGCTTTCCACCTGCGCCTGCTGGGGCGCATGAACCGGCCTGGGCGGAGCCGGCCGGATCAGGATTGCCGCCAGCAGCACCACCGAGGCCAGGGCCAGGGAAAGCGCGGGCCGCAGACTCAGTCCCCGCAATGGCCAGAGCCGCTCGCCCCAGCGCGCCGGGCGCTCCTCTCGCTCAATCCGCCGGTACAGCTTGCGGTCGAAATCCGGGGAGACCGGAACCGCTTCCCAACCATCCAGCGCCGCCCAGACCGCCTGCTGCGCCTGGATACAATCCTGGCAGGCGGCACATTGCGCAACGTGCCGCTCGACCACGGCCGCGCTGCGCGGGTCCAGCTTGCGGGTGCAGTAATCCAGCAGGACCGCCGCCCCGTCCCGCTCTTTCGCCGGGCATTCCATCGCCCTCTCCTTTCCCTCAGGCCATGTGCGCCAGCCGCGCACGCAGCGTTTCATAAGCCCGGAACAACAGCGATTTCAGCGCCGATTCCGAGCAATTCAGCACCCGGGCAATCTGAGAATACTCCATCTCCTGGTATTTGTGCATGAGCACGGCGGCGCGCTGCTTCGCTGGCAGCGCGGCGATCGCGCCACGCACTTCCTCCAGCCTGGCCCGGTCGACCAGCCTCTGCTCGATAGTCGGCCGCCGGTCGGCTACTTCCCGGCTGGCCGCCTGTTGGTCCTCTTGGTCGAGGCTCTCGTGAAACCTCTGAAACCGCCCATCCCGTAGGCTGTTCAGCGCCAGATGCGTGGCGATGCGGAACAGCCAGGTAGTGAACTTCGCGGTCGGCTCATAGCTTGCCCGAGCCCGATAGACCCGCAGAAAGGCCTCCTGCGCCAGTTCCTCGGCGACGGCCTGGTTCTGCACCATCCGGTAGAGGAAATGAACCACCGGAGCGCGGTGGCGCTCGAGCAGCAGGGCGAAGCTGGCGGAGTCCCCCTCTTTAACACGCAGCATCAACTGGGCGTCGGGTTCGATCACCGCCACCGCCACCATACTACTGTTAACCCGGTCGCGCACAGAAGGTTGCGCCAACCGCGCTCCCTAGCCTACTCCCCCTTGAGGGACCGTTCCATCAGTTCGCGGACCGCCACCCGGGGCTCGCGCTCGCCGCGCAGGATGCCGCGAATCTCCGCGGTGATGGGCAGCTCGATCCCGTGCCGGTGCGCCAGATCCACGGCGGCGTAGGTGGTTTGGATGCCCTCGGCCACCATCTGCATCGAGCCGGTGATGTCGGCCAGCTTGCGCCCGCGGCCCAACTCGAATCCTACCTGGCGGTTGCGGCTTAACTGGCCGGAGCAGGTCAGCACCAGGTCTCCCAGTCCGGCCAGTCCGGCCAGGGTTCCGGGCTGCCCTCCGGCAGCCACCGCCAGCCGCGTCATTTCCGCCAGCCCCCGCGTGATCACCGCGGCGGTGGTGTTGCTGCCCAGCCCCAGGCCCTGGCAGACGCCCGCCCCGATGGCGAAGACATTCTTGAGCGAGGCGGCCAGTTCCACCCCCACCGGGTCTTCATTCCGGTAGACCCGGAAGGTCGGCCCGGAGAGCGCCGCCTGGATGGCCTGGTTCAACTCGCCGTCCAAGGAGGAAACCACCAGGAGGGTCGGCTCCCCCGCCGCGACCTCGCGCGCGAAGGTGGGGCCGGAGAGCACCGCGACGCGCGGCGCAAACCGCTGGCCGACGACTTCTCGAATCACCTCGGACATGCGCAGCAGCGTCCCACGCTCCAGCCCCTTGGTGGCGCTGGCGAAGAGCATTCCAGCGTCCAGCCCCGGCAACATCCGCGTGTAGACGGTCCGAGTGGCCTGCGATGGGGTAACACTGAGCACCACTTCGGCGCCCTCGATCACCAGTCGCAAGTCGTTCAGGATCTGCACGTTGTCCGGGACGGTGAATCCAGGCAGGAAAACGTCGTTTTCCCGGCTCGTGCGCATGCGCTCCGCGAGGTCGGCTTCGTACACCCACAAGCGCACCTCGGGGAACCGGGGGGCGAGCACGATGGCCAGCGCCGTGCCCCAACTGCCTCCACCGATGATCGCCAGCCGCCTCATTGCTTGCCTCCAAACGTGAACACGTGTTCCGTGCCCGCCCGCAACCGCGCGATGTTCGCCCGGTGCCGCCAGATCACGAACGCTCCGGCGAGGGCCGCGGCTGCAATTACCTCCGGCGCCGCGCGCGAAATCAGCCAGGCAGCCGGCGCAAGCGCCGCCGCCGCGACGATCGAGCCCAGGGAGATGTAGCGCTTCCAGGCTACCACCGCGACCAGAATCCCGAGCGCCGCCGCCAGCGCCAGCGGGGTCAGGCACAGGAACGCCCCCACGAAACTGGCGACTGCTTTGCCGCCCCGGAATTTCAGAAAGACCGGGAAAGCGTGCCCGGCCATCACCGCCAGCGCCGCCCCACTCATCCACGCGGGCGAGCCGCCGCTCAGACGCCCGGCCGCCCACACCGCCAGATACCCTTTGCCGATGTCGAGCAACAAGGTGACTACGCCGAGCGTCCGGCCGGTGGTGCGCAGGACGTTGGTTGCCCCGATGTTCCCGCTGCCCGAGGTGCGCACGTCGCGGCCGGTGGTCAGCCGCACCAGCACGTAGCCGAAGGGAATGGCGCCCAGCAGGTACGCGCAGACGAGGATCAGGGCGCCGGTCATGGTTGGAACGGGAACTCCGCAAGCCGGATGTAGACCGAGCCGGAGGGGTTTAGCGTGCTCTGGTAGAGGTAGAAGCGGTCGACGGTGAACGCGCCGAACTCGGTGGAAGCCAGCGCCGCGATGGCCTCGTGCAGGCGGCCGAGCGGAATCGGTTCCTTGATCCGCGCCAGCGTCAGGTGCGGCGAAAAGGGGCGCGCCTCGATCGGAACCCCTAGCCGGTTGAGGGCGCGATCGGTTTCGCGCGCCAGTTCGGCCAGGCTGGCGGGCGCCTCGACGCCGGCCCAGAAAACGCGTGGGGCGCGCGCGTTCGGGAAGAAGCCAAGGCCGCGCACCGCGATCGGGATCGGCTCGCGCGCGGCCAGGCCGTGCAATGCCCCGGTGAGTTCCCCAAGCCGCTGGTCGGGCCACTCGCCGATGAACTTGGTGGTGATGTGCAGGTTCGTGGCTGGACTCCACTTGATACGCGCGCTGGGCTTCAGGATGGCGATCAGCCCATCGAGCGCGTGGATCGTTTCCCTCGGAATATCGACAGCGGCGAAGAGGCGCATGTTCGAAGCTATAATTGTCGGACGGAAGTCCTGGCGCGCGCAATGACCGAGTGGACGGACCGGATTCCTCTGAGACGGCTGATCGCGGAGAGCCGCATCCTTACGCGGACGTTCTACGCGCGAGCGACCGTGGAAGCGGCGCGCGACCTGCTGGGCAAGATCCTGGTGCATGGCGGGGTGGCCGGCCGGATCATCGAGACGGAGGCCTACCTGGGGCTGGACGACCGGGCGGCGCACGCCTCGCGCGGCCTGACGCCGCGAACCCGGGTGCTGTTCGGGCCGCCGGGGCACGCCTACGTCTACTTCGTTTACGGCGTGCACGAGTGCCTCAACCTGGTGACGGAGGCGGACGGCACGCCGGGCTGCGTGCTGATTCGCGCGATCGAGCCGCTGGCCGGGATCGGGCGTATGCGCCAGCGAAGGCCGGCGGCGCGCCGCGTCGAGGACCTGACCTCAGGCCCCGGCAAACTGGCCGCCGCGCTGGGCATCACCCGGAGTCTCTACGGCGCCGACCTCACCCGCGGCGCGCTCACGGTGCGGGGACTGCGGCAGGAGCCGCCAATGGATATCGAAGTGACCCCGCGCATCGGCATCCGGGAATGCGCCGACTGGCCGCTGCGGTTTGTGGAGAAGAAGCTCGCCCGCTGCTTGACATCATGATGTCTAAGATATTAGCATCATGGTGTGCGGACGACGCTCTCGCTCGATGACGATGTCGCCAGCCTCCTCAACAAGGAGGTTCGCCGCTCCGGCGTCTCCTTCAAGCAGGCCGTCAACCAGTTTCTCCGTCTGGGCTTGATGGCATCCGGACAGCGGAAGCGCAAACCGTTCCGCGTGGCTCCCCGTCCCCTGGGCCTTCCTCCAGGCCTCAGTTACGACAACGTGGAGGAGTTGCTCGAAGCGCTGGAAGGCGCGGCGCACAAGTGATCGTCCTGGACGCCAACATCCTGCTCTACGCCTACGACAGCACCTCGCCGCAACATGCGAAGGCTCGCCGGTGGGTCGAGCGCGTTTTATCGAGCGGTACGCCTGTGGGGCTGCCATGGCAAACCGCCGCGGCTTTTCTCCGGATTGCGACCAATCCCAGGCTCCCCGGCGAGCGCTTCACCCTCGAAGAGGCGGCGGGAGTAATCGATCGATGGGTGGAACAGCCCAACGTCCGGATGCTGGGGCCCGGCGATGGCCACTGGCCCGTTCTCCGACAGATGATGGTCGACGGGCAGGCACGCGGTCCTTTGATCACCGACGCGCAACTGGCCGCGCTGACCATCGAGTGCGGCGGCGTGCTCCACACCACCGATCGCGACTTCGCGCGGTTTCCCGGACTGCGCTGGACCAATCCGCTGGCGCAGACCCCATCTCGGCGGGACTGAAGTCCCGCGCNNGGACTGAAGTCCGCCCCACCAAGTTTAGTTCAGGGCAATGGGTGGATAGGGTCGGACGGAGGGGCCTTCAGGGTCTTCTGGAGCCCGGCGAGTGCGTCCCGCGCGGCTTCGCTGGGGGCAGCAGCGGCCAGTTCTCCAGCGAGGTGCGCCACCGCCAGCTTTACGGTGTCGATCGGATCCGCTCCGGCTGCGTACTTAGCGAGGCTCTTTCGAAGCCACTGTAACTGATCGCTCGAGGCGGAGTGTCCCAGCCACTCCGTTTTCTCCAGCAACTCGCGGCGGAAGCGATTGTCGAAGTCGGACTTGAGGTCGAGATCCACATAATCCGGGAGCAAGCCCGCGCTGGGCGAGAGACGATAGCCGATTCGGTCGAGACAATGGTGGAAGACAAGGCCCGCAATGTCCTGGGCCAGCGAGGCGGCCGCGGCTCTGTCTCCGCCGGCGATCCTTTTCCGGCCCTCGACATCCACATAAACCTTTACCTTCGGCTCGGTGCCGGAAGGTCGGATGACGATCTGCACCCCATCGAGCTCGAGTAGCAGGAGGTTTCGCGCCAGTCGCTCCGTGTCGCCATTGGCCGAGAACGGGCCATGGGCCTCCGACAGAAAATCGTCGAAGCGCGTCACTTCAAGATCTCCCAAACGCGCGGGCGGCTTGGCGCGCAGGGAGGCCATCATAGAGGTTAGCATCTCGGTTCCCCGGATACCCCGCATCACGATATTTCGCGCCGCATTGGCGTAATTGCCGGACTCCAGCGAGAGGCCGTCCAAATACTCCGTCAAATACTTGCCCTCGGCGCGCAACTGGCCGAGAAGGTCGCACAGAACCAGCGCGGCGCCTGCCGCATCCTTATCGCGAATGTCGGGAGTAAGTAGAAAGCCGTGGCTCTCCTCGGCGGCCAGCACTAAGTCGCCCGGCCGGGCCTCGACGTTTCCGAACTGACCGCCCTTCTCCAGACAAAGGAGCACGTTGGCGATGTACTTGAAGCCCACCAGCAGGTCCGACACGATCTGGCAACCGGATCGGCGCGCGACATCCTCGATGGCACGGGTGGTGACCAGGGTCTTGATGAGCAGCCCCGGCTTCCTGGGGCCACGGTCTCGATCCGCGACCAGATAGTAAGCCAGAATCGATCCGATCTCGTTCCCGGTAATGTACCGCCAGCCGCCCGCCTTCTCTTTGGCGAACATCCCCAGTCGGTCCGCGTCCGGGTCCGTGAAGAGGACGATATCGGCCCCCGTCGCAGTTGCTTCCGGGAGTGCCGGGCTGGCCGCCTCCGGAACTTCCGGATTCGGAAGGCGGAACGGAACCGACTTGAAAGATCCGTCGAAGTCGGCTTGCGGCGCGAACAGATGGACGTCGTGACCCGCCGCGCGCAACACGTCCCCGACCGTGGAATCGCCCGTGCCGCTGAGCGGAGAATACACCACCTTGACCGGCTTGCGTGCTCCGCCCGGGCGCAACGCCAGGTTCATTGCGACGTAAGCCTGGTGCAGCTCGGGAGGCAGGCGGCGGACGGAATCCTGCGCCACCGCGGTGTCGAAGGGCAGGCGCTTGACCTCGGGCGCCTTGTCCATGTAGTCCATCATCTCCCGGTCCGTGGGCGGGATATCCTGCGCGCCGTGTTCGTTGAAGAACTTGAAGCCATTGTCGTCCGGGTGATTGTGCGAGGCGCTTACGTTGATGCCGCCGAGCGCACCCATACGCCGGATCAGAAACGACAATTCCGGGGTGGAGAGATAGCCCGAGTGAGAGTCTTCCGCAGCCAGATAGACCGAGAAGCCATTGGCCGCGTAAATCTCGCAGGCACTGTGCGCAAGAACCTTGGATGTTAGTTTGTACAGTGGATGGTTCGATGGGAGAAAAGAGTAAGTTCCGGCAATGTCGCAAAAGATACGCGTGTCGAACGCTACGACGATAGTGCGGGAAGCGGCGGACGAGAATCGGTCCCGGAGGTAGTTACAGTGTCCCTGAACGGAGAGCGCTACGGTGGCATCGTTGATCCGATTGGGGCCGTAGCCGACGCGCCCGCGCCGCCCGCCTGTGCCGAAGGGAATCAGTTGATAGAAGGAGTCCAGAAGCAGCGGGAACTGGGCGCTTGCAACGTGCGCCAGGACAGACGCGCGCTGGGGTTCGTAGATCGGATCTTCGAACCAGGTTCCCAGAAGATCCAGGGCCTTGCGAACCAGACCGCTGGCGTCGGAGAGCTTGGAGAATTCCTGCTTGGCCTGAGCCATGATTTCATCGGACAATCTGAGATCTCGCATATATGTCACCCCGCGGAGAGAGGTGGGGGGCAATCTTGCCCGCAGGCTGTAAAGCCTGCCCCACTTTCCAGACGCACACCGGCTCTCGTTTCATCATAGACGAACTTCGACGGCGGTTCACATCCGCCCTTCCGGTGTGATATGACTGCTCCATGATCGGAAGACTGAGTTGTGTTCTGCTGGCGGCATCGGCGTGCGCCGGGCAGGCGTACCAGGCGACGTGGGAATCGGTGGGGAAACACCGGGCGCCGGCGTGGTTTGAGGATGCGAAACTAGGCATCTTCATCCATTGGGGCTTGTACTCCGTGCCGGCGTGGGCGCCGCCGACCGGCGAACTCGGCAAGGTGGACCCGGGCCAGTGGTTCACGCTGAATCCGTACGCGGAATGGTACATGAACACCATGCAGATCCAGGACTCGCCGACCTGGAAGCACCACGTCGCAACCTACGGCGAGAAGTTCTCCTATCTGGACTTCGTTCCGGCATTCAACGCCGGGATCCAAAAATGGAACCCGGAGGTCTGGGCGAAGATCTTCAAGGAGACCGGAGCGCGTTACGTGGTGCTCACCTCGAAGCATCACGATGGGTTCACGCTGTGGCCCAGCCGCGTCCGGAACCCACACCGCCCGGCGGACCGGCAGGGCGCGGCGCGCGACCTGGTGGGAGAACTCACTCGGGCCGTGCGGGCGCAAGGCCTCAAGATGGGTCTGTACTACTCGGGCGGCCTGGACTGGAGCTTCCTGAACGGCCCCATCCGGACCCTGGAAGACTTGCGGAACATGACGCCGCAGAGTGAAGAATACGCGCACTACGCCGACGCGCATTGGAGAGAACTCATCGAGCGCTACCAGCCCGCGCTGATGTGGAACGACATCACCTACCCCAAAAAGGGAGATCTGCCGGCGCTGTTCGCCGAGTATCTGAACAAGGTCGAGGACGGCGCGATCAACGACCGGTTTGGCGTCGAGTTCTCGGACTTCACCTCTCCCGAGTACGCGAAGTACGACCAAATCACGCCGAAGAAGTGGGAGTCCTGCCGCGGGCTGGGCTACTCGTTCGGCTACAACCAGGTGGAAGGGCCGGAGCAGGTGCTGCCGGCGGGCGAGTTGATGGCGCTGCTGGTGGATATCGTCAGCAAGAACGGCA
>PLEM01000361.1 GCA_003137035.1 Bryobacterales bacterium | reverse complement strand
CGCCTCCGCCTCCGCCTCCACCACCCCCGGGAGGGCCGAGTGTCCGTATCGTGAAGGTGATCCCCCGTACCTTTGAGATCGGGGTATCGGCCGACGATCGGCTCCAGAACTACCTTGCGAATGCCGCGAAGTTCGACCCCAAAATCGTACCGGCCATCTCCGACTGGGT
Source organism: Bryobacterales bacterium (assembly GCA_003137035.1). GTDB lineage: Bacteria > Acidobacteriota > Terriglobia > Bryobacterales > Bryobacteraceae > Fen-330. The sequence goes on along the minus strand of PLEM01000361.1, from coordinate 19,281 downwards.
GCTGAAGACGGCCAAGTCCCAGCTCGACCGCCAGGAATCGAGGGACGCGCTTGGAATTGCGAAGGCCGCGCCGGTCGTCGATCCCGCCAGCCGCACGCGCATCGCGACGTTCCTCGTCGAAGGCGCGAAAACCTGCGCGGAGCGGAACGAAGACGGCATGGCCGTCCAGTACGCGGAGGCGGCATGCGCGGTCGGGCCGGACCAGGTGAAGGCGGCGGCGCGCATGATGGCCCAACTAAACTCGCTAGGCCGCGATCGCTTTTCTGGGTCTTTGAGCGGGAATGCGACGCGGTGCTTCTGCCAGGCCGTTCAGGCGGACCCTGCGCTCACCCGCGACGACGAGGAGTTCACCTGGCTCCTGTACAGCGGCGTGTTCCAGGCAACGGGCGAATACTTGAAGCTGTTTCCCAATGGGAAGTACGCCACGGAAGCCCGCAGCGCACTTCCCAGAAGAGGAACTGCGCCCTCCCCATGCGAAGAGACCCTGGACCCGGGCATTCCCGGCGGCGTCGTGGGAGGCGTGCCGGGCGGAGTCATGGGGGGAGTTCTCGGAGGCGTCATCGACAGTAACAACATTCCGCCGCCGCCCCGCCCCTCCGCCCCGCAAGTTCGAAGCATCCGTGTGGGACAAAATGTTGCGCGCGCGAACCTGGTCACGGAAGTTCCTCCGGTCTATCCTCCCCTGGCCAAGCAGGCTCGAATCCAGGGTACGGTGCGCTTTGCGGTTCGGATCGGCACATCCGGCCGAGTGGAGAATATCCAGGCCATCAGCGGGCATCCGCTGCTCGTTCCCTCGGCTCAGGACGCCGTGAGGCAGTGGGTCTACAGACCAACCCTGCTCAACGGCGAGCCGGTGACGGTGGAGACGCAGGTCGACGTGGTGTTCCAGCTCCACTGATCGCTGTTTTCGGGCCTGTGGATTGACTTCCCCACACCGGCGTGGGATCGTAGTCATATCTGGCATGAGCTGGGTTTGAGCGAACTGGAGGGAATGATGAGCCTGAAATTGAGCATTCGCACAGTGGGCGACGTGGCGATCGTAGATCTGAGCGGCAGAATTACGCTCGGGGAGGCGTCCGGCGAGTTGCGGGAAAGCCTCAAGGATCTGCTTTCGAAAGGCACCAGCAACATCGTCCTCAACCTGGCCGGCGTCAGTTACATCGACAGCTCCGGCTTGGGCGAGTTGGTGGGCGGCTTCGCCAGCGTCAGCAGCCGCGGCGGCCGGTTGAAGCTGCTGCATCTGTCGGGGCGTGCGCTGGAGCTCATGCACATCACCAAGCTTTACAGTGTCTTCGAGACTTTTTCGGATGAGGCCGAGGCGGTGCGGAGCTTCCAGACCCGCGCTACGTCGGCATAGTCTCGGCATCCCGGCCTAAACCCAATACTGTTTGCTTGTCTGCGTGGGGCGGATCTTTGGTCCGCGAGCCGACGTGTACGCCGGCCGCTGGCCTATAATGCTCTTCAGCATGCCCGATCTTCCCGACCCCATGCTCAACCGCCGCATCGGACACTACCGCCTCACCAAACGCATCGGCGAAGGCGGAATGGGCGTCGTCTACCTTGCCGAGCGCGAGGATGAGTTTCGCCAGCGAGTGGCCATCAAGCTGGTGCGTTACACCGCGGAGTCGCCCGAAATCGTGGCCCGCCTGCGCAGCGAGCGCCAGACGCTAGCCGCGGTGAATCACCCGAACATCGTCGCCCTGCTGGACGGCGGAGCCACCGAAGATGGCATGCCGTATCTGGTGATGGAGTACATCGAGGGGACGCCGATCGACGAGTACTGCGCGGCGCACTCCCTGGACTTGGCCGCGCGCCTGCGCCTGTTCCTCCAGATCTGCGCGGCGGTCGAGTGCGCGCACCAGCACCTCATCGTCCATTGCGACTTGAAGCCGTCCAACATCCTGGTGACCGCAGACGGCACGCCCAAACTGCTCGATTTCGGGATCGCCAAGCTGCTGGCGCCGCAACCCGGCTCCGGCGCCTACATGACGCTAGGCCAACAGCGGCCCTTTACCCCCCAGTACGCCAGCCCCGAGCAGTTCCTCGGCAAACCGGTCACCACCGCTACCGACGTGTACGCGCTGGGCATGATTCTGTTTCAACTGCTCACCGGCCACTCGCCCTATCGCTTCCAAACGCACTCCGACGCCGAGATGATCAGCGCGGTGTGCGCGCAGGAGCCGCAGCGGCCCAGCACGGCGCTCGAGACCGCGCCCGAGGCACGCCGCCTGCAGGGAGACCTCGACGCCATCATCCTCGTGGCGCTGCGCAAGGAGCCTCAGAGCCGCTACCGATCGGTCGAGCAACTGGCCGATGACATCCGGCGCCACCTCGACGGACGGCCGGTCACAGCCCGCAAAGGCACCTTCCGCTATCGCGCCTCGAAGTTCATCCGCCGGAATCGCGTCACCGCGGCGGCCGCCGCCATAGTCGCGCTGGCCATACTGGGAGGAGTGGGAGGCGTGGCTTGGCAGGCGCGTGTCGCGCTGCGTGCCAAGGCCCGCGCCGAGCGCCGCTTCAACGACGTCCGGAAGCTCGCGCACTTCGTGCTGTTCGACTTCTCCGACGCGGTACAGAAGCTGCCTGGGTCAACTCCCCTTCAAGAAATGCTGGTCGCGCAGTCCCTGGGATACCTCGATAGCCTGGCCCGTGAGTCGGGCGGGGATCCGGATCTCGAGGTCGACCTGGTCGAGGCCTACGTCAAGCTGGGCGACGTGCAGGGCAATCCCTACAACCCGAACCTGGGCGACACGACGGGCGCGCTGGCAAGTTATCGCAAGGCGTTGGCCATTGCCGAGCCGCTAGCCCGCTCGGATCCCGGCAGCGCCCGCGCCACGCGCGCGCTGGCCAACCTTCACTTGCACCTGGGCGATGTGCTGCTGCTGACCCAGCAGACTCAGGATGCCGTCGCGCACGCACGTCAGGCCACCAACTGGTTCGAAAAGCTCGCCACGGAGCATCCCGCCGATCTGGAAGCGCGCGCCGATCTCGCCAGCAGCCTCGAGGGCCTCGGCGACCAGCTTGCCAAGGGACTCCGCGACACTGCCGGAGCGCTCGCGAGTTACCAGAAGTCGCTCAACCATTGGGAGACCGCCGCGGCACTTGACCCCGGCTACATCCGCGCCCGCCGCGCCACCGCCGGGCTGAACATGAAGATCGCCGACTTCGAGGCCACCCGGGACGCGCACGCCGCGCTGGCCAGGCTGAATAACGCTCTCCGCACCCTCGGCACTCTTCCGGCCGCCGAACAGGCCGCGGTGGCTTCCCGACGCCTCGAAGCCACCATCCGGCGCCGCATCGCCGACGTGCTCTGGGAGCTCAATGACACCAAGGGCACGCTTGAGAATTACCGCCAGGCCACCGAAAGCTTCGCTGCGCTGGCTGCGCTCGATCCCACCAACATGCGCGCGCAGTTCGATCTCATCGTGGTTCTGAGCAATGCCGCGGAGACCTACGAGGCCACTGGAGATTCGGCTGGCGCGTTGCGCAACTACTCCCAAGTCGCCGACAACCTCGAACGCCTGCTGAAGATCGACCCGGGCAACCTGACTTGGCAATCGCACCGCGCGGAGACCCTGGTGAGCATCGGTGGGCTGCTGGTGAAGACCGGCCAGGCTGCCGATGCCCGTCACCAGACCGCGCGCGGCCTGGATGCGGCACGCCAGATCGCCGAGAATTCCACTGCCCCGCCCGGCGAACTCATCCGCGCGGCACAGTTGCTGGTTTCGTGCGAGCCCAAGGAGCTCCGCGACGCCAGCGCCGCTCTCCGCTATGCGCAGCGCGCCGTGAATCTCACCAAGGCCAGCGACGCTTGGGCCTTGGATACCCTGGCCGAAGCCCAGCTCCAGAGCGGCGGCCGCGAGGCGGCGGCCGAAACCGTCGCCAAAGCGCTGGCGCTCACCGGAACCTCCCAGCCCGCGCCCTGGATCCGACGTTCGCTCGAAGCCAAGCTGCCTCGTTTGAAGTGACCTTCCCAGCGGCAGGCTTCAGAGGCTGCCGAAAAAGTCCGTGGGCAAGCTGAAGCATGCCCCACGAGAGGCTACAAGTCATTGATTTGCCGTGTGGGACATGCTTCAGCTTGTCCCCTTCGAGCGTTCAGAAGGACTTTTTCAGCAGCCTCCTCAGCCGGCGGAGACTTTGACCCGCCGTGCCTTCAGCCGCGGCAGCACCTCTGGGTTCAGCACGCGGCCAACCAGGTTCACCAGGCTCGCGGCGCGGCATTCCCCGCCCTGGCTGGCTGGCGTCGGACCCCAGAAAATGCACAGGCACGCGCCCTGCGGCCAGTAGGCAACCGTGCCCGGTTCAACCACCTCCCGGGCGGTGTTCTCGAGGGGCGCTTCGATCGGGATGGGGAAGTAGAATTCGCCTCCCCAGTAGTTGCCCGAGGCCTCGATGGGCAGCGCCTCCAGGATCATCCGCGCGGTTGTCGAATCGCCGAATTCGCTCTCGACCTGGAGGTCCCCGATGGAGAAAATGACTCGTGACATCAGCGCGTGATGACGCCGCAGGCGATGCGCGCGCCGGCGTTGCCCGCCGGGTCGCTCTTGTAGTCGTCGGGGCTGGCGTGGATTACCAGCGACGTTCCGCCTTCATGGAACAGCCCGGTGGCTTCCGTTCCCAGGGTGACTCCGGATGCCAATAACGCGGTCGTCGCCGTGCCCTGGCCGCTCACGGTGAAGTTGAGCAGGTCGCCCGCGTGCGGCCCCTCGGGGTTGTCCTTGCCGTGGTGCTTGTGGGCGGGATTGAAGTGTCCGGCCGCGGTCTTGAAGTCGGGCGGATCGCATTTTCCCGCGTCGTGAATGTGCACCGCGTGTTCGCCCGGCGTCAGGTTCTTCAGCCGCAGCGAAATCCGGACGCCATCCGGCGCGGCCCGAAACGTCGCCGTGCCCACTTCCAGCCCTTTCGCGTCCTTTAGATCCGCCTTGGCGACCTTCGCCGCGCCCGCCTGCGCCCAAGCGGACATGGTCAGCATCAGCGCCCCAGCAACCAGTGTCACGAGTTTCATGTCTGATTCCCTCCGCAACGGTATTGGAGTTTCCAGTCCGTATCCTAGCAGAAGGTGGAACGCGCCGCGTGGTATCCTCTTTCAACAGGAGTATCGAGGTGGAAACTCGCATTCATATCATCGGTCTGGTGGTACCGGACCTCACCGACACGCACTTCGCGGAGGTTGCGCGCGGTGTGACCCGGGTGATGCAGCCCAACGGCTACACGGTGCTGATCTCGAATTCGGAGGGCGACGCCGATGCGGAGCGGCTGGCCATCGATCTGCTGCTGTCCTGCGCGCAGGTGGACGGCCTGATTCTGGCCTCCGCGCAATCGCCCGAGGAGACCGCGCTGTTCCAGCGCATCGAGAAGCACCGCCTGCCCTACGTGCTGATCGACCGGGCTTTCCCCGGCTCGACGGCCAGCTACGTCGGCGCGGACGACGAAGAGATCGGCGCGGCAGCCACCGAGCACATGATCTCGCGCGGGTGCCGCCACATCGCGCACATTCGCGGGCCGGAGTCCTCGACGGGGATCGGCAGATCCAAGGGCTACGCGGCGGCCCTGGCGCGGCACGGTCTCAAAGCGCATGCCGCCTACATCGCCAGTGGCGGGTCGAGCGACTCGGCGGGCTATGAGGCCATGCGGCGGCTGCTCTCGGTGAATCCGCGACTGGATGGCGTGGTGTGTTTCAACGACGCGGTCGCGGTGGGCGCCATCAAAGCCATTCTCGAAGCCGGGCTGGAAGTGCCCTACGACATCGAGGTAGTCGGCGCGGGCAACGTACACTATTCCGACATCCTGCGGGTGCCGTTGTCGACCATCGATCTGAACAGCCCGCTGGTGGGCGAGCGCGCGGCCCGTCTGCTGCTGGGCACGCTCCAATCCCCGGAGCCGCTTCCGCCCGAGCGGGTGCTGATCCCGTTCCATCTGGTGGCCCGGGAGTCGAGCAAGGCAGTCGCCGTCTAGGATTCAATACTTGCCGCGAATGAACGCGAATAACAACATTCGTATTTAATTCGCGTTAATTCGCGTTTATTCGCGGCTGAGAGTGCCTTTGCCGGAGATCGCGCGGCCTACGCGCCGCATCCAGGCCAATTCGTCTTCGGTCATCGGACCGCGCCGGAGCGCTTCCAGTGCCTCGTCCATCTGCGCGGCGTCCGCCGGGCCGCTCATGCACACATTCACGTCCGGTTGCGTGAGCGCGAAGCGGTAGCAGTCCGCTCCGGTGGGCTTGCGCTCGCCGCGAGGGATCTTGCGGCTTTTCAGCAACTGCCCCCAGCTTGTGGTGGTAAAGGAGACCAGGCCGGGCCGGTTTTCCGCGGGCAGGTGCGGAAATATGTCCTGCTCGGCCCCCGGGTGCGCGGCGTTGTAGCGGAAGTGGACGACGTCGAAGTCCGAGCCTCTGGCGATCTCGGGCACCAGCCGCCGCTTGTGCGTCGATACGGCGAGAAAGCGCACCAGACCGCGCGCCTTCGCTTCGCGGCAGGCGTCCAGGATGCGCGGCGGCACGGGGCGGTTCCACATGCCCAGCAGCAGGACATCGGCCCGGTCGAGGTTGAGCTTACGCAGCGCGCGCTCCACACTGCCGCGGATCAGCCCGCCCACTGGCGAGTAGGATTGCAACACCAGCACGAACTGGTCGCGGCGGGAGGCCAGATTGCGGAGCGCCTGTCCGAACTGCTCGCGCCGCATGCTCCCCCAGTACAGGTAGTTCACGCCCTGCTCGAAGGCCCGCTCGACCGCCGCCGCCGGCACCCCGTAAGACGCGGACACGCCCAGACGCCCGACCTCCAGGCCCGTGCGTCCCAGCACCGCTCGCTCAAACGGATTCTTCATACCACCCAGGTTACAGCATCCCGAACCCGTGCTATCTTCGAGGAATGGAGGGGCAACCAGAACTCGACGAGGCTGTTGAAAAGGCGCACGCTCCGTTCGAACGCAGAGTCGGGGCAACCATCGCAATCGTGGCGGCGGTGCTGGCCCTGGTCTCCGTCTCCGGACACATCCAGACCACCGAGGAGTTGCTCTTGCAGCAGAAGGCCTCGGACGAGTGGGCGCACAACCAGAGCAAATCGATTCGCCGCTATGAGTCGGAGTTCGCCGCGGACATCCTCGCGGCGATGAAGGACACGCCAGCCGCGAAGAGGTACCAGGAGAACTTCGCCCGTTACGATAAAGACGCCGATGAGCTCAAGAAGCACGCGGAGGAACTCCAGAAGGAGAGCGGGATCGCGGGCCAGCGCGCCATGCGGTTGCACTTGGGGGAGATTTTCCTGGAAATGGCCATCGTGTTCTCTTCCCTGGCGATTTTGACGCGACGGAACTTCTTCTGGTGGGCGGGGATTGCGGGCGGCGTCATCGGCGCGGTGCTGGCCGCCACCGTCTTCGCAATCCGATAATAGGAGCGATGATGTTCCGTAAACGCCAGCCCAAGGCGAGCAGCTTCGAGGAGCGGCTCGAGGCCCTGCGCGCCTCGGGTTTCGAAACCCTTCCCGAAGCCGGGGGACGCGTGCAGGTTCGCCGTGCGGGCTGCGCCGCCATCATCGATTCCGGTCCGCGCATCGAGCGCGCCGGCTGGCTGGTGGGCGGCGAGATTGCGGAGCTGGTCGATGGCGGCTATCAGAAGTTCTGGCGCGCGGGCGGCCGCAACGTTCCCGCGCTGGCTGGACAACTCGAGGCGCTGCACGAGTTCGAGGAAGACCTGCGCGAAGGGCTGGGACTCGAGAGCTTCTACAACACCTCGCTAGGCACCACCAACGACCTGCATCTCTATGATCGGTTGACGGGCCGCTAGAACTACAATCGCGCCAGCGCCTCGCGGGCGCGCTGCTCCTCGCCGAAGATCATGGGCAGATCTCCCGAGAGGCGCAGGAACAGTTCGTAGTTCGCACGGGCCTCCTGCCGGCGGCCCTGGCGTTCCAGCAGCGCACCACGCAGAAAGAAGATGCGAGGAAAACTCAGCGACAGGAAGGGGTGCTCCCGCAGAGCGTCCGGGATGCCATAGCTGGCGAGCAACGGTTCCGCGGGCGCCAACTGGCCGGTTTCAACGAGCGCCCAGGCGAGCGGAACATCCACTGGATCCAGCGAGCCCGGCGGCATCGACTCGTAGATCTTCCGCCAGTGGGCAGCCGCTTCCGGAAAATGTTTCGAGAGCAACAGCGCGGAGGCTAGCGCGTATTGCTTCAGCCCGGCCTGCCCGGGTTCGGGAAACGCGCGTTCGGCGCGCACCGCCCACTCCGAGGCGGAAGCGGGCGGCTCGCTCAGGAAACGGCAGGCGACCGCAAACGGGTTCCCCGGCGCGGCTCGGAGCGCATACTGGCGCGCCTGCGACGCATCGCCCGTCTCGAGCAGCCAGATGGAGGCCTGCGCCGCGGCCAGGGAGGCCAAGGCGGGCTGCGGGCCTTCCAGCATCGGGCCGAGGCGCGCGATGGCTTGCTTTCGCCGCCCGGTCGAGTATTCCCACTGCGCCCTGCGGTAAGGGAGCAGAGAGTCGTTGAGTTCCCGACGGGCCTCGAGGTACTTGGCGAACGTCTCGTCGGCGCTCTTCAGATCGCCGGTCATCAGCCGCGCCCAGGCGGCCTTGTAAAGCTCCGTGCGCATCAGGAACGACGGGTCCCTGGCGTAGGCGTCCAGGTAGAACTTCTCGGCGCGCGAGAACTGTCCCAGATAGAAGTGAACGTCTCCGAGAGAATCCAGCGGGTTGGCCTCCAGCGGCCGCAGGTCGCGATAGCGCGAGAGGTGCTTGACAGCCCCATCGAGATCGCGGGCGTAGGCGTTCGTATAGCCGGCTTCATTGAGGAGCGTCACATTGTCCGGATCGCGCTCCAGCGCCTTCTGGTACCACTGGACCGCAGCCGGGTAGTCGCGCGCGCCCAAATACATCCCAGCCAGCCTGGCGAAGACGGAGCCATCGGCTGGAGTCGCGCGCGCAAGAGCCTCGAGCGCCCGCCGTTCGGCCACGCGATCGCCATCCAGCGCCGCGGCCAGCACCTGGAGCCGCGCCCGCTCAACCGAAGCCATTCGCATTCCCTGCCCCAGCCCGGTCTCTGCAACCTGCCGCGCCCGGTCACGCTCGCCGCGCGACACCAGCCACTGCGCCCAAGCCACGTAGGCCAAGCCGAAGTTCGGGTCGGCGGAGATAGCGCGCTGCATGTCCTGGGAGGGATCGCTCGCGCTCAGGGCCTCGACGTAGGCCCGTAATGCGGCTTCGCTCGCGGTGCTGAACGGGCGCACCCGCGGATCGATCTGCCGCGCCACGGCGCCCGCTAGTTCCAGGATGGCCCCCGGGGCCCCGGCCGCGGAGGCGGTCTCGGTGATCCGCCGGGTAGCGGTGTTTTCGAGAACCGCCTGAACGCGCAACCGCCCACCGACGAGGGAGTAATAACCGTGGACGATGCCGCTCGCCCCCGAGGCGGCCGCCTCTCTCAGCGAGGGCGCTACCGCGGGATCGGCGTCCGGGCATCCGGTAAGCTGGGCCGCTACCACTTCGGCGAACGCGCGGCCGGCCCACTGGAGGTCCGGGCTGGCCGACAGATTCTCAAACGGAAGGATCGCGATCTTGCGCGTGACGCGCTGATCCTTCGAGCACGCGCACAACAACAGACACAGCGGAAGCAGGCTGGCGCGCGGTCTAGAGAACACGGGGTTCGAGCGCCATCACTTCCTTGAATTCGGGCAGTTCCTGCAAGGCCGCGAACTCAGGCTCCTCGAGGTACTTCTTGCGGTCCTTGAATCCTTCCTCGATGGATTTGCGGATGTACTGGATCGCGCGGTCCGCGTTCCCGGCCTGGGCAAAAGTCTTCGCCAGGTAGTAGTGGAATTTCGCCCGCTCCTCCACGTTGCGGTCCTGCAACAACTCGCCGTAGGAGCTGTGGTGTTCGAACACCTCCGGATCGAGCGCGATGGCCTTCTGGTAGGACTCGGCGGCTTCCTTAAATTGCTTGCGGGCGAAGAAGGCGGTGCCCAGGTTGCTGTGGACCGACGCGGAGTTCGGTGAAAGCTCGAGAGCCCGCTTGTATTGCGCGACCGCTTTCCTATAGTTCTTGGTCGCGTAGTAGATGGTGCCCAGGTTATTCACCGCCTCCGAGTACCGCGGATTCTTCCTTACCGCGCGCGAGTAGTACTTCTTCGCCGCTTCGAGATCCGAAGGCGTGCCCATTTGGTGACGTGCGATGCCGGTCTTGTTCAGCACGACAGCCGTCTGCGGGCATTGCTTATACTGCTCGATCGCCTCGCGATACGCCTTTCGCGCCATGAAGATGTCACCCCGTTTTTCCGGGGTGAGCGGTTCGGCCGGGGGCTCCACGGGCTGAGCCGGCTGAACTGCGGACTCGGCAGGCTTAACCGCGTCGGGAGCCGATTGCGCCCGAAGCACAGGGATAGAAAGGAGAACGGCGAGAGGGATGAGCAGAGACCTCTGAAACATCATGGATGGCCTCCTTATGCGAGCTACAAGCCTATTTAAACACACCTAGGATGCGGCCAAAGAGACCTTTTTTCTTCTCTTGCTCCTTTTGCGCCACCTGGGGCTGCGGCGGAGCGGGAGGTGGCTGCACCGCGGTGCGCCGGCCGCCGGGCGAGGGCGTTCTGGCCACCTGCGGGGCAGCGGAGGCGCCGGGGGTGGATGGCTGAACAGTCCCGGGACTCTCCCAGGAAGCGACGCGCGTGCCACCGCCCCGGCCGTGGAGGCGGCAGCTCTCCACCGGCTGGGTCCCGGAGATGAACACCTCGGTACGCGTCACCGGGCAAGCCCCGGTGGCCAATTGGCCGCTGGTGGGATCGATCTCGACACTCACGATGCCGTCGGGGGCCTGGAACTCACTGACGTTGCGGTACTCCCGGTACTGGTGGGCGCGCTTCATGAACTCGGTCCACACCGGCAGCGCGGAATGCGCCCCTTCCAACCCCAACTCGCGATTGTCGTCGAATCCTACCCAGACCGCGCAAATCAGCTTGGAGGTGAAGCCGACGAACCAGCCGTCGTGCGAGGTTCCGGTCTTGCCCGCCGAGGGCAGCACAAAGCCTCGCGACCGCACGGCCGCCCCGGTCCCAGTGCGCAGCACCTCCTGCATCAGGTTGATCATGAGGTAGGCCACGCGCGGGTCCAGCACCTGGCGCCGCTCGGCCTTGTGGGAATACAGCACGGCGCCCTGACGGTCGCGGATCAAGCTGACCCAGTTGGGCTTCACGAACTGGCCCTTGTCCACGTATATGGTGTAGGCCCCCGTCACTTCGATCGGGGTGACCTCATAAGCGCCCAAAGCGATGGCCGGAGTGGGCCGGATGTTCAGGTTCATTCCCGCGCGTTTGGCCAGGCTCTCGACGTTGTCGTAGCCTACCATCTCAGCCAGCTTGACGGCCGGGACGTTCATCGAATGGGCGATGGCTTCCCGCAGCGTGACCCGGCCGTGAAACTCGTCCTTGAAGTTGGTGGGCGCGTAGGGCTTGCTGTCGAACCAGAAGGTAGTCGGTTCGTCGACCAATTGGGTGGCCGGGGTGATGACCTGTCCGCCGCCGGTGATTGCGGTGCTCAGGGCGGCCGCGTAAACGAAGGGTTTGAAAGCGGATCCCGGCTGGCGCTTGGCCAGCGCGCGGTTCAACTGGCTGGCGCCGTAATCGCGCCCCCCGATCAAGGCCTTCACCGCTCCGGTCTCCGGATCCAGCGCTACCAGCGCGCACTGCGCCTCGGGGGGCTTCTGCCCCTTGGCCCAGCGGCGGTGGCTGAGCAGCCGGTCGACTTCCTGCATCCCGATGCGTACCGCCTCGGAGGCCGCCCGCTGCAAGTCCAAATCGACGGTAGTGTAGACGCGATACGTGCTGGTCTGGAAGTCGTAGTCGCCGAACTCGCTCTGCAATTCCTCATTGACCAGATCCACGAAGTATGGCGCCTCGGTGGATTCCATTTCCGCGGCGGTCACCTGGAGCGGCGCGTCAATGGCCTGCCGGTATTGAGCTTCCTCGATGAAGCCGTTCTCGCGCATCATCTGGAGCACGACGTTGCGGCGTTCGCGCGCGCGGTCGGGGTGCCGGTAAGGGTTGCCAAAGCTGGGCCGCTGGATCAACCCCGCCAGCGTCGCGGACTCTGCCAGCGACAACTGCCCGACGTCTTTCCCAAAATAGGCGCGGGCCGCCTCGCCGAACCCGTGAATCGCAAAACTGCCGCGCTGGCCCAAGGGCACCTGGTTGGCGTAGAACTCGAACAACTCCTCCTTGGACAGCTTCTGCTCCAACTGGAGCGTGATCAGCACCTCGGCGGCCTTGCGCCGCCACGTGCGCTCCCGCCGGTCGAGCCAGAACATGCCGGCAACCTGCATGCTAAGCGTGGAGGCGCCGGCCTCGATGCGCCCTTCCTTGAGGTCCTGATAGGCCACTTTCATCACGCGCAGCGGGTCGAATCCCGCGTGCTGAAAGAACCGCTTGTCCTCGGCCGAAATCACCGCATTCACCAGCACCTTCGGCAGATCGCCATACTTCACCAGGCGCCGCTTCTCGCGGGAGCGGTCGGAGAGATTGGTGATCAGCTCGGGCTCCAGCATGTACTGCGAGCGTTCGGTGTTGTCCCGCAGCGAGAGGACCCGCGAGACCCGGCCCTGGCTGAACTGAATCACCCCGGCCTCGTCGTCGAAGTAGGAATCGGCGCCGGGGAAGACCGCCAGGGAGCCGTCCGGGCGGAGCTGGTACCAACCCATGCGGCTGCCGCTGGAGTCCCCGTAGCCGCTGCGGCGCAATTGGGTGATGACCTCGGCAGCCGACATCGCGTCGCCTACCGAGACCACCTGCGGCGCGGCGAACACCATGGAGGTGGCCTGGAAGGGGCCGGCCCGTAGTTTCCGGTCGATCAGGTGGGAATATTTGACGTAATAGAACGTGAAAACGCCCAGCAGAACCAGCACGATTCCCAGAATTGAGGCGACAACAATCCGCCCCACGGGATGCCTCAGAATCCGCACCCCGAAAGCTCGCCGACGAACCTGTATACGCAACGCCACTCTGATGTTATTGTCTCATGAAACAGCAGGCTTCCCCGCCCGCGCACCGAGTGGCGGCGGCCCTCTATTTTGTGGGGTCCGCCCCTGTTACGGCCTATGACCGCCGGTCTTCCTCAGTCCCCACCAGCTCCTTCCAAATGTCGTCGTCGTGGCGCTGCCAGTCCGATGCCTCGATGCCGGAGATTTGGAGTTCAGGCACTCTGAGCGTGCCATGGCCGAACGGGCAAATATACTCGACGCGCGGGCGCCCCAGTTGCAGCATCTGCCCCCAGGAGCCGGTGGCGATCGGCATGCGGAGCCTGCGCAGACAAACCCGGCATCGGTAGCGCTGCTCCCACACGCAGAGATAGGCGGCGCCGCAGCAGATCAGGAAGAAAAGCCCGGCTGCCAGAGTCCAGTTCAGGTCGTAGCCGAGGAAGGCGTTGCGGTAGAGGCGCGGCACGGGCAACAGCAGCGTGATTCCCACCCAGACGTAGCGCAGAGCGAAGGCGGCGGCGAGCAGTTTTGCCCCCAGATAGGCCCAATACCTCATGCTCATTGGACTCCACGAGTCCCCCGTTGGTTCCAGAGCGTACAACAGGGACCAGGCTGGGGACTTATCCTACTCAGCCGCGCACGAGGTTTCGCATTAGAAACAAAAGGTTTGCGGGCCGTTCGGCCAGACGGCGCATGAAGTATGGGTACCAGGCCTGCCCATACGGCACATACAGGCGCAGCCGGTAGCCCTCCGCGACAAACCGGCGCTCGAGATCCCGGCGGATGCCGTAGAGCATCTGGAACTCGAAGCGGTCCTTGCCGATACCCGAGGCGGCGGCAAAACGCTGCGCCTCGCCGATGATCCTTTGGTCGTGCGTGGCCAGCGCCGGATAGTTCCCGCGCTCCAGCAGGATCTTCATCAGCCGCACATAGTTCCGGTCGACGTCGCTCTTGCGGTGGAAGGCCACCGAGGCAGGCTCGCGATAGGCCCCCTTGCACAGGCGCACGGGCACTTCCAGGCTGCACAGCCGCTCGACGTCCTCCCCGCTCCGATGCAGGTAGGCCTGGATCACCGAGCGCACGTTGCCGGAGGACTTGTGCATCTCGGCCACCACCCGCAAGGTGCGGTCGACATAGTCGCTGGACTCCATGTCGATCTCCACCACCTTGCCCAGCTTGCGCGCCTCCTGGGCCAGGCGGCCGGCGTTGCTCAGGCAGGCCTCCTCAGACAGGTCCAGCCCGAACTGCGTCAGCTTGATGGAGACGCTGCCCTCGAGGCCGAGATCGGTGATCCGGCGCAAGGCCTCGATGTACCCGTCTCGGGAGGCCTCGGCTTCTTCCAGCGAGGTGACGTTCTCGCCCAGCCGGTCGAGGGTAATCATGATGCCGTCGCGTTGGAGCCGCCCGCACACGCCCAGGGCCTCCTCCAGCGTCTGGCCGGCCACGAATCGCGCGGTGAGCGGGCGGACCAGGGCCGAGGTTTCCATCCAGTGGCGGAGGGCTTTGCGCCGGGAGAGGAACAGCAGGGAGCTTCGCAGGATCATGGGCGCTCCGGGGGGCCGCATGCGCCCCTCCTACAGCATAGAGACAAAACGCGGTGCGCGGGTGCCGGCGGGAGCATCTATATGAAGTGGATCAAATCGGGCGTTATCGGGTGCTGGGCGAGCTCGGGCGCGGGGGCATGGGGGTGGTCTACCGGGCCTTCGATCCCGTGATCGGCCGCCCCGTCGCGATCAAGACCGTCCACCTGCCCGAGTTCTCCGACCCGGCGGAACGGCAAGCGCTTTTGGAGCGGCTGCGGCGGGAATCGCAGTCCGCCGGCCAGTTGCTCCATCCCAACATCGTGGCCGTCCACGACTTGCTCCAGCAAGGCGATCTGGCCTACCTGGTGATGGAGATGGTGAACGGACCGTCGCTCGAGAAGCTGTTGGAGAATCACGCGCGTCCGAACCCCGTGGTGTTCGTCCGGGCGCTCTATTACGCGGCGGCGGCCCTGGATTTCGCCCACTCCAAGGGGATCGTGCATCGGGACGTCAAGCCCGCCAACATCCTGATCCACGAGGACGGCACGCCCAAGATCAGCGACTTCGGCCTTGCCAAAACCCTCGCTTCGCCCCTGGTGACTCAAACCGGAATGGCCGTCGGCAGCCCGTCGTACATGGCCCCCGAGCAGCTCCAGGGACAGACGGTGGACGGCCGCGGCGACCAGTATTCCCTGGCGGTGACGGCATTCGAGGGGCTGGTAGGACGCCGCCCGTTCGAGGCCGAGAACATCAGCGCGCTGTTCTACCAGATCCTCAGCGAGCCGCCCTGTTCCTCCGCGATCCTGGGTGCGGACCTGGGCCCGGACGCCGAGGCGGTGTTTGCCAGGGCCCTCGCCAAGAATCCCGCGGCCCGCTACCCGAGTTGCACGGAATTCATCAGGGAACTCTGGGCGGCGCTTCGGAAACGAGCTGGCGCCGCCATGCCGGAGAACCCGTTTCCGGAGCTGCCCGAGATCCTGGCCGTCCCGGCTGGCGCGGATCTCGGCGCGCTGGCCCGTCCGGCGAAACCCGCGCGCCTTCGCTGGCGGATCAAGCGCGCCCTGGTCACGACTCCCGTGCTGGTGGTGGCCGTGCTGGCCGGCCGCTACTTCTACTCCCGGGCCGAGGTGGCGGAACCCGCGGTGACCCTGTCCGTCCCGGTAGCTCCGGTCAGCAGCGAGCTCAAGCCGCTTGCCATCGAAGCGCCTCCGGTGGTGGTCCCGCCGCCCGAGAAGATACCCGAGGGCGAGCACGGCTTTCGCCTCAAGCGGATCAACAACGTGGTGCCGGTCTACCCCGAACTGGCCCGGCAGGCCCACATCCAGGGCGCCGTCCGGCTGAAAATCGTCATCGGAACCAACGGGAGGATACACACCGTGACCGTATTGACTGGCCACCCGCTACTGGTTCCGGCAGCCATGGACGCGGTGCGCCAGTGGATCTACCAGCGCCCGCTCCTGAATGGCAGGCCCATCGAAGTCGAGGCGCTCGTGGACGTCAACTTCGCTCTGAAGAACTAGCCCACTTCAGCACCCGTAGCGCCCGTAGCGTGTTCCAGCGGCTGGGCCGGCCCGCTTTCTCCATCTCGAAATGGATCTTGCCGGGATAGCCGGCCGCCAGCAGCCAGCGGCCGTCGGCCTGCTTCTTGGCGCGAACCAGCTCGAGGGCCTCGGCGAGCCTCTCATCGCGCGGGGCGCGGCATTCCTGGAAGTAATCGAGCGCGCGCAGAACATCGTAATGCCATCGCGGCGGAAACGCGAACCGCAGGAACTCCGGCCTTATCACTCTGCCGGTACGATGCGCGCGGAACAAGCGGTGCACCAGAAGGAATTCGCGGGCGCGCGCTTGCGCCTCACGCAGCCGCGGGGCGCACCCCGGATTCAGCAGTTCGTAATCCCGCAGGCCTTCGAGCACGCCGATGGTGGTGTGAAACGAGCTGTGCGTGGCGCCCCGCCACAATTGGCAGTTCCAGCCGCCGTCGCTCATCTGCTGCCCCAGCAGGTGCGCGGCAAGCCGCTCCAGCCGCTCGTCGTCAAGGCCAAAGTAGGCCGACATCGAGAGCACCATGCCGGTGACGCAGGTTTCACTCGGACGCCGTCCCCAGCCCAGGTTGATGCCGCCGTCGGAGTAGAGACCCCGGTCCAGCAGCAGGCGGCAGCCCTTGAGCCCCTGACGATTGCCGGCGGGGAGCCCCAGGCCGCGCAGCACCAGCAGCGTGTAAGTGGTTGAGGTCCACTTAGGCGTGTAGACGCCACCGCCCCACTGCCCCGAAGGGTCCTGAAGCTCGAGCAGACGCGCGCCCCAGCCGGTCTGAGCCACGCGCTTGCGCTCGCGCTCCAGGGTGCGCGCGCCGGGGCCGAGCAAATCGCGCATGGTCTGCCAACGGATCGAGGGATCGCCCTCTAGCAGCCACTCGACCACGCCCTTCTCCGCTACCATGATATGGAAAGGAATACCAGATGCTACGACACGGATTCAAGCTGCTGGCCGTCCTGATCCCGATTTCCCTGGCGGTAGCGCTCGCTGCTGCCCCGCCGAACTTCTCCGGCAACTGGAAGGCGAACATCGCCAAGAGCGACTTTGGCCCGATGCCGGCGCCTACCAGCGCATCCTCCAAGATCGACCACAAGGAACCCAGCCTCAAGGTGTTCGCCACCCAGGTAGGGGAGCAAGGCGAGAGCACCTTCGAGATGAACCTCTCCACCGACGGCGCCGAGACTACCAACCAGATCGGCCCGCTCGCCTTCAAGTGCAAGGCGAAGTGGGATGGCGCGGCCCTGCTGGTCGAGTCTAAGGCGGCCACGGATAGCGGCGACCTCACGCTCAACGACAAGTGGACCTTAAGCGAGGACGGTAAGACACTCACGGTGACTCGGATCGTCTCCGGACCGCAAGGCGAGATGACCATCAAGGTGGTTCAGGAGAAGCAGTAGGGGCGGGTGGCGGTCGGCTTCACCTATGAAGTTCGACTTTCTATTCTTCGATGCCGGGGGTGGGCACCGCAGCGCGGCGCAGGCCCTACGGCTGGCCATCGAGCAGCAGCAGCGCCCCTGGGAGGTTCGCCTGGTGAACCTCCAGGAGTTGCTCGATCCGCTCGACGTGTTTCGCAAGCTCACCGGCCTACGGCTCCAGGACGTCTACAACCTGATGCTGAAGAAGGGTTGGACGCTGGGCTCGGCGCAGTTGACGGCGCTGATGCATGTTCTGATCCGCATGTATCACCGCAAGCAGGTGGCGCTGCTGGAACGGCATTGGCTCGCGAGCCGTCCCGACCTGGTGGTGTCGCTGGTGCCGAACTTCAACCGCGCCATCGCCGAAAGCGTCGCCAGCGCACTCCCGGGAACCCCGTTCACGACCGTGCTGACCGATTTCGCCGACTACCCGCCGCACTTCTGGATCGAGCGGGAATCCCAGTACCTGATCTGCGGCTCGGCGCGGGCCGTCGAGCAAGCGCGCGCGCTGGGCCACTCCAAGGAGCGCATCTTCCGCACCTCCGGCATGATCCTCCACCCGCGCTATTACGAACCGGTGACGGTGGACCGCGGCTCCGAAAGGCAACGGCTGGGCCTCGACCCCGGCCGACGAACCGCACTGGTGATGTTCGGCGGCCAGGGGAACCGCGTGATGCTGGAGATTGCAGCTCGGCTCGATAAATGCGGCCTGGACCTGCAACTGATCCTGATCTGCGGCCGGAACGAGAAGCTCCTCGGCAAGCTGCGCGCCGGCAAGAGCCGCCTGCCCAGGTTCGTGGAGGGATTCACCACCGAGATCCCCTACTATATGCACCTGTCGGATTTCTTTATCGGCAAGCCGGGGCCCGGCTCCATCAGCGAGGCGCTGGCCATGAAGCTGCCGGTGATCGTGGAGCGCAACGCCTGGACGCTGCCTCAGGAGCGCTACAACGCCGATTGGGTGCTCGAACATGGGGTGGGTCTGGTGGCGCCCAACTTCCGGCGCATCGCCGAGTCCGTGGGCGAGCTGATCGCGCCAGGCAACTTCGCGCGCTTTCGCGCCAACGCCGGAGCGGTCGCGAACCGCGCCGTGTTCGAGATTCCCGAGATCCTGGCAACGATTGCGGCGCGACATGACCTAAGATAGTCAGATATGTACTGGCTTGGAATCGACGTAGGAACCGGAGGAACGCGCGCGCTGCTGGTGGACCGGCAGGGCAGGATCAAGGCAGGCTTCACCGCGCCGCACGAGGATATGCGCATGGAGCGGCCCTTGTGGGCCGAACAGCGCCCCGAGAACTGGTGGGACGCGGGGCAGCTCGCCATCCGCGGAGTGCTGGCCGAGGCCGGCGTCTCCGGCCAGGACGTAGAGGGGATCGGCCTGTCGGGCCAGATGCACGGCCTGGTGTTGCTCGACGAAGCCGACCAGGTGATCCGGCCCGCGCTGATCTGGTGCGACCAGCGCAGCCAGGCGCAGGTGGATTTCGTCAACGCCAAAATCGGCCGCGAGAACGTGCTGCGCTACACGGCGAATCCGGTGCTGACCGGGTTCACCCTGCCCAAACTGCTGTGGGTGCGGGACAACGAACCGGCCAATTTCGAACGCGTGCGCCAGATGCTGCTGCCCAAGGACTACGTGCGCTTCCGGCTGACCGGCGAGTTCGCCACCGAGGTCTCGGATGCCTCGGGGACGAGCGTGTTCGACGTCGTCAACCGCCGGTGGAGCTACCCGATGATGGACGGGCTCGGCCTGGATCGCGCGATTCTGCCGCGCTGCTTCGAATCGAGCGAGGTCACAGGCGCCATCACCCCGGAGGTGGCAGCGCTGACCGGGTTACAGGCCGGCACGCCCGT
>PLEM01000394.1 GCA_003137035.1 Bryobacterales bacterium | reverse complement strand
GTGACGCAGGTGAGCATCCAGGCCAGCTCGGCGTGCGCCGCCACCGAGGACTGCACCATGATGCTGCTCTGTTTCGGGTCGATGCCCGCAGCCAGGTAGAGCGCAGCCAGCTCGAGGATCTTGTCGCGAAGCTCGTCGGGGTCCTGGTAGAGCGTGACCGCGTGCAGGTCCACGATGCAGAAAACGGCCTCGTAGTCGGACTGGATGCGCACCCAGTTCTTCAGCGCGCCCAGGTAATTGCCGATGTGCAGGTTGCCGGAGGGCTGCATTCCTGAGAAGACTCGTGGTTTCATGCTAGATTCACTATCGTACCGTGACTACTGAACTTATCACCATCGAAAAACTGGTTTATGGAGGAGCGGGGCTGGCGCGGATCGGCGGCCGGGTGGTGCTGGCGCCCTTTGTGCTGCCCGGGGAGACGGCTCGGGTGCGGCTGGAAGAGCAGGCGCTCGAGGCCCAGCTCGAGGAGGTCGTAACGCCTGGGGCTGGGCGCACCGAGCCGCTCTGCCCGTTCTTTACCCGTTGCGGCGGCTGCCACTATCAGCACGCTGCCTACGAACTGGAGCTGGAGCAGAAGCGGGCAATCTTGCGCGAAGTCCTGCGCCGGGTTGGCAAGCTGGAAGCGCCGGAGGAAATCCACGTGATCTCCGGGGCGCCGTTCGAGTACCGCAACCGCGCGCAGTTGCACGTGGCGGGCGGGGAAATCGGCTACTTCGCGCACGGCTCGCGCCGGCTGGTGGCGGTGGACCAGTGCCCGATCTCGTCGCCGAAGATCAACCAGGCGCTGGGGGCGTTGCGCGAGATGCTGGCGGACCGGCGCTTCCCGCGGTTCCTGCGGTCTCTCGAGCTGTTCACCAACGAGGCCGAAGTGCAGCTCAACGTGCTCGAGACCGGCCAGCCCGTGGCGCGGCGCTTTTTCGACTGGTGTCTGGAGCGGGTGCCGGGTTTCACCGGTGGGGCGATTGAGTACCCGGTCCGGCAGGATCTTTACCGAGTGCGCCACCGCTCGTTCTTCCAGGTGAACCGGTTCCTGATCGAGCAGATGGTGGATTGCGCTCTGGAGGGCGCGGGGGGCGAGACGGCGCTGGACTTGTACGCGGGAGTGGGCGTGTTTTCCCTGCCGCTGGCGCGGCGGTTCGCGGCGGTGACCGCGGTGGAATCCTCGGCCAGCGCAGCAGACGACCTGGAGTTCAACGCGGCGCGCGCCGGGTGCGCCGTTTCCGTAAGGCAGCAGGCGGTGGAGGCGTATCTGGAGTCGCTGGAGAAGGCGCCGGATTTCGTCCTGGCCGACCCGCCGCGCGCCGGGCTGGGCAAGACCGCCGTGCGCGAGCTGCTGCGGCTGCGCCCGGCGCGGCTGGTGGTGGTGGCGTGCGACCCGGCGACGCTGGCGCGCGACCTGGGCGCGCTCACGGCCGGCGGATACGCCATCGAACGGATGACGCTGATCGACCTGTTCCCGCGGACGTTCCACATCGAGACGGTGGTGGGGCTGGGGTTGGCTGACGACGCGGGCGACCTCGCGGCCTTCGAGGATCGGGCGAGTGAACCGAACCTCGACTTGGAGACGGCGGTGAGAGACCTGGGTGAGCGTGGCAAGTTGTAGGGTTCTGGCATCGCCGCGAGCGTCGATGCGGCACGCTGAACAAGCTGCTGAAGAAGTCCTTCTGAATGCTCGAAGAGGACAAGCTGAAGCATGTCCTACGTGGGGCATGCTTCAGCTTGCCCAGCATGCGCCGCAGTGGTCAGGTTCGTGGCTCAGGACGTTTGCCGGGGAGTCCGGCCGGGTTTTCGTGGGTTCTCTCGCGGTAGGCGCCCTGGACGGCGGAGCCGAGGGAGACGGCCTTTTCGCCGAATTTGTCGCGGAGGCGGTCGGCGGCGCCGAGCGCCTTGCGCCAGCGATCGCTCTGGTCCTGGTCGAGCAGGTTCATCTGGCCTTCGGCGGGCGCTAGCGAGCCGGCGTGGACTCCGACCAGGCGCACCAGCGCACCGGGCTTCCAGTTGGTCCGAAACAGCAGGCGCGACTTCTGGAGGATCTCGATGTCGAGCTGGGTGGCGTGGTCGAGAGTGTGGGCGCGGGTGATGGTGGTGAAGTCCTTGTAGCGCAGCTTGAGCTGCAGGGTGCGCGCGTAGAGGCCGTGCTCGCGCAGGCGGCGGCCGACCATCACCGAAAGCTGCGCCAGCGTGGATTCGATCTGGCCGGTGTCCGCGGTGTCCTCGGTGAAGGTGTGCTCGTGGCTGATGGACTTGGGGTCCTCCTGCGCGCCGATCTCGGAATCGAACCAGCCGCCGGCGTCCAGGCCGCGGGCTTTACCGGCCAGCGCCAGTCCCCACTTGCCGAACTTCTCCTCCAGAAAGGCCTCGTCGAGGCGCGCCAGGTCGGCCACCTGGCGGATGCCGCAGGCGTGGAGACGCTTTTCGGTGACCTTGCCGACGCCGGGAATCCGGCGCACGTCGAGCGGAGCCAGAAAGCCCGCTTCCTGCCCCGGCAGAACCCACAGCACCCCGTTGGGCTTGGCCTGATCGGAGGCCACCTTGGCGACCAATCGCGAGGCGGCGATGCCGATGGAGCAGTTCAACTGCGTGGTCTGCTTCACCTTCTCGTGCAGCAGGTGCGCGGCGTGGAGCGGCGGTCCGAGCAGGCGCTCAGTGCCGGTCATGTCGAGGTACGCCTCGTCGATGGAGGCCATCTCGACCACCGGAGAGAAACCGTTCAGAACCTCGAAGACCCTCCCGGAGTACTCGTGATAGCGCGTGGGATGGCCGTCCAGGAAAATGGCCTGCGGGCAGCGCTGGTAGGCTGTGCGCAAGGGAAGCGCGGAGTGCACGCCGTACTTGCGGGCCTCATAGGAGGCGGCCGACACAACGCCGCGCTCGTGCGCCTGTCCTCCTACTACCACCGGCTTGCCCTTGAGCGACGGGTCGAACAGCTCCTCGACCGACACGAAGAACGCATCCATGTCGAGGTGAAAAACCGTTCTCATGCCGAGAGACGGGCCACGAAGACGCGCGGCAGCCCCGCCAGATCCGAGACCACCAGCAAGTCGCTCCAGCGCCCGTCGAGCATGGCGTTCACGGCGTCCACCTGGCGGTAGCCGAGCTCGAAGACCATCCAGCCGCCGGGCCGCAAAAGCCGGGGCGCCTCGTCGATCAGCTTGCGGTACACGTCGAGGCCTTGCGGGCCGGCGAACAGCGCGATGCGCGGCTCGTGCTCGCGGATCTCGCGGGGGAGGCCCCGCTCCTCGCCGGTGGGGATGTAAGGCGGGTTGGAGATCAGCAGGTCGAGGCTGTGATCGGCGATGGCCGAGGCGAGATCGCAGACCACGAAGTGAACCTGCGCGCCCAGCCGCTTGGCGTTGGATCGAGCCACGGCGAGCGCGGCATACGAAATGTCGGTTGCGACGACGCGCGCCGAGGCGCCCAGCTCGAGGCTGAGGGTCACGGCGATGTTGCCCGATCCGCAGCCCACGTCGAGAATGGCTGCCGGGCGCGGGGCGAGTTTGAGGGCCTGTTCGACCACGTACTCGGTCTCGGGCCTGGGGATGAACACGTCCTGGGTCAGCAGGAAGTCGCGGCCGTAGAACTCCTGGCGACCGATGATGTACTGGCAGGGTTTTCCGCGCAGACGTTCCTGCAAGGCGCGGTTGTAGCGAACCCCGGCGACTCCGTCCAGATCCTCTTCAGGGTGGCCGTAGAACCAGCTACGGTCCTTCTTCAGTGCGTGCGATAGCAGCACCTCGGCCGTCAGACGCGGTTCGGAGATGCCGGCTTCTTCAAGAAGCCGGGAGCCCTGCTGGAGAGCTGTTCGTATGTCCATGGAGGGGGACAGCAGCCTCAGTCTGCTCCTTCAACTTCTGCGCCTGGAAATACGTCGCGAGCGACTCGACGATTAAGTCCAGGCGGCCATCCATAATAGTATCAAGTTGGTAAAGAGTAAAGCCGGCCCGGTGATCCGTAAATCGGTTCTGCGGGAAGTTATAGGTGCGGATCTTCTCGCTGCGGTCGCCGCTGCCCACCATGCTGCGGCGTTCGGCGCCGATCTCCGCGCGCTGCTTTTCCAGCTCCATCTCATAGAGCCGGGAGCGCATTACGCGCATGGCCTTGGCGCGGTTCTTGATCTGCGATTTCTCGTCCTGGCAGGAGACGATGGTCCCGCTGGGCAGGTGCGTGATGCGCACCGCGGAGTAGGTGGTGTTCACCGACTGGCCGCCGGGGCCGGAAGAGCAGAAGGTGTCGATGCGGATGTCTTTCGGGTCGATCTGGACTTCCACTTCGTCGGCTTCCGGGAGCACGGCCACGGTAACGGCGGAGGTGTGCACGCGCCCTTGCTGTTCGGTTTCCGGGACGCGTTGCACGCGGTGCACTCCGCTTTCGTATTTCAGCTTGCTGTACACCTTGTCGCCGCTCACCAGCGCAATCACTTCCTTGAGGCCGCCGATGCCGGATTCGCTGGCCGAGGACAGCTCGACCCGCCAGCCCTGGGTCTCGGCGTAGCGCGAGTACATGCGGAAGATTTCGGCGGCGAACAGCGTGGCTTCGTCGCCGCCGGTGCCGGCCCGGATCTCGAGCACGACGTTCTTATCGTCGTTCGGGTCTTTCGGCAGCAGCAGCATCCTGAGGTCCTGTTCCAGGCTGGTCAGAGCCGGCTCCATGCGTGCGACTTCCTCGGCCGCCATGGCCCGCAGCTCGGGGTCGGACTCCTCGAGCATGGGGCGCGCCTGGTCCAGGTTCTGCCGGACCTTCTTCCACTCCCGGTACTTGGAAACGACCTCTTCCAGTTCGCGGTGGGCCTTGGCGATCTTGCGGTACTTCTCGGGTTCGTTGATGACCGCCGGGTCGGCCATCTGGCGGTTCAACTCCTCGTAGCGCGCTTCGGTCTGGTCCAGCTTGGAAAGGTATTCCATGACGGTCCCTTAGGCGATGACCAGCTTGCCGCCTTGCGATTTTTCGAGGGCCATGGCGTGCTGGAGCGCCTCGATGGCGACGGCGGTCTGGTCTGGGGCGGGCGGCTTGGTGGTGATTCGCTGGAGCCACAGACCGGGCGCGGTGAGGGCGGCCAGCAGACCACCACGGTGCTTGGCGGCGAAACGGATCAACTCGTAACTCAGCCCGGCAATGAGCGGCAGCAGCACGATGCGGCCCGCAAACTTCAGCAGGAACGAATCGAACGGCAGCAGGGTATAGACGCCGATCGAGACCAGCATCACCACCAGCAGGAAGCTGGTTCCGCAGCGCGGGTGGAAGGTCGAGAAGGTCTGCGCGTTCTCGACCGTCACCGGCAGGCCGGACTCGAAATTGAACACCACGCGGTGCTCGGCGCCGTGGTACTCGAAGACCCGCCGCATTTCCTTCCACAGCGACATGGCGTACAGATAGGCGAGGAAGATGGCCATCCGGATGAGTCCGTCGACGAGGTTGAAGGGGATGCGGCCGCGGACCATGGGGAACACTTTGCCGAGTGCGGTGGCCAGGTAGAGCGGCACGAATTTGTAAAGGAAGACGAAGAACGCCAAAGAAAGGCCCAGGCTTAGGGTCATCATCCCCGAGGACATTTCCTTCTTCGCGGCTTTGGGATCGGAGTCCTGAAGCAAGGCGTTGGCGGAGAAGTGCAACGCTTTCATGCCGATGCTGAGCGCCTGGCCGAGGGTGCCGAGGCCACGAAAGACGGGGAAACGGAAGATGGGGTACTTCTCGGACACTTTGGGCGACAACTTTTCGTCAGTGACGATTTCGCCGCTGGTCTTGCGAACCGCCACGCAGTAACTATGAGGCGCGCGCATCATGACACCTTCCATCACGGCCTGGCCGCCGACCAGCGTCTCCTCGCCCTCGTTGGCCAGGACCGGCAGCGACTGAAGGTGCGCGAACAGGCGCAGGTACACTTGGAATGACAAGCTGAGTGAAACTCCTTATGTAAGTATAACAAGCTCGTAGCATGTGGCTCGTGGCCTGCGAGGCCGGCAGNNGCGGCCGCCTCGAGATTCTCGAGCGCCTCCCGAGGATCGCGCCGCTGCTCGTCCAGGGCAACACCGAGCAAAAAGTGCAAGCGGTTCGAGGTTGAGTCGTACTTGAGGCCCCGGCGGGCGGTCTTCTCGGCCTCTGGATAACGATCCGCCGAGACGAAGGCTACTCCCAGGTTCAAGTAGACCGGCGCGGCGGTGCCGTCCAGCGAGAGCGCCCATTGGAACTGGGCGATGGCCTGTTCGAAACGATTTGCACGCAGTTGGCGCACTCCGAGGTTGTTGTAGGCTTCCAGGAACGCCGGGTCGATCCCGATTGCGTTTTCGAGGTGTGCGATGGCGGCGTGCGAATCGCCCTTGTGTCCGGCCGCCAGCGCTTTGTCGAACTCCCTGCGAGCCCGCGAGGGCACTTTGTGTAGCAGGCGAGCCAGCGATACCGTCTCCCGGAATTGAGCGGGCGCGGGGGCGCTCAGCGAGAGGAGCAGGGCAACCGCGGCCACTCCAGCCGCGGGCACACTATTGGCGCCGGAAAGAATCGTCATTTCAGTCTCTCCTGTACGCCCGAGAGCGCTTCCCAAGATTGGCGAGTTGCTGAACGTACCATCGGCACTTCAGTGGCCACTCAGCAGGGGGGTGGTGGATGGCCCGCTGCTACAATAAAAACTATGGCGATTTCGCCGCGGCGCGACGCGGTGGTAGTGGATGTCGGGGGGGTCGAGATCGGCAAGGGGCATCCGATTGTGGTGCAGTCGATGACCAACANNTGGCCAAGTACCGCATCAACCCGGGAAACGTCAACATCGGCCGAAAGCACGACGACAACTTCCGCACTATGATCGAGGCGGCGTGCGAGTACGGCCGTCCGGTGCGCATTGGAGTGAACTGGGGATCGCTGGATCAATCGCTGCTGACCCGGCTGATGGACCGGAACTCGCGGCTGCCTGAACCCGTGGAGGCGCGGTCGGTGATGCTGGAGGCCATGGCGGTGAGCGCGCTGGAATCGGCGCAGGCGGCCGAGCGGCACGGGCTGGCGCATAACCGGATCATCCTCAGCGCGAAAGTCAGCGGGGTGCAGGATCT
>PLEM01000414.1 GCA_003137035.1 Bryobacterales bacterium | reverse complement strand
TTCGGCGTGGCCAAGCTGCTGGCTCCGGACATCGACGCGGACCCCGCCGCGACCGTGCTGGCCGCGCTGCCGCTCACCCCCGAATACGCCAGCCCGGAGCAAGTTCTGGGATTGCCCGTCACCACCGCCGCGGACGTCTACTCGCTCGGCGCGATTCTCTACGAGTTGCTCACCGGCTCGAAGGCCCATCGCATCGGCTCCCCGTCGACCGCGGAGGTGGAGCGCGTCGTCTGTCGCACGCCCATCACCCGGCCCAGCGGCGCGGTGCCCGAAACCACGCCGGGAGCGGCCCGGCTGCGCCGCCAGCTCGCGGGCGATTTGGACAATATCGTTCTGATGGCGATGCGCAAAGAGCCCGAGCGCCGCTACTCCTCGGTNNACCGAGAGAGAACACGCCATCGCCAGCCGCGAGCGCGATACGGCGCTCGCCGAACGCGCCCGCGCCGAATCCGAAGCCCAGCGCGCCCGCACCGAAAAGCGGCGCGCCGAGCAGCGCCTCACGGAAATGGTGAATCTGGCCAACCATTCCTTGTTTGGCGTTCATTCCCAGATCGAGCGGCTCCCCGGCGCCACCGAAGCCCGCCAGAACATCGTCAAGACCACGCTCGAGTACCTGGAAGAACTGTCGAAAGACGCTGGCAACGACGAGCGTCTCCGCATGGCCGTGGCCGCCGGTTACCTGAAGCTCGGCGACGTGCAGGGCAACGCCTACGGCGCCAGCCTGCGGGATTACCCGGGGGCTCTGAAGAGCTACCAAGCCGCCGCGGACCTGATGGCGCCGTTGCGCCGCGCCCATCCCCAAGATCCTGTAGCGCTGGCGGCGTGGGTGGATATCCAGCTCGGCGCCGGGCATGCGCTAACGGCGAACGGACGATCGGCCGAGGCGATGGTTCGTCTCGAGGCCGCTCTCCCCGACGCCATCGCGCTCGGCCGGATGCGTCCGAACTCGCCCGAAGCGGCTGCGCGCGAAGCTCGTCTGTGCGTGAGCATTTCCTATGCGCTCAGGGAACACGACTCGGCCGGCGCTCTGGTCTGGGCCCGCAAGGGCCTCGCGGCGTTCGCCGCGCTTTCGGCCCGTTTCCCGGACCAGGACGAGATCCTCGAGGAATTGGCCACTGCCCGCACGGATACGGGGGGCCTTCTGATGATCGCGCTGGGCGATCTGAAGGCGGCGGCCGCGGAGTTCGAACAAGCCGCCGCGGTCCGCGAGAAGCTGCTTGCGGCTCATCCCCACGACGCCGTGCACCGCCGAAATCTGATGCTGGTGTATGGGCACACCGCGGCCGTTCTGGGTAACCCGTTCATGAACAATCTGGGCGATTCCGAGGGAGCGCACAAGTATTACGCCAAGGCCGTGGCCATTGCCGGGCAAGCCGCCGCGGCCGACCCCCAGAATCGCACCGCTCAATACGATCTGGCAGCCGCCATGTTGCGCCTGGGCGCGGTGGATGTGCCGGCGTCCGGCCTGCCCGGCTCGCTCGAAGAACTTCGTAAGGCGGCGGTTATTCTGGAATCGCTCCTCCGGACCTCCCCGGACGACCTGCCGTGCAAGAGGAATTGGGAGCTGGCCCAGGAATACATGGGCCACCGTCTGCGCGACCTGGGCAGGTTGCCGGAGGCCATCGCGGCATATCGGCGGTCGCTGGAGAGCGCCGACTCGATTCTGGCCGCACGCCCCACGGACCGGACGGCTCATTCGCAGGCCATGGCGTCGGGCCGAGCTCTGGTGGTGGCGCTGGCCATGTCGGGCGACCGCGCGGGAGCGCTGGCCCAGGCGCGCAACAGCATCGAACGGGCCCAGGCGGGCATTTCGATCGGGTCCGACAAGAACCTGCGGATCCTCTACCTGGCCAGGAGCCTGGTGGCGCTTGGCTCCGCGTACCGCACTTTCGCTACCGCCGAGTCTGGCTCGCCGGCCGCAAACGAAGCGGATTGGCGGGAAGCTCGCTCCGCCGCCGCGCGCGCCCTCGCCGAGCTCGCCGCCATTCCCGACGCCAACCAGAACCGCACCTACACGCCGCCGATCAAGGAAGCCCGCGAACTCATCGCCGAGTGCGATGCGCACCTGCGCGCTTCCAAGTGACGGGCGAGTGGCGGCGCGCTCGTCGCGCTCGCCGGGATTGCGTTCGCGGGGGTGCCTGAGTATACTAGGGAATTCCAATGTTCCCGACCCACGCCGGATCGTATAGCTTTCGATTTTGGCGCTTTACCCCCTCCGGGTAGAGTGGCGTTGGCGAGAACACGCGGAATCGGATCGGCCAACCCACTCGAAAGAGTGGGTTTTTCATTTTTGGGGCGAAGGAGAAGGCGATGATCATCTCGATGCGGCTGCATGCGACCAAGGAGGAAGTTGACGGCGTCTGCGAGCGGATCCAGGAGTTTGGCTACAAGGTGCACACGATTCAGGGCGAGGAGCGGGTAGTCATCGGGGCGGTGGGGATGGGCGACGTTACGGCGTGCCTGGAGTCTTTGCAGGCGATGCCGGGCGTCGAAAACGCGGTGCGGATCTCGGCGCCCTACAAGTTCGTCAGCCGGGAGTTTCAGCCCGGCCGCAGCGTAATCCGCGTCAACGGGACCGAAATTGGCGGGGCGGAGTTCGTGGTGATGGCAGGGCCGTGCTCGGTGGAATCGGAACGCCAGATCATGGAGACCGCGGAAGCGGTGGCGCGCCTCGGGGGACGCATCCTGCGCGGTGGCGCGTTCAAGCCGCGGACTTCGCCCTACGATTTTCAGGGGATGGAGGTCGAGGGCCTCAAGCTGCTGCGCAAGGCGAAGGAGGCCACGGGGCTGGCCATCGTGACCGAAGTGATGAGCGACGGCGACGTCGAGCTGATTGCCGAGTACGCCGACCTCCTGCAAATCGGCGCGCGGAACATGCAGAACTTCGCCTTATTGAAGAGCCTGGGCCGGGCGGGGCGGCCGATTCTGCTGAAGCGCGGGATGAGCTCGACCATCAAAGAGCTGCTGATGTCGGCCGAATACATCGTGGCGCACGGCAACCCGAACGTGATCCTGTGCGAGCGTGGCATCCGCACCTTCGAGACTGAGACGCGAAATACGTGCGACCTGACGGCGGTGGCGGTGCTGAACGAGCTCACGCACCTGCCCGTGGTGGTGGACCCGAGCCACGCCACCGGCCGGCGCAGCCTGGTGCCGCCGCTATCGCGAGCGGCGGTGGCGGTGGGCGCGGACGGCCTGCTGATAGAAGTGCATCCGACGCCCGAGAAGGCGATCAGCGACGGCGCGCAATCGCTAACCATTTCCCAGTTCGGAGCGATGATGCAAGAGCTGGCACCATACGTGGAGTTGTGGAAACGCGGGCGGGTGGAGGGCGGGCTTTAGCCCGCGTGGGGCTTCAGCCCCGCAGGGTTTTCGGAGAGTCGTTCCAACTTCAGGACACTATCCCTGAAGGATGAGAATCTATCGCCGTCGCTTGCCGCACTGGGACGCGCCGGGAGTTCCCGTCTTCGTCACCTGGCGGCTTTGGGGGAGCCTTCCCGTGGGGCGCGCCTTCCAGCGCGAACACCTCACTTCCGGCGAAGCCTTCGTAGCCGTGGACCGGCTGCTGGACACCGCCCGCACCGGACCGGTCTACCTGCGGCAACCGGAGATCGCCCGCCTGGTGAGGGAACAATTGCGGGAGGTGGTTGCGGGCGGCCTTTGCTCGATCGAGGCATACGCGATTATGCCCAACCACGTGCATGTGCTTTGGACCCCCGAGGTCTCGCTTCCGGCGCTGCTTCGGGAAGTGAAAGGCCCGACGGCTCGAAACGCCAACCGCTTATTGGGGCGGAGCGGGGCGCCGTTTTGGCAGGCGGAGTATTTCGATCGGATGGTGAGAAACGCGGCGGAATTCGGACAGATCCGGCGTTACATCGAGTGGAATCCGGTGAAGGCTGGGTTGGTGGCGCGGCCCGAGGAGTTTCCGTGGTCTAGTGCCTGGCGGGGCTGAAGCCCCACGCGGGCTCAAGCCCGCCCTCCTGTGCTACCGTAAGTCGATGGAGTCTGGGCGCGGGCTGCTGATGGTCTTCACCGGGAACGGGAAGGGCAAGACGTCCGCGGCGATGGGCGTGGCGTTGCGCGCGGCGGGCCAGGGCTTCAAGACGCTCATGATCCAGTTCATCAAGGGATCGTGGCACTATGGGGAACTGGACAGCTCGCGGATGCTCGGCGACGCGTTCGAGATCCGGCCGATGGGCCGCGGGTTCGTCAAGGTGGGCGCCGGGAAGCCCGACCCGGAGGATATCCGCCTGGTCGAGGAGGCCTGGAAGACGGCGGTCGAGGCAATGCACTCGGGCAAGTACGACATGGTGATTTTGGACGAGTTGAATTACGCCATTCACTATGGCATGTTGCCCATCGGACGCGTGATCGCGGATCTGGCGGCGCGGCCCGAGCGGGTCCACGTGATTTCGACCGGCCGCAACGCGCACCCCGATTTGATCGAGGCGGCGGATCTGGTGAGCGAGATCAAGGAAATCAAGCACCCATTCCACCAGGGAGTGCTGGCGCAGCGAGGGATCGACTACTGATGGCGTGGTTCACCCGAGAGAAATCCGAAGACAGGAAGCCCGACGAGGGGGAGCGCAAGGTCCGCACGGAGGGCCTGTGGTTCAAGTGCGAGGCCTGCCGGCAGATCATCTGGAAGAAAGCGCTGGAAGAGAGCCTGCACGTGTGCCCCAAGTGCGGATTCCACTTCCGGGTGGACGCCACGACGCGGCTGCGCATGCTGTTCGACGGCCCCTGGGAAACGCACGACGCGGGCCTGGCTTCGACCGATCCGCTCCAGTTCGTGGACTCGAAACCCTACCACGCGCGCCTGGGCGCGATGCGGAAGGCCACGTCGCTCAACGACGCGGTGATCTCGGCCTCGGGCAAGCTGGAAGGCCGCGCGGTCAACATCTGTGCGCTGGAGCTGAAGTTCATCGGGGGCAGCGTGGGCGCGGTGGTGGGTGAGGTGCTCACCCGCGCCATCGAGCGTTCCATCGAGAAGCGGACGCCGCTGATCATCGTCTCGGCCTCCGGCGGCATGCGCATGCAGGAAGGCGCGGTCAGCCTGATGCAGATGGCCAAGATCTCGGCCGCGCTGATGGCCATGGACGAAGCCGGCGTGCCGTTCCTCAGCGTGATGAGCGATCCGACCACCGGCGGCACCACAGGGAGCTTCGCGATGCTCGGCGACCTGAATGTAGCCGAGCCCGGCGCGCTAGTCGGCTTCGCGGGCCCGCGCGTGATCGAGCAGACCATCCGCCAGAAGCTGCCCGAGGGATTCCAGCGCGCCGAGTTCCTGCTCAAGACCGGCATGCTGGATGGCATCGTCAAGCGCGCCGAACTCAAGCGCTACCTCGCGAAGTCGCTCGATTTCTTCTGCGGTCCGGCGTAGACGGCGATATGCTTCAACTCTCCGGCGCGGCGAAGCGCTATGGGCATAAACTTCTGTTCGACGGCCTGGACTGGCTGATCACGCCACGCGACCGCATCGGGCTGGTGGGCGCCAACGGCACGGGCAAGAGCACGGTGCTGAAGATTCTGGCCGGCCTGGAGACGCTCGACGACGGCGCGCTCACGGGCACGCGCGGGCTGACGGCGAGCTACCTGCCGCAGGACGGGTTGGCGCTCTCCGGCCGCACCGTGTTCGCGGAGTGCCTGTCGGTTTTCTCGGACCTGCGCTCGCTCGAAGACGAGCTGGGGAGCTTGACGCACAGCATGGCCGAACTGGACCCGGCCGGTCCCGAATACCAGCAGGTGGCCGATCGCTTCCAGCGGGTGGACAGCGAATTCCGCGCGCGGGATGGGTATGCGATCGAAGCGCAGGTGGGCGCGGTGCTGGCCGGGCTGGGCTTTTCCAAGGAGGACTGGAAGCGCAACACCGAGGAGTTCAGCGGGGGATGGCAGATGCGCATCGCGCTGGCCAAGCTGCTGCTCGAACGGCCCAACCTGCTGCTGCTCGACGAGCCCACCAACCACCTGGACCTGGAAGCGCGCAACTGGCTCGAGGACTACTTGCGGGCCTATCCGTTCGCCTTCGTGCTGGTCTCGCACGACCGTTTTTTCCTGGACGTGACGGTGCGGAAGATCGCGGAGCTGTGGAATCGTCAGTTGCACTTCTACTCGGGCAACTACGAACGGTATTTCGCGCAGAGGGAGGAGCGGCGGACGCAGCTCGAGTCGGCGTACAAGAACCAGCAGGACCGCATCCGGCAGCTCGAGGCCTTCATCAACCGCTTCCGTTACCAGGCCACCAAGGCAAAGCAGGTGCAGAGCCGCATCAAGGAACTGGATCGCATCGAGCGCATCGAGGTGCCGCCGCAGGAGAAAGCCATCCACTTCACGTTCCCGCAGCCCAAGGCCAGCGGGCGCATCGTGGCGCGGTTCCAGGACGTTGCCAAGAGCTACGGCGAGCGGCTGGTTTTTAGCGGCGTCGACTGCATCATCGAGCGCGGAGACCGCGTGGCGCTGGTGGGTGTGAACGGAGCGGGGAAGTCGACGCTGATCAAGATCCTGGCGGGGGTGGAGCCGGTGAGCGCGGGCAGCTTCGAGACGGGGCACAACGTGCAGGCCGACTACTTCGCGCAGGACCAATACAGGGAACTGGACCCGCAGGCGCGCCTGCTCGACGAGTTGGCGGGAGTGACTCCCAATACGCCGCTGGTGGAGCTGCGGAGCCTGCTGGGTTGCTTCCTGTTCTCCGAAGACGAGGCGTTCAAGAAGATCGGTGTGCTTTCGGGAGGGGAGCGCAACCGCTTCGCGCTGGCGCGGCTGCTGCTGAAGCCGTCCAATTTCCTGCTGCTGGACGAGCCGACCAACCACCTCGACCTGCGCGCCAAGGACATCCTGCTCACCGCACTGCAAGGGTATACGGGCACGCTGGTGTTCGTCTCTCACGACCGGTACTTCATCGACAAGCTCGCCACTCGCGTGTATGAGATCGCCGAGCAGCGGGTGAACGTGTACCCGGGCAACTACGAAGACTACCTGTGGAGGAAAGGCGCGATCGCGGCTCCGGCGGAGGAGATGGAGGCGGAGGTGGCGGAGGCGGCGCCGGCCGCGGCCGAGACCGACGACGCGCCAGCTAAGCGGCTAAACCCGATCCGCCTGCGGCAACTGAAGGAGCGCCTGGGAAGCATGGAAGAGGAGATCGCGCGGCTGGAGGCCGAGATCGCCGGATACGAATCGGAGCTGGTGGATTACAAGAGCGCCGAGGAGAGCATCCGCGTCAGCGAGCTGCTGGGGCGCCGGCGGGCGGATCTGGAGAAGCTCCTGGGCGAGTGGGAAGAAGTCTCGACGCAGATCGGCGAGCAGTAGGGGCGCGCTTCCGAGCCGCGACCGNNCGCGACCGCCAGGGAGCGGTGCTACCGATCTTCGTTCAGGTACAGCGCCATCGATTCCCCCTGGGCATCCGCGACGTAGGCGATCGCATCTTCGACCTGCTCGCGCTTCCACAAGTACCGCGTGCTTCCATGACGGCCCAGCGGCGCCGATCGGCACAATCCAGGGCGTTTTGGTTGAGCTTACGGCTGGCGTTGGCCTTGAAGGCGTTGAGCACCTTTTCTGGCGCGTCCCCTGCGTCGACGACGGCGTGCACGTGATTGCTTCGCACGTGTGCCGCCAGGAGACTCCAACTCCGGCAGGCACAGGTTTCCAGTAGGGACGTGAGCACCAATTCCCGGCGTGGCCGATCGAGTTCGTACGGGGCCTGCACCATTCTTTCCCGCTCCGCGGCAAACCTGGCTGGATCGGGATCGAGCGTGGGTGTTCCCGGGACATGGTGTCTTCGGTCTACGGAACCCGACTCATGGCCGTGCAGTCGTGTGCCGTAACACGCGAAGGTGAGCAGGTAGGTCATCAAGAATGTGGTTGGGTGAGCAACCCCTTCCTCTCTCCCGGCGCTACCGCTCCCTTGCGGTCGCGGCTCGGTAAGTGGGGACATCCATAGCCGAGCCGCGACCGCAAGGGAGCGGTCAGCAGTCGTGTACGTAGTTGAAACGGCCGTCGCGCCGGGTTATGATTGGCAAAGAAAAGGCGAAGCCAGTGGGCGATCTGCAGGAACAACTCGCCATCCTCCGGCGCAAGGTGGCGCGCATCGATAAGAAGTATGCGGAGGGGACCCGGACGCCCGCGGCGCCGGTCGACAATCGGCCTTCGCGCTACTTCATCGAGCAGTGGATGAGCGGGGAGGTGGTCGAGACTCCTTTCGGCCAGCACTTCGAAACCGAGAGGCTGTACGAACGGCATCGCCGGCACGGAAGCATGGATATCTCGAACCTGCTGGAGCTTCCCGAAGACCTGCTGGGGGCGCTGTCGGGGGAGGAAGCCAAGCCGTCGCCGGTGGGGCGCTGGGCGTTCCTGGATACGGAGACCACGGGACTGGCGGGCGGAACGGGGACTTATGCGTTCCTGGTCGGCGTGGGGCGCATCTGCCCGGACGGATTTCGCGTGCGGCAGTTCTTCATGCGGGATTACGGCGAGGAGCCGAGCCTGCTATGGGCGCTGGCCCGGCACCTGGAGGAATTCGACGTCCTGATCACCTACAACGGCAAGACCTACGACCAGCCGCTGCTGGAGACGCGGTATCGCATGGCGCGGGCGCGTCCTCCATTCGACCGCCTGGCGCACCTGGACCTGCTGCATGGCGCGCGCCGGTTGTGGAAGCTGCGGCTGGACAGTTGCCGGCTGGTGGACCTGGAGAATCAGATCCTGGGCGTCGAGCGCGAGGGCGATCTGCCGGGCGAAATGATCCCCTACGTCTACTTCGAGTATCTGCGCACGCAGCAGGCTTTCCGGGTGGTTCCGATCTTCCACCACAACGCCGTAGACATCCTCACCACGGCGTGCCTGACGGGCATTGTGCCGTTTGCGTTTCGGGAGCCAGGCTCCGCGAGGTTCGCCCACGGAAGCGAATTGGTCGGTCTGGCGCGGTGGTTCCTGAAGGCCGAGCGGAAGGAGCAGGCGCTGGAACTGATGCGGCGCGCGGTGGCCATGGGCCTTCCCGACGATCTGCTGTTCCGGACCTTGTGGGACACCGCGTCGCTCGAGAGGAAGCTGGGAAACGAGCCGGCGGCGCTGGCGATTTGGACGGACCTGGCCTCGGGCCGCAACCCCTACCGGGTGACGGCGCTGGAGGCGCTGGCGAAGTACTACGAGCACCGCGAGCGCAACTACGCGATGGCGCTGGAGACGATCCGGAGCGCGCGGGCGCTGGCGGATTCCGAAGAGCTCCAGCGGCGGCAGGAGCGCCTGGAGCGGCGCTTGGCAAAACCCAGGGCGGGAAGGCTGCTGTAGCTTCCCGTGGGGCAGACCATCGTCTGCTGTGGTCTGCCATCGCCAAGTTGGCCCGGCAGCGGCGCCGACCGCCCCAGGCGTCGCCACGAGTGGCGACGCGGCACGCAGGAGTGCGCGCGCCACAGCGAATGGTAACTATAGCAGGGCGGAGATTTCTTTCCAGGGGCGGCCCTGGGATTCGGCGACGGCGGGGTAAGTGACGTGGCCCTGGAAGGTGTTGACGCCCTCGCGGATGGCGCGGTGCGCCTTGCAGGCGGCCTCGAAACCAAGGTTCGCGAGCGCCAGCAGGTAGGGGAAGGTGGCGTTGGTGAGCGCCAGGGTCGAGGAGTGCGGCACGGCGGCGGGCATGTTCGAGACGCAATAGTGCAGCACGCCGTCGACGTAGTAGACCGGGTCGGTGTGGGTGGTGGGGTGGGAGGTCTCGAAGCAGCCGCCCTGATCGATCGAGACGTCCACCATCACCGCGCCCTTCTTCATCAGCGGCAGCATGTCGCGGCGGACCAGCTTGGGCGTCGAAGCTCCGGGGACCAGCACTCCGCCGATCACCAGGTCGGCGTGCCGCAAGGCCTCGCGAATGGTCCAGATGTTGGAGGCCAGGGTCACCACGTGGCCGTGGAAAACGTCGTCGATGTGGCGCAGCCGGTCGACGTTCTTATCGATGAGGGTGACGTGGGCTCCCATGCCGACCGCCACCTTGGCCGCATTCACGCCCACCACTCCGCCGCCCAGAATGACCACGTTGCCCGGCGCCACTCCCGGCACTCCGCCGAGAAGTACGCCGCGCCCGCCGTTGTGCGCTTCCAGGTACACCGCTCCGATCTGCACGGCCAGCCGGCCCGCCACCTCGCTCATGGGGGTGAGCAGCGGCAGGGATCCGTCCTTCTCGCGAATGGTCTCGTAGGCGATGGCGGTGACGCCGGATTCCAGCAGGCGGTCGGTGAGCGCGGGCAGGGGAGCGAGGTGCAGATAGGTGAACAGTATCAGCCCCGGGCGGAGGCAGCCGTACTCGCGCGGCTGCGGCTCCTTGACCTTGATGACCAGGTCGGCCCGTCCCCAGACCTCCGCGGCGGAGGCGAGCAGGGTGGCGCCGGCCTCCTCGTATTCCCGATCGGTGATGGAGCTGCCCTTGCCGGCTCCGGCTTCGACGAGGACCTGGTGGCCAGCCTCGACCAGCGCGATCACACCGCTCGGGACCAGACCCACACGGGTTTCGTGGTCCTTCACTTCCCTGGGAACTCCGATGATCATAGCGGTTATTGGCGGGCCCCCGAAGCCGGGGGCGGGTTGTGGACCACGGCGGTGGAGCCGAGGGGCTCCCGCTTGGGCCCGAGTCCCAATGTAATGATCGAGAGGGAGTCCAACTTGCCGGTGGGCTCGAGATTCTGTTCCTGCTGGAACTTCTTGAGCGCCTGGGTGCAGTCCGGTCCCCAAACGCCGCTGGCCGGTCCCTGCAGGTATCCCTTATCGATCAATGCCTGCTGAAACTCTTTGTATCGCTCGGGCGTCGGCGTCATCTGGCCGGAGCGCCAACTGGACCGCCTGGTTTGGGGGCGGACGTTCTTGCCGGTCCTACCGCGCGGAGAGCGCTTCCTGGCGGCTACGGATGTTTTTGAGACGGTGGAGGAAGTGGACTTGCGAGCGGTCGTTGGGGTCGCCGAAAAGCCGGAAACAGCCAGACAAAACATCCCGATAAGCGCAGCTAGTTTCCGCAAGCGCAACCCTCCGTACCCAACCGGGTGGGGCGACCGCAAGGGTCTCCCCCCTGCGCTATCCTATCACGGATTAGCGGGCAGCGTACCCGCCGGGTAGACCGCCTGCCACTGGACGTCGGCCGAGCGGGTCCCCTGCCGGACGCCACGCATTACCCGGAACGCCACGGCCTCGCCGGGCTTCAGCCGGGCCTGAATGCGCTGGAGGTCGTCCACGGAGTTCACCGGCTGTTTGTTGATGGCCATAATGACGTCCCCGCGCTGCAGGCCGATATCCTCGGCAAACGAGCCTCCCAGAACGCTGGTGATCAGCACGCCGCCCTTTTCCCGGAAGGCCATGCGGTCGCGCAGGGTGGAGGTCAGGTTCTGGACGCTCAAGCCGAACTTCACCTGGGCGAAGGTCTCGCCCTGGCCCGGTTCCTGGCGCCGGAAGCGGCGGAATTGCGGGGCGTCGGCCCAGACTTCGGAGCGCTCGCCGACGGTGAGTTTGAGGTCCAGCCTCTTGCCGTCGCGCAGGACCGTCACGGTGGCCACGGAACCGACCGGCGTGCTCGAAACGCGGTTGACCAACTCGTCGCCATCCTTGATGGAGTGGCTGTTGAAGGCGACAATGACGTCCTCGGCCTTGACGCCGGCCTTGTCGCCCGGGCCGCCCGGGGTCACCTGGGTGACAAAGACACCCTGCGTGGCGCCGTAAACCTTGAGGGTTTCGGGCTTCTCGTTGGCTGTGAACCCGACCCCGATACTGCCGCGCGATACCCGGCCGGTCTTGATGATCTGGTTGTAGACGTTGACGGCCAGGTTGATGGGCAAGGCGAAGCCAATGCCCTGGTAGCCGCCGTTCTCGGTGGCGATGGCGGTGTTGATGCCTATAACCGCGCCCTGGATGTCGAGCAACGGACCGCCGCTGTTGCCCGGGTTGA
>PLEM01000153.1 GCA_003137035.1 Bryobacterales bacterium | reverse complement strand
GCGCCGCACCGCCACCCGACAGCATGGGGAGTATCAGCGGCAGCGCCAGCGTGGACAGCAGCGCCACATCGAGCCAATCCCAGAAGGGGTACTTCTCCGGCTGCGGTGGCGGCTCGAGCGGCTGAGGATCGGTCATGGTTCGCGCTCGATGAGGGCCGCGGCCAGCAGCGGGACCATCAGTTCGTGGTGGCCGGTGAGAGCGATTCCCCGGCCGCCCGAGCGCGCGTGCGGGCGCTCGACGACGTTCACCCGAGGGCGATAGTGCTGGAGGAAATCCAGGTTCACGGTGGTGAAGTTCTCGAGCGGGAAGCCCAGGTTGCGCGCCACGGACACCGCTTTGAGGAAGACTTCCGGCATCACCACCGCGGAACCGAGATTCAGATACACGCCGCCATCGTTCAGCTCGGAAACCAGCCGGCAGAAGAGACGGAAATCGCGGTGCGTGGCGCGGCCGATGGCGCCCGGATCGGCGGCCGGGTGGGTGTGCGGGGTGTCGGTGCCGAAGGCTACGTGCACGGATACCGGAACGGAGGCGCGGTAGGCCGCGGTGACCAGGCTGGAGGCGGCGAACCGCGGGTCGGCGGTCGCGTCCAGGCGGCGCCCGAGCGCTTCGCCGATGCCGAGGGAGTCGCGGTCGCCCTCGGCGATGGCTTCGTTCATCTCCCGACCGGTCTCCTCCGCCGTCCCGAAGCGCCCGTCGGGGAGCACCGCTTCGACGTCCTCGCTGGTGGAGCCGGAGATGGCGATCTCGAAATCGTGGATGGNNCCGCACTTGACGACGTGCCCGCCCATGCCCCACAGGATCGGTTTGCGTTTGGCGCGCGCCGCGGCCACCGCATCCACCACCGCGCGGAACGCGTCGCCCGCCAGGATGCGCGGCAACCGATCGATCCAGCCGCCGAGGCCGGCGTCTTTCTGATACGCCAGCGCGAAATCCTCGATGCGGACCTTGCCACCGCGGTCCCGGATAGGAATGGTTTTGAGCGCCGAGAAATCGAGCGGTTGCTTGTCGTACCGGCTCACGAGGGGCCTCCGTTCTTGCGCAGGACTTTGAGGAGCGCCTGCCCGGTGTAGCTCTTGCGGCTGCGCATCACCTGTTCCGGGGTGCCCGCGGCCACGATGTGCCCACCGGCATCGCCGCCCTCCGGCCCGAGATCGATGATCCAGTCCGCGGTCTNNGTGGTGGGCTCGTCGAGGATGTAGAACGTCCGGCCGGTCTGGCGCTTGCTCAGCTCGCGGGCCAGCTTGATGCGCTGCGCTTCGCCGCCGGAGAGCGTGGTCGAGCTTTGTCCGAGATGAATGTAGCCCAGCCCCACGTCCACCAGGGTATTGAGCTTGGACTGGATCAGCGGAATGTTCTCGAGCACGCCAGCCGTTTCCTCGACGGTAGCCTCCAGCATATCGGCAATCGAATGGCCTTTGTATTTTACCTGGAGCGTTTCGTGGTTGTAGCGGCGCCCGCGGCAGACGTCGCAGGTGACGTAGACGTCGGGGAGGAAGTTCATCTCGATGCGCTTGAGCCCGTCGCCTTCGCAGGCCTCGCAACGTCCGCCCTTCACGTTGAAGCTGAAGCGGCCGGGTTTGTAGCCACGTTCGCGGGATTCCGGCAGCATGGCGAACAGGTCGCGCATGGGAGTGAACACACCGGTGTAGGTGGCGGGGTTCGACCGCGGCGTGCGGCCGATGGGCGATTGGTCGATCTGGATGACCTTGTCGATATGTTCGAGCCCCTCGATGGAGGAATACGCCCCGGGCTCCTCGCGCGAATGATGGAGCGCGCGCATCAGCGCCCGGTAAACCAGATCGTTGACCAGCGTCGATTTGCCGCTGCCCGAAACCCCGGTGATCACCGTGAAGGTCCCCAGCGGGAACTCGACGTCGAGGCTCTTGAGGTTGTGCTCGCGGGCTCCGCGAACGACCAGCTTGTTTCCGCTCCCCATGCGGCGCCGCGGCGGGGGCGGGATCTCCCGCGCGCCCGACAGGTACAAGCCGGTGAGCGAGGCAGGATTCCGGGCGATCGCCTCGGGCGGGCCGCAGGCCACCAGGCGTCCGCCGAGCCGGCCCGCTCCCGGCCCCAGATCGACGACGTAATCGGCGCGCAGGATGGTCTCGGCGTCGTGCTCGACCACCAGCACCGTGTTGCCCATGTCGCGCAAGCGGACCAGCGTGTCCAGCAGGCGCCGGTTATCGCGCGCATGCAGGCCGATGGAGGGCTCGTCGAGCACGTAGAGCACGCCGCGCAGCTTGGAGCCGATCTGGGTCGCCAGCCGGATGCGCTGCGCTTCCCCGCCCGAGAGCGTGGCCGCCGAGCGCTCCAGGCTCAGGTAGTCCAGGCCAACGGAGGCCAGGAACTCGAGCCGGGCGCGAATCTCTCCGGCGATGCGGCCGGCAATCTGTGTTTCCCGCTCGGTGAATTCCCAGCTTCGCGCGGCGGGCAGGGCGCGCGCGACCGGTAGGGCCGTGAATTGCGCGATCGATGCGCCCTTGACCGTCACAGCCAGGCTGCTGGGCTTCAGCCGTTTGCCTTTACAGCCGGGGCACTCGATGGGGGACATGTAGTCGGTGAGCCAGTCCCGGTAAACATCGGTGGCTTCCTCGAACTTCTCCTCCATCATGCGGAGAATGCCGGGGAAGTCATGGCCGCCCAGCATGAGGAAATCCTGCGCCTTCGCGGGAAGTTCCTCGAAGGGCTTAGAGAGGCCGATCCGCTGCCGCCGCGCCGCCTCCATCACCACGTGGGCCAGGTGGGGGTTCGAGGCCGCTGGGACCAGACCGCCGTCCAGGAGCGGCTTGGAATAGTCCGCGACCAGCTTCCCGGGATCGAAACTCCATTTGCTGCCCAGCCCGGCGCAGGTCTCGCAAGCGCCGTACGGGCTGTTGAAGGAGAACGACCTCGGTTCGAGCACCGGAACGCTGGCGCCGCAATCCGGGCAGGCCAGCTTCTGAGAGTAGAGCCGCTCTTCGCCGTTCACTACCGCGACCACCACCAAGCCAGCGGCGAGTTTGGTGGCGGTGGCGATCGAAGCTTCCAGCCTTTTCTCGATGCCCGGCTTCACCAGCAGGCGGTCGATGACCACTTCGATGGAGTGGTTGCGGCGCCGGTCCAGGACGATGGGCTCGTCGAGCGAGCGCAGCGTGCCATCGATGCGGGCGCGCAGGAAGCCCTGGCGAGCCAGTTTCTCGAGATCCTTCTTGTACTCGCCCTTGCGGCCGCGCACGATCGGCGCCAGAATCATCACCCGCTCATCCTGCTTGAGCGCCATGACCTGGCGGAGGATCTGCTCGGTGGACTGCTGGGAGATCTCCTGGCCGCATTCCGGGCAGTGCGGCACTCCAATCGAGGAATACAGCAGTCGGAGGTAGTCGTAAATCTCGGTGATGGTCCCGACGGTCGAGCGCGGGCTCCGGTTGGTGGTCTTCTGCTCGATCGATATCGCCGGGCTGAGTCCGTCGATGGAATCGACCTCGGGCCGCTCCATTTGGTCCAGGAACTGGCGGGCGTACGGCGAGAGGGTCTCGACATAGCGGCGCTGCCCCTCGGCATAGATGGTGTCGAAGGCCAGCGACGATTTCCCGCTCCCGCTCAGGCCGGTAATCACCGTGAAGGTATTTCGGGGAATTTCCACATCGATATTCTTGAGGTTGTGTTGCCTCGCCCCGTGTACGGTGATACGGTCCAGCATGATGAGGGGTGGCGACAGAACGCCACTTTCCTATCTTCCCGCGTGGCGCGGGAGGGGTCAAACGGGGCCTTGGGTCCGCTCTGACGGGACTATGAAGAAATCGCCGGGCATGCTTCAGCTTGCCCGGCGATTTCTTCACGCTCCCTTACGGTCGCGTTTTGTGCGCACAGCGGTGCACCCCTACGCGGGGTACTCCCTGGAACTAAGGGGCCAAAAGTAATGTGAAGTACCAGGACCGATCCCCACCCCAATTCCGGGTTTTCCTATTGACCTTGACCGCCGCTACCACTAGATTATAAGGAGTTTCGTGGTGGAGCAAAGAAAAGCCAAGAGATTCGAGATGAAGCTGCCTCTCAAGGTGGTGCGGAATGGCGTACGTCCGTTCACCGGGGCCGGCGAGACCAAAAATCTCAGTTCCGCCGGTGTGCTGTTCACCTCGGACACGAAAATCGAAGTTGGCGAACCGATCGAGTACGTGATCACGTTGTCGCCCACCAACGGGAGGCCGAATCCAGTCGACCTGCATTGTCTGGGCAAAGTGACGCGACTCGATGCGATGACGCCGGAGTGGCAAAACGGCACTCTCCCCTTCGAAGTGGCCGCCACCCTGGAACGCTACGAATTCGTCCGCACGCAGGCGCACTGAGACGAACTCCGAAGCCGGGCTGAAGCCCGGCGCGGCCTGAAGGCCGCCCTCCTTAGCGGGTCCCCCAGTAGGCGCGGTGACCGAGGTAGTCCTGGTCGGGGAGGTTCGCTAGAATTACCCGCCGCAGTTCCAGAATGTCCACATCGCCCTGCTTCTGGTAGAGCGCCTTGCCATCCGGCGCAATCAGCATGGTGAACGGCACTCCGGCCTCCCATTTCGGATCGAATGCCGCCTGCATGGCGTAGGTGTCCTCGGAGGCGAACTGCAAATTGCGGCCGGAAGCATGCTGTTTTTCGAGCATCTTGATCACACCCGGCTTTTCGTCCGGCAGGTTCGCCGAGACCGTGACAAAGTCGAATTCGCGCCGCCGGTACATTCGGTAGGTTGTTTCCAAATCGGGGAATTCGGTCACGCACGGCCCGCACCAGGTCGCCCAAAAGTTCACCAGCAGAAGCTTGCCGGTGGGGTTCTTGCGAAGGTTGCGCAGGTCGTCGGCGGAGGCCATGTCGAGCCGGACTGGTTCGGCCTCGATCTTCTTCAACTCCTCCAGACGGCCGGAGCGCTTCGATTTCCACTTGGTGGAGCAACCGAACACGGGAGTATGTCCCACCGGCACCGGCTGGCCGGCCAGGAGCGCTTCAATGGCGTTGCGGGCATCCTGGGTCTTGACGAGGGATTCCCGCTGGCTGTTGTCCAGGCGTCCCTCGTAGCGCAGCTTCCGGTTCTCGTCGAAGACGAAGACGTGCGGCGTGGCCTTGGGCCCATAAGCCCGCGCGACGGCCTGGGTCTCGCCATCGTAGAGGTACGGGAAGTTGAAGTGGCGGTACCCGGCGCGGATCTTCATGTCTTCGAAGGTGTCACCCACATCCGTGTAGCCCAACTCGTCCAGCCGGACGGCTTCGGGGTCGTTGGGCTCGATGGCGATCAAGGCCACGCCCTTGCTCCGGCAATCTTCCGCGAGTTTCTTGATCCGAGTCTCGTAAAGCTGGGCGGTGGGGCAGTGGTTGCAGGTGAAGACGATCACCAGCACGCGGCTGGCCGAGTAGTCGCTGAGCCGGTGCGTCTTGCCGTCGATGCCCGGCAGCGAGAAGTCCGGCGCGGGGGAGCCGAGAGGGAGCGTCGGATACGGTTCATCCGCCCCGAAGGCCGCCAGGGCCGGAATCACCAGGGGGAGCAGTCGCCACATCGAGGGAACCTCCGTTGCAGTCGAGTATAACAGACGAGGTGCGGTAGCGCCCTGGTATACTGAGCAAAGAAAAGGCGAAGATGTGAGCGAAAACCTCTCCCTCGATTTCCCGGAACCCGAACCTCTGGGCCTGAGCCGCCCGGCGGGCTTGCAGGCCGCGCTGACGCGCTTCCAGACGCTCAAGGGCGAACCCGGATCGGTGATTCGGGCGATTCATCACCAGCCGGCCAGCCCGGGTGAGTTCGCGGACATTCCCGAGGCCGTCGATCCCGCCCTGCGGGAGGCGCTCGAGCGGCAGGGCATCGCGCGGCTGTACAGCCACCAGGCGGAAGCCTTCACCAAGGTGGCGGCGGGCCAGAACGTGGTGGTGGTCACGCCCACCGCCAGCGGCAAGAC
>PLEM01000429.1 GCA_003137035.1 Bryobacterales bacterium | reverse complement strand
CGTGGCTTCCGTATCGTCCATGCTGAAGATCAATCCCCAGCATCCCGTTCTTTGCCTTCAGGCTCATCTTGTATGAGAATCCGGCACCCGGCTCAGGCTCATCTTGCATGAGACAAGAGTGCGCCGGGGCGACCCGACATTTTCATCTATAATGGTCGATCCAGGAATCTGAAAAGTGCATCCTGGATGGAGGGTTTCTACATGGCCGCCGTGCTGCCACGATTCGCCGTTCTCCCGGGTACGCTCGCTTTGCTGACGCTGTCGGCCTGGGCTCAGACCACTATCATCAAGGGCACGGTCGAGGACCAGGATCACCGGCCCCTCGGTGGCGTTTCCCTCCGGATCGAACGCCAGGACCTGCGGGGCGTCTATCCTGCCCGCAGCAA
Organism: Bryobacterales bacterium; assembly: GCA_003137035.1. Classification (GTDB taxonomy): domain Bacteria; phylum Acidobacteriota; class Terriglobia; order Bryobacterales; family Bryobacteraceae; genus Fen-330. The sequence continues at coordinate 8,179 of PLEM01000429.1, read as the reverse complement.
CAGTAACGGCACGTTCTTCTATGCCGGTCTGCCCATAGGCGTCTTCCGCGTGTTCTGTGAGGCGGACGCGGCCAGCGCCGTCGAAGTCCGAACGCAAGCGGCCGATCCGGCTGTCGTCAAGTTGACGTGCGTTCCGGGGGGGAATCGGCAGCCGGAGCAGGGCAGTGAGTATCGCGGACGCGGCCGGGGAATTCTGGACCGGGTCCGCGCCGACCTGGACCGCGTGACGCGAGACGCGAATGCCTTCTCCGAAGACGAGATGCGCCGGTTCCACCGCGTGCGGGACAGGATCGCGGAGTTTCAATCGGGGTGGGAAGGCGGACGCTTCGATCGGGAGATTCTGAGCGAGATCATCAGCGGCCTGAGCGCCATCGTCGAGAGGAGCAGGCTGGTCGCCCGGGATCGGGACGACTTGGCCGAGGATCTCGGCCGGCTCAAGGAACTGCGGGAACGCCGGGAAGGTTCGAACGACCCGGGCGCTCCCCGGCGAGCCATGGAAGCCGCCTTCAACGAGGGGTTGGCAGCGGAAAGCGCCAGGGATTACCGCGCTGCTATCGCCGCCTTCCGCCGTGCCTTGGCCATCGACCCCAGCCAGCATGCGATCTGGGCTCACCTGGCGGTGGCGTACGCCGGCGTGGGCTCGGTTGCGCCGGCCGAGGAGGCTCTCGCCAAAGCCGTGCAACTCAAGCCGCGGGACGGCGCCTACCGGAACAACTACGCGATCGCTCTGGCCAAGTCCGGCAAGCTGGAGGAAGCCTGGACGCAACTGGAGGAGGCCGCGGGGATCGAACCGGCCAACGCCGGGCAATACTTCTTCAACCTGGGTGCGATTCTGATCAACTCGGGACACACCCCGGAGGCCGGGCGGGCGTTCCGCAGAAGCATCGAGGCGAACCCGGGTTATGCCGAGTCTCATTACCAGTACGGCGTGTGGCTGATGGGTCAGGCCAAGGTCTCTCCCGAGGGGAGAGTGCGCGGGGCGTCGCGTGCGCGAGAGGCGTTCGAGACCTACCTGCGTCTGGCCCCGCGTGGAGCGCATGCCGAGTCGGCGCGCCAGATGCTGGACACCATCGACCCCCGTTGAAAAAACCGGTGACAGTATACTCAATACCCGGTTTTCCCGGGGAGGCTACGGGAGCGCTTTAGATCGATGTGCCCACAGGGCCTCTTCAATCCGCAGGAAATCGGGGATTGAGTGTACTGTCACCGGTTTCGGGTCAGCACTTCGATGAGTTCGGCGACGGCGGCGGCGCTCTTGCCGAACTGGGTTTGCTCTTCGGGCGTGAGGCTCACTTCGTAGACCTTCTCGACTCCCTCGGCGCCGAGCTTCACGGGCACGCCTGCGAATACGCCGTGAATGCCGTACTCGCCCTCCAGGTAGGCGGAGCAGGGAAGCACCTTCTTCTTGTCTTTGAGGATGGATGCAACCATCTCGACGGCGGCGGCCGAGGGTGCGTAGTAAGCACTGCCGGTCTTGAGCAGCTTGACGATCTCGGCTCCGCCGTTGCGGGTGCGCTCGACCAGGCGGGCGATGGTGGCCTCATCCAGCAGCTCGGTAAGCGGGATGCCGGAGACGTTGGTCAGCCGCACCAGCGGGACCATGGTGTCGCCGTGGCCGCCCAGCACCATGGCGGTGATGTTCTCGACGGAAACGTTCAACTCGCGCGCGATGAAGGCCCGGAAGCGCGCGGTGTCGAGGATGCCGGCCATGCCGACGACCCGGTTCTTACTGAAGCCCGAGACCTTGAACGCCGTCCAGCACATCGCGTCCAGCGGGTTGGTCACCACGATCAGAATTGCATTGGGAGAATACTGCGCCGCCTGCTCGGTGGCCGGCTTGACGATGTTGTAGTTGGCCATGAGCAGGTCGTCGCGGCTCATTCCCGGCTTGCGCGGGAAGCCCGCGGTGATGACCACGATGTCCGAGTTGGCGGTCGGCTCGTAATTGTTGGCACCGGTGACCAGGACGTCATAGCCCTGAACCGGACCGGACTGCAGCAGATCGAGTCCTTTGCCCTGCGGGACGCCCTCGACGATGTCCACCACCACGACGTCCGCCAGTTCCTGGTCCGCGATCCGGAGCGCGCAATTGGCCCCAACGTTCCCCGCGCCGACTACGGTGACTTTCTTCCGCATCTGAATCCCTCCTTGCCGAAGTTGACTCATTATAGCGTGGCCGGCGCCGATCCAATACAATGGTGCGGATGAGTGGCATGGCGGGAGGCCGGGCGGTTCTCAGCGCGCTGGTGGGGGCCGCTCTCGGGTTGGGCGTCTACACGTTCGTCTATGCCCGGGGGTATTCCTACTTCAGCAACGATCCGGCGGCGTGCGCCAACTGCCACGTGATGCGCGAGTACTTCGATTCCTGGCAGCGATCGAGCCACCACGCCAGCGCGGTGTGCAACGACTGCCACACGCCGCACGCGCTGGTGGGGAAGTACCTGACCAAGGCGGAGAACGGGTGGAACCACTCGCTGCGATTCACGTTGCAGGATTATCCGGACCCCATCCGCATCCGGGCGGCGAACGCCGCGAAACTGCGCGCCAACTGCCTGCGCTGCCATATGGACATGGCCTCGCAAATGCCGGAGGAAGATTGCGTGCGGTGTCACGCGGGAGTGGGCCACGGCCCCAGGAGATGAATGCATGAAGCTGAGCCGCTGGACCTGGCTGGAGTTGACCGGCATCGCGCTGATCGGCGCCATCGTGCTGTTGTTGATCAATATCAACCAGCGCAAGCGGGAGGCCCGAGACACGTTCGTCGAGGTGGTGAAACTCACCGAAGATACGGTCGAGCCGGCGGACTGGGGCAGAAACTTCCCGCGGGAATACGACGGCTTCAAACGCACCAGGGAAATGCAGGCCACCAAGTACGGCGGCAGCGTTCCATTTTCGCACCTGGACAAGGACCCGCGGCTCAAGCGCATGTTCGCGGGTTACGCCTTCGAACTCGAGTACAACAAGGCGCGCGGCCACGCCTGGTCGCTGCAGGACCAGGACAACACACGGCGGACCAAGGAACGGCCGCAGCCGGGCAGTTGCCTGCAATGTCACGCCTCGATTCTTCCGGCGTATCGCAAGGCGGGCGGCGGCGACGTTTTCAAGGGCTTCGAAATCATCGCTGCGATGCCGTTCCATGAGGCGCGCAAACTGGTGGACCACGCCATCGCCTGCCTGGATTGCCACGATCCGAAAACCATGCAGCTCCGCGTGACGCGGCCGGCCTTCCTATACGCCATCAAGGCGCTGAAGAAGAGCCAGGGCGTCGAGAATTACGATCCCAACACCATGGCCAGCCGGCAGGAGATGCGCACGTACGTGTGCGGGCAGTGCCACGTCGAGTATTACTTTGCCGGCGAACACAAGATCGTGACCTACCCGTGGGCGCAGGGGTTGAAGGTGGAACAGATCGAGGCCTACTACGACCGGATCTCGTTCAGCGACTGGAAGCACGGCGAAACCGGCGCGCCGGTGCTCAAGGCGCAGCACCCGGAATTCGAGACTTACAGTCAGGGCATTCACGCGCGCAGCGGGGTTGCGTGCGCCGACTGTCATATGCCCTACCAGCGGCAGGGCGCGATGAAGATCAGCGATCACAACGTGCGCAGCCCGCTGCTGGACATCGAGCGATCCTGCCTGACCTGTCATCCGTTCCCGGCTTCGGAGATGAAGGCGCGCGTCGAAGCCATCCAGGACCGCCACGCGGCTCTGCTCTCGCGCGCGGAGGACGCGCTGGTTGCATTAATCGGCGATATCAAGGCGGCCGGCGGCGCCCCCGACGCCGCGCTCCAGTTCCAGCGCAAGGCGCAGTGGCGCGTCGATTTCGTCAACGCCGAGAACTCGATGGGCTTCCATGCGCCGCAGGAATCGGCCCGCATCCTGGCCGAAGCCATCGACTACGCGCGGCAGGGGCAGTTGGCGGCGCTAACCGCGCGGCGGGCCGCCTCCGGCGGACAGGCGTACCTCGGGCGCTAACCGCGCTTTGGAACAGGCGCTAGTAGGCGGAGTCATGATCGGGGTGAAGTGAGAGGAGCCGCAAGAAGTCCCCATCCCGGTAGCCGACGGCCCGAACCCTTCTCGTTACTCGAAGGCTATAGAGGCGCAGGCCGGCTGGTCCGGTGCGGGAGAGAATGGCCTCCCAACGCAACCCCCGGTCGCGGTAGAGCTGGTTCCAATCCATCTGGCGGAGCCTTCTGAGGGTCGCGAGCACCGCGAGGGCCTCCACGCGCTCCAAGGCGAACCAGGTCTCCTGGAACACCGGATTTTTTAGATCGAGCAGGATTCGATCCATGGCGAATCGGACGGGTCTAGCGGCGTCTCTTCAGCTTCGCCGCCAGCTTGTCGAGGTCGGATACCTTGGGCGGGTTGCGCCCGGCCCACTCGAGGGCCCGGGCCAGGGTTTCGGCGGCAGGCGGACTGTGGAGCCACAGTTCATTCTCCGGAATCACGCGGGCGGTCTTGACCAGCCAGACGCCCTCTTCGATTTCCTCCACCGTCACGGTGCGCCCGGCGTGCTGCTTCCCCATGGAGATCTGCCCGCTGGATCCGATCGTTTTCACCTCGACGGCCATATCATGCCTTTCAACCGCATGATAGCATGAAATCGGGCGGCGTGGACCGTTCGGTGCATACTCGAAGTATGGAACCGGACTTGCATCTGTTTGCGCCGCTCACGATTCGCGGCGTTCGTTTTCGGAACCGGATCGCGGTTTCTCCAATGTGCCAGTATTCGTCGGAGGACGGCATGGCCAGCGACTGGCATCTGGTGCATCTGGGGAGCCGGGCGGTGGGCGGGGCGGGGGCGGTGATTGCCGAGGCCAGCGCGGTGGAAGCGCGGGGACGCATTTCGCCGGCCGATCTCGGCGTATGGAAGGACGCGCACATCGAAGGCCTGGCGCGCATCGCGCGGTTCGTGAAGCAGCTGGGGGCGGTTCCGGGAATTCAGCTTGCCCATGCCGGGCGCAAGGCGAGCACCTGGGCCCCTGGAAGAGGGGATGGGGCGATCCCGGATGAATCCGGTGGCTGGCAGACGGTGGCGCCGAGCGCGATTCCGTTCCGGCCCGCGGATCCGGTTCCGGCCGAGCTGAGCGTGACGGAGATTGGCGTGATCGTCGAGGCCTTTGCGCAGGCGGCGCGGCGAGCGCGCGAGGCGGGCTTCGAGGTGGCAGAGATCCACGCGGCCCACGGATACCTGCTGCACCAGTTCCTGTCGCGGCTCTCGAATCGCCGCGGAGACGAGTACGGCGGGAGCTTCGACGGGCGGACCCGCATGGTGCGCGAGGTCGCCGCGGCGGTGCGCGCCATCTGGCCCGGCGCGTTTCCCCTGTTCATTCGGATTTCAGCCACCGACTGGGTGGAAGGCGGCTGGAATCCCGACGAATCCGTGGAGCTTGCCAAGGGCCTGCGCGAGTGCGGCGTCGATCTGGTGGACTGCTCGTCCGGGGGTTCCAGCCCGGACGCGCGAATCCCGGCCGCGCCGGGCTACCAGGTTGGGTTCGCCGAGCGCATCCGGCGCGAAGCCGGCATCCTGACCGGAGCGGTGGGCCTGATCACCGAACCGGAGCAGGCCGATCACATCATCCGCGGTGGGCAGGCGGATCTGGTTCTGCTGGCGCGCGAGTTCCTGCGGAGCCCCTACTGGCCCCTGCACGCGGCGCGAGAACTGGGCCGGGAAGCGGAGGTTCCGCCTCAGTACCTGCGGGGCTTTCCGAAGCAGTGACCGGTATCGCTAGTTCGACGAATCGGACTTGGCCGCCGGCTTCACGCCAGCCTTGATGCATTGCTTGGCGCAGCCGGCGTGGGCCGCGTTGGCCCCCTTGGCGCCGCACTTCTCATCGGAAACCCAGCCGGTCCAGGACGCGGCCATGGAAACTGCGGCGAACACCAGCGCCGCGAGCACGACGATCGCGATTCTCTTCCTATCCAGGCTCCTCGTTGCCAGTCTGTTCCAGTGTAACCCGAACTACATCTCGCGCCGGTTCTCCAGGGACTTGGAGAGGGTGACCTCGTCGGCGAACTCGAGATCGCTGCCCACGGGGATGCCCATGGCGATGCGGGTCACCTTGATGCCGAGGGGCTTGATCAGCTTGGAGAGGTAGGCGGCGGTGGCCTCGCCTTCCACGGTGGGGTTCGTGGCGACGATCATCTCGCGCACAGTGCCTGGCTGGAGCCGCTGGATGAGGCTCTTGATGCGGAGCTGCTCGGGACCGATGCCCTTGAGCGGCGAAATGGCGCCGTGGAGTACGTGATAGAGGCCGGAGAATTCGCGCGTGGTTTCGAAGGGAAGGATATTATGGGGCTCCTCGACCACGCACAGGACGGATGCGTCGCGGGCCGGGTCCGAGCAGATGGGGCACAGCTCTCCATCGCTGATGTTGTTGCACACGCTGCATAGGCCGAGCTTGTCTTTGACGTCCAGCAGGGCCTGGGCGAGGCGCTCGGCGTCTTCGCGCGGCGAGCGCAGCACCTGGAAGGCGAGGCGTTGCGCCGACTTCTGGCCAATGCCCGGAAGGCGCTTGAATTCCAGGATCAGGCGGGCGAGCGGCTCGGCGTAGTCGGGCATCTAGAAGAGTCCCGGCGGGAGGCCCATCCCGCCCAGCATGGCGCGGGTCTTCTGCTGCGCTTCCTCATCTACTTTCTTGGCCGCCTCGTTGAAGGCCGCCATCATCATGTCTTGCAGCATCTCGACGTCGCCGGCCACCTCGGGATCGATCTTGACGCCCAGCACGGTTTTCTGGCCGTCCATCTTCACGGTGACCATGCCGCCGCCGGCGGAGGCCTCGACGCGGATCAGCGCGATTTCATCCTGCAGCTTCTGCTGCATTACCTGCGCCTGCTTCATCATCGACTGCATGTTGCCGGGCATTTTCATTGGATGGCTCCTGGATCGGTGGAAGCGCCGGAAACAGAGTGAGTGTCCCCGGTTTTGTGGTTGCGGACGACGCGCACCTCGGCGCCGGGGAAGACCTCGCGGAAGCGCTGGACTTCCGGGTGGGCCAGCGCGCGGCGAGTGGCCTCATCGCCGGCGGCCTGGGGCGCTGCTTTCGGCTTGGGCTCGGCCGGGCCTGTGTCGCCGGCGACCACCGTGATCTTCCGCTTGCCGGCGTTCAGGTGCTTGACGGCCTTGTCGAGGTCGCTCACCTGCATCCCGAGCATGAATTGCTGGGGCGTGGTGAACTGAAGCTCGGTTCCGGACTCGACCAGGCGCGAGTGTTCGACGGCATCGGCGGTGAAGGCCATGCCCAGCTCGTGGAGCGCGGCGACGAGCCGTTGCTGGAGAGGGCCGGCGGGCGGAGCCGCTTTCGGCGGAGCGGGCCGGGGAGTGGGAGAAACCGGCGTGCCGGAAGAGAGGCTGGCCAGCGCTTCCTCGATGGGCATGAGCTTGCCGGCCTCCACCAGCCGGACCAGCCCGAGCTCCAGATGCAGCCGCGGCTGCCAGGAGAACTGCAAGTCCCGGAACAGGTCCAGGGTGAGCTGGAGGTAACGGGTCAGGTCCTGCTCGGAGAAGGAGGCGGCGATCTGGGACAGCCGCTCGCGTTCCTGTGGGGAGGCGGCGACGAGCCGGTGGTTTGCGGCGGCGATTTTGGTGACCAGCAGGTTGCGGAAATAGCGCGACAGCTCGCGCACGAAGTGCTGCAGGTGATGGCCGTTGCGCACCAGCTCGTCCACGATTTCGAGCATGCGCGAGGAACTGCGCTCGGTGAGCGCCTGGGTAATCTGCGCCAGCGAGTCGAGCGAGAAGGCGCCGAGCAGATTGCGTACTTCGGCGGCGTTCAGGGTAGAGCCGCAGCAGGCGATGGCCTGATCCAGGGCGGAAAGCGAATCGCGCACGCTGCCTTCGCCCACCTGGGCCAGCACGGAGAAAGTTTCCGCGTCGGCCTGGATGCCTTCCTGTTCGCAGATGTAGCGCAAGCGGCCCACGATCTCGTCGAAATCCACGGAGCGGAAACTGAAGTGCTGGCAGCGCGAGGCGATGGTGGCGGGGATCTTGTGCGCCTCGGTGGTGCACAGCACGAACACCACCCACTCGGGCGGTTCCTCAAGAGTCTTGAGCAAGGCGTTGAAGGCCTCGCTGGTAATCTGGTGGGCCTCGTCGACGATGAAGACCTTGTAGCGGTCGCGGGCGGGGCGGTAGCGCACGTTCTCGCGCAACTCGCGCATCTCGTTGATGCCGCGGTTG
>PLEM01000128.1 GCA_003137035.1 Bryobacterales bacterium | reverse complement strand
AGAGCAGGCGCCAATCCACCATATCCCAGTAAGTGGCGTCCGGAAGATCGTGCGAAATGTACACATAAAGCCGCCCGTTGAACACCCGCCCCGAGGGATCGGCGCTGAAGATGCTCGTGACCACCGGGTTTTCGCCCCACGCGATGGTCGAGACGAGCGAGGTGGCCAGGAGCGCCGACAGGGAATACCTTAGAGGTTTCATAAATGAGTGCATCCGGCGCAATCCAGCGAAAGAAGGAGGAAAGGTGGCCAGCCGGCCAGTCACCGCGCCTTCACATGGCTATGATACCCTGCGGCCAGACTTCAAGGGCAACCAGGCCAGCCATCAGAGGTACTTGCAGAATTCCNNAATTCTGCAAGTACCTCTTCAGGCCAGCGCTTGGCCCTTGGTTTCCCTGGCGAAGAGCAGCACGAGCGTGCCGCAGAGGTAGATGAGGGCGACGGAACTGGCTGCGCGGGCCATGGTCCCGAGGTGCACCACCAGGTAGCCGGTGAGAAACGGGCCCGAGGCGGCCAGCACGCGGCCGGCGTTGAAGCAGNNGCAGAAGCCGGCGCCGGTGGCGCGCATTCGGGTCGGGTACAGTTCGGGCAGGTAGATCGGGAACCCGCTGAAAATGCCATTGGTAAAGAAGCCCAGGGCCGGCAGGACCAGCAGCATGGTCCCGTAGGATGTTGGCAGAAGGAACGTGGCCGGAAGGGTTAGAGCGGCGCCCAGCATCATGATGAGGAAGGCGGCGCGGCGGCCGATCCGTTCCGCCAGCGGCGGGAAGGAGAAGTAACCCACCAGCGCGCCAACGTTGAGGGACATCACCGCGTAACTGACCAGTTTGGTGACCTCGGCGGGAGTGCGGCGAAGGGGTTCGAGCAGCTCGCGCACCAGCGACGGCGTCCAATTGGTCGCGCCCCACAGGCCGAACACCGCGACGAAGGCCAGCGCCGAGCCGACCAGCGTGTCGCGCCGGCGCTGGGGCGTGAACAGTTCCCAGAGCGTGAGCCGGTTGCCGCCGGTGGCTTTGGCCTGCTTCCAGCGCTCGGGCTCGCGCACCTTGAGCCGGGCGAACATGGCCACCAGAGCGGGAACCAGGCCGACGAAGAACATCACGCGCCAACTGTAGCTGGACAGCAGCCAGTAGACTCCGGCCGCCAGGAAGTAGCCCGCGGCCCACGCCGATTGCAGAATGCCGGCGCCCTTCACGCGCAGCCGCTCCGGCAACACCTCGGCCACCAGCGTGGCTCCGGCGGCCCACTCTCCGCCGATCCCGAGGGCCGTCAGGAAGCGGTAGACGCCGAGTTCCCACCAGGAGTGGGCGAACCCCGCCAGTCCGGTGAACACCGCGTAGATCAGGATGGTGATTACCAGCGTGCGGGCGCGGCCCAAGTAGTCCGCCAACATGCCGAACAGAACGCCACCCACGGCCCAGCCCACCAGGAAGATCGCCAGAATGATTCCGCCGTACCAGCCGACGTTTTCAGGGCTGCTCCGCGATCCGAGCAACTCGCGCAGTGCGGGCGTCAGCACCAGGTTGTAGATGGTGGCGTCCATCGAATCGAAGATCCAGCCCAGCCACGCGACAACCAGCACCAACACCTGATAGCGCGTCAGACCGACCGATTCCGTACGCCCGATTTCCATGCTTGCACCGGAGGGCCATCATATCGTAATCGGGAGGCGGAATCGAAGGGGGGGACGAAACGCAGATGGGACCGCCTGCGCCACGCGAATGTGGGGCAGGCGGTTTCGCCGGTCAACTGTTAGCGACGGAAGTGGCCGCCGCGGAAGCCGCCGCCATAGAAGAAGCGCGGTCCCGAGTAGAAGCCGAAGCCCGGACCCCAGAAGTATGGGGAATAGAAGTAGTTGTAGTAGTAGGGGTAGCCGTATCCGTAGTAGCCGTAGTAGCGGGGCGTGGGAGGCCCCGTCGACGCCCGGCGCTGGAGTGACGGCCCCTGCGGGTAATCTTCCTGAATCACGGGCAAGAAGGCGTCCGGCGCAGCCTCGGTCGAGATGGTGACCGGAGCTTCCAGCCGAAACGTCAGCGCGTCTTCGGGAAACACGACGGTAGGCTTCCCGCGGGTCAACAGAACCCCGACCGTAGAAGCGGCAGCTCCGGCGATGGCTCCCATGCCCGCGCCAAATCCACCGTCGGCGGCCGCACCGATTGCCGCGCCCACTCCGGTGGAGGTCCCGATGGCGGCTGCGTCCCGGCCGACGGAGGTATCGCCGCGGCGCTGCATCAATCGGGTCTTCACTTGAACCTGGCGGCCATCGACGAGGCCCAACTCGGTGAGCTGGATGGCCAGATGCGACGTGCCCTTGGCCCGGCCGGCTCTCACCGCTTCGGCGACCACGCCGGCAACCGTCTGACCGCGGCGAGCAACCACGCGTCCATTGGCCACCAGCGGCTGAACCAGACTCGCGGTGAAGGTGTCGCCGGGTTGGTTGTGGTCGCTAGAGAGTGGCTCGTCCACCCGTATCGTAATCCAAGTGCCCACGGGCAGAGTGAGTTGCGCGGGAACCGGTTGCGGTTCCGGCGGCGGGGGCGCTTCCGCGAACTTCCTCCATCCGCCGGAGGATGGTTCGGTGGCCGGGCTAGTGCCCTGCGCAAGTCCCGGCAAAGCCTCGACGAGCGAGAACGCCAGGACGAAAAGGAGAATCCCTCTGTGTCTAGTGTTCATGTTTTGACCTCCCTTGTTTCCACCTGGGAAGTAGCACGTGGGATGCCAATCGCTAAGTGCATTGAATTCAGACGGCCGTAAGACGGGCGGTGGCCGTCCCAAACCAGGCTGGTGGTTTTCGGCCACCTCCGCCCGGGGCGAACCGCCGGGAGCACTGCGGTATTCTGAGGAGTGCAGCTCGAATCGGTGTGTTCGATTCCCATCGAAGAGTACCTCATCACCCGGCTGACGTTTACCCCGGACGGTCGCTACGTGGTGGCCGGGCACCGGAATCCGACCCTGTATGAGGTCCTTTCCGGCAAAGCCGTGCGCAGGTTCTCATTCGAAGGGTTCGTAGCTTGCCTCGCGGTATCCCCCGACGGCCGGTACCTGGCCTGTGTGAACGAAGACGATCATCAGCCCAAGTCTCGCGGCCTCGCCCGGGTTTTCGACATCGAAACCGGGGATTTAGTGTGGGAGATTCAGCCGCCGCGTCCCGTCGAGACCGGGTGTTTCCTGGAGCATCCGGACGGGCTGGTGTTCCTTTGCCGGGAGGTGGCCGCCGACGGACTCAATCGCTTGATCGGTTGCCCGCTACCGGGGTGCGGCGTCGCGCCGGGGTTCGACCTGCCCGGGTGGGACGTCCGGGAGATGGCGGCCTGTGGGAACGGGATTGCGCTGTTCGGGCGGGAGCGGATTGCCAGGACGTGCGAAATCGAGGGCGCCGCGCTGGATTTCCACCCCTTCAATGTGGGAGCGTACTCGTATCCGGAGGGCGCGCCGGGGTGGGTGCGGCGCATCCCCGAGGGCGCCGGGCCGTCCAGGCTCTCCCCAGGCGGACGGATGCTCGCGCTCGACATGATCGACGGTCAAGCCCGCGAGCATTACCTCTCGCTGATTGGGCTGGAAACGGGCGCCGAAGCGCGGCTGGCGCTGGTCCCCGACGCGCTGCCGGCGTTCGCCTTTTCGCATGACGGCGGACAGTTTGCCTGCCTGAACGAGGACCCCGAAACCGCGGGCGGCCTGCTGCGCGTCTGGGACACGCAAACGCTGAATCCCTTGGGACGGACTCCGTTCCCGAGCCACTACCACAAGCTCGCGCTGCACTGGCCGAAGCGCCGTCTGGCCGCCCTGGGCGGCGGCCGCTGCGATGTCGCGCTCATCCATAACTAACATGGCGTTCGCCTACGATCAGGTTCTCTACAACAGCCAGCCCATGGCGCAGACGCATCCCGACCACACGGCGGCACTGGCCATTCTGTTCGGAATGAATCCAGCCCCGGTGGAACGCTGCCGCGTGCTGGAACTGGGTTGCGGCAACGGCGTCAATCTGATTCCCATGGCGCTGGCCCTGCCGGGGAGCCGCCTGGCGGGCGTCGATCTGGCCGAAGCGCCGATCCGGATGGCGCAGGCGCTGGCCGAGGAACTGAAACTGCGCAATTGCGTCTTCCACCACCTCGACCTGATGGAACTGACCGCGGCCTTCGGCGAGTTCGACTACATCATTGCGCACGGGGTCTACTCCTGGGTGCCGGCGGGAGTTCGCGACAAGTTGCTGGCCGTCTGCCGGGCTCTGCTGGCGCCGGGCGGCGTGGCTTACGTCAGCTACAACACCTATCCAGGGTGCCACCTGCGGAACATCGTGCGCGACATGATGCAGTACCAGACGCGCGGCGTCACCGACCCGGAGCTGCGGCTGAAAGACGCCACGGCGCTGGTGCGGTTCCTGGCCTCCGCCGAGCCCACCTCACCCGCGCTGCGGGAGGAACTGCGCGTGGTGGCAGCGCGGGACCCGTCGGTGCTCTTCCATGACGACCTCTCCGAGGTGAACCATCCGGTCTACTTCCATCAATTCATCGAGCACGCGCGCGAGCACGGTCTCGAATTCGTGGCCGAAGCGCAGTTGTCCGCCATGCAGGAGGCGGCGTACTCCGCCGAGGTTGCCGAGACGGTGCGCCTGCTCGCCCAGGGCGACCGGATTCGCAAGCAGCAGTACCTGGACTTTCTCAAGTGCCGCCGCTTCCGCCAGACGCTGCTGTGCCATCGCGAGACGCGCGTGGAAGATCCTCCGAACGCGCAGAATGTCCGGCGTCTGTGGGCGGCGAGCGCGGCCACGCCGGTTTCCGACGAGGAGTTCCGATCACCCGACGGCGCTTCGATCCGCAGCAACCTGCCCGCCGTTAAGGCGGCGATTGCGTACCTGGGGCGCGCCTGGCCGCGCGCCGTTTCATTCGAAGAGTTGGAGGCCGAGGTGGGCCCCAGCGGCAGCGAGATCCTGCCGGACCTGCTGCTGCGGACCTGCGCCTCCGGGCTGGTGGAGCTTCACGCGATGGCTTCGCCGTTCACGGTCGAGGTGAGCGAGCGCCCGCGCGCCTTTGCGCTGGCGCGCATCCAGGCGGCCAGCGGCGCGCCGATCACCACGCTGCGGCATTCCGACGTCGAGATCCAGGACCGGCTGGCGCGCGAGCTGATCCGCCTCCTCGACGGAGCCCGCGACCGCGCCGCGCTGCTTCGCGACCTTCAGCCCTTGGCCGGGGCCGAGCCGCTGCGCCTCGAAGACCTCGAGCGCAACCTGGCAAAACTGGCCCACCGGGCGTTGCTCGAAGCTTGACACACGGACCGGACGCGCAGATCGCCGGTGCGGCGGTTACGCGGCCTATTCTACGCAGTAATGCGGAAAATACTTCCACTTTCGGCGATTCCGCGCTATAATCTACGCAGGAGATGCGGAGAATGTATCTGCACGAGCTTCAGGATTGGCCCCGGTTCATGTGGAACCTGGAAAGCCTCGCCGAACTCCTTGCTGACGTCCGCCACCGTCAGGGCCGGCTGATCGGTCACATGGAAGCCCTGGGATTCAATCTCCGCCAGGAGGCGGTTCTCAAAGCCCTGACCGCCGACGTGCTCAAGAGCAGTGAGATCGAAGGGGAGAGGTTGGACACGGAACAGGTCCGATCCTCGCTCGCGCGCCGCCTCGGCATCGAGATCGGCGCTCTGAAGCCTGGGGACCGCCAGGTCGAGGGCATCGTTGAAATGATGCTCGACGCCACCCGCCACTCTGACCAGTCGCTCACCGCCGAAAGGCTGTTTTCGTGGCACGCAGCTCTTTTTCCCGCCGGGCGCAGCGGCATGAACAAGATCGGGGTGGGGGCCTGGCGCGAAGACAGCACCGGCCCTATGGAGGTCGTTTCCGGGCCGGTTGGCCAGGAGCACGTCCATTTCCAAGCGCCGGCAGCGAGACGCCTCGCCGGGGAAATGAAGGCATTCCTGGACTGGTTCCACGCAAAGGCAGACATCGATCCGGTCTTGAAAGCAGGGCTGGCGCATCTCTGGTTCGTGACCATCCACCCCTTCGAGGATGGCAACGGCCGAATTGCGCGTGCGATCGCCGACATGGCGCTGGCGCGCTCCGAAAACAGCCCGCAACGCTTCTACAGTATGTCGGCACAGATCCGGGAGGAGCGCGCCGCCTATTACGACATCCTTGAGCGGACGCAGAAAGGATCGATGGACGTCACCTCCTGGATGCAGTGGTTTCTCGGTTGTCTGGGTCGCGCCATCGACGGTGCACAGACCGTTCTTGGCGCGGTCCTCGCCAAGGCGCGCTTTTGGGAAGCCGTCGCTGGTGTCGCTCTCAACGCGCGTCAGCGCCTTGTGCTCAACCGTCTCCTGAATGGCTTCGAAGGCAAGCTGACGACCTCCAAGTATGCGCAGCTCGGCAAGTGCTCCCAGGACACCGCGCTGCGTGACATTCTGGCACTCGTCGAAGGCGGCATTCTCGTCCGGAACCCCGGGGGCGGGCGCAGCACAAGCTATGCGCTGGCTGGGAATCTCTATGCCGCAAATGGATTGACCGCGCGCACCCCACCCAAGACGGCTCCGGGCTGAAGGTCGTCGCTGTAGAGCGCCTGCACACCCACGGACCGCGCTGCGTGGACGATCGAGGCGTCCCAAAACGAAATCCGCGTCAGCCGGCGCAATTCGATCGCCGCGATGACATCGCCCGGCTCAAAACGAACCACCCGGGCGCGGGCCAGAACCTCCACTTTCCGCTGCGCCAGCTCCGGCGACGACGCATCGCCGGCGTACACCAACACATTGGTGTCGAAGAAGGCGAGACCGTTCATGGTCGCTGGTGCAGTTCGTCGCGGTTGAACTTCCAGCCGGCCGAGTTGCTCCGGGCGGCACGGGAGAGCCGCTCGAACTCCGAGGCGTCGGCATTCGAGTCGCCGTTTTCCACAAACTGCTCCAGGTACTGCCGCACAAGCTGGTTCACGCTCGTTCCCATGGCCTCGGCGCGGCGCCTCGCTTCGCGGATGAGCTGCTCGTCGATGGCGAGAGTCACGTTCACATCCACATAATACGTGCACACAGACTATGTGTCGGGCGCCGGTGGCCTCGAACCGTGCCGCGCGGGCCTGCCGCTACAGGGGCCGCGGGGCGTCCCGAAACTCGCCCGTTTTGCAGCGTCGGGTCGCCGGACACCGGCCTCCGCGTATCTGATCCACCCGCGCCGTGTGCGCTATTCTGTTCCTCATGAAAGTCATCGCGTTTAACGGAAGCGCGCGCAAGGACG